>CAZXWR010000006.1:0-39219 GCA_964644325.1 uncultured bacterium
AGTTGAAAGTCAATCGTTGCAATACTTCCAGGACTTATGGGTAAGGCATAGATCTCTATGGGCACGCTAACCCGCTGAGTTTTATTGATCCAAGTGGGTTTTCTATTGCTCTCCCTGGAGAACAAGCCTTCACAATATCTCTTATTAGCAGACTCGCTACAACTGCCTATGTAATGTACACCACAACCTCAGACTATAAACCTGAGCGACTCGGTGGGTTTGGTGAGGGGGGTGTAGGCTTTGAATATTCCGGAACAATCATCGATCGCATACTTGATTGGAGACTCGAACCATTAGGGGGATTTGGGGATAGTCCAGGTTTAGATATCCCATCTCACACAGGCCATCAAAAAATTTATGGAATAGATGAATTAATCGCCTATATTTTCCCATATGACACTAAATTTCTTAGAGAAAATATGGCTAAGGACGGTAGACCTGTACTGCCAGGTCGGGCAGCACATCATATCGTAGCGGGAAAACACGGCTCTTTTGATGAAGCCAGAGCTCTCTTGGCATCTAAAGGAATTGACATTAATGAAGCTGCAAATGGTGTTTCCCTAAATAACGAACGTGGAAGATTCGATTCGCATATACGTCCCGGTCTTCATTCAAGGGCTGCAGCGAATAGAATTATTGGTAGAATCAGAGAATTGTCACCCGACGAGGCTAGAGCAGAATTACAGAAAATTGGCCAAGAGATGAAAAATGGCACATGGTAATCTCTCATAAAAATACTATTAATTCAAAAAATATGTGGTACGAACCAATTCCCGACTCAGACAAATATGACTGTGTTCAGTTGGCAAACGAGGAAAACTATCCGTCTTTCCTGGAAATAAGCACTAGACATTATAGATTCAAAGAAGACGTAGAATGGAAATCATTTGATATCAATGTGATTTCTCAAGGAAATTCTGGCGATTTTCATGGGTTTATGGGGAGGGATTTAGTTTTGACTGATAGGTCATGGGAGATCATGAAGCCTTTGATTAAAGACGATGTTGAACTGGCTACTCTTCGATCTGAAAGTAAGTTTTTTTTTCTCCTTGTAATCAAGAAAATTTTTGATTGCCTTGACTATGATAAATCGTCCTATCATGCCAGAACTGCAGAAATGATCGGTGTAGAATCTTATGTATTTAAAGAAGAAATGATTTCAGGATGCAACATTTTCTTCCTTTCAAGAGCGCACCATATAGTAGTTTCTCAAGAATTTAGGGACAGAGTAGAAAAATATCAATTAAAAGGCTTGATTTTTAGGCCGTTAACATAGACATATTCTATAAAAAAATAAATTTTAATAGTCCTTTATTAGAGACACATTTGAGATGTTCAATCAAGAATATCAAAAAGAGTGGCGGAGTAAAACACTTGCTTATGCTACTGCGGTCAATACTTTTATTGACAAGGGTTTACGTGATGGGTGGGATGTCGCGGGAGAAGAACCA
Source organism: uncultured bacterium (assembly GCA_964644325.1). Classification (GTDB taxonomy): domain Bacteria; phylum Cyanobacteriota; class Cyanobacteriia; order Thermosynechococcales; family Thermosynechococcaceae; genus CAZXWR01. The sequence continues at coordinate 1,452 of CAZXWR010000006.1, forward strand.
TTGGAACCAGGGCGTGACCATCTTGTGCCAGCCCTATTAGATGCCATTCGACTAGCGAATGAAAATGGTGATTTCAATAAGCTCAGGGAACATTGGCCACCAGCGCATGGCCCTTTACTCTCTCATCTAGAAGAAAATGGGCAGAGCTTACCTATAGCTTACTTTTTACCTGATGACTCAATTGTTGTCCGTATTGGATCTCACTTCGAAAAGGGGCGAACCGTTCAGATCATGGGTGATGTTGTTCATGAGCTAGCGGATGTAGGATTCTTTGGACGAGGGCCAAATCGACGATTCTTTGCGATCGCTCAAGAAGATGGAGTCAAAGTTGTCGATGGTTGGGATGGTCCTGAAGTTGCGTTCTGTCCATGGCCTACTGGATTGGAAGGTATCCCCCAAGAAGTGGAAGTAAAACCGTTAAACACACCGCCGAAACCTACCCAGCTCATACCCTTTCCTGATGGTCAGCGTGTTTTGCTTGTTTCAAGCAAAGGCATTTTCGTTTTGACTTCCTCATTTGCACATCGGTTACTTCCAACTGAGGACGAGCTGACAAAGGATTTTGCATTGCTTCAGGAAAAATATCCACAAAATGAGTTGACTATAGAATTGTTTATGGAGCATGGGGCAATTTCCAAAGATGGGCAATACATTGCTATTGGTGCTCAAGACACTACTCATCAGATCTTTAACGAGCATCTATCGCTTATATACAACATTGATCCACAAAGTGAATATCCTCACTATGCACTTTTCGGCCCTGACGATAACATGATTGCATTTAACTCGTGCCATTTATACAATGGCAGCACGATCGGTGTACCAATTTCTTTACTATCTGCTTCGAAAACAGAAGCAGATTTATACGATGAACTCATTTTAGAACTAGATGACGAGGCTAGAGTATACACAGGCATCAGTCATGGTGATGAGTTTATGGTTGGAGATGCCTATGGATATGTCCGTGCATTTAGTTTTGATGGTATTCCTAGGTGGCAACATTTTATAGGCTCTACTGTTGATTCTCTTGACATATCCCAAGATGGCACAAAGCTAGTAAGTGGAACCTGTGCTGGTTTCCTCTCAATTATTAAACTAAATGCAGATAAACAAAATTCTTATCAGATTGGCAACAGTCAACATTTAGAAAATCGTAGATGGTTGTTTTGGAAAAATGAGACGAAGCCTCTAATTTGGTAACACCAGATAGTTCCAGAATACTTATACTTTATGCCATACCTACAGCTTTAATAGGTTTCCCTGAGAGAGATTGGGGATAGCAGCCTCTCTAGCAGTGGCGATCGCCAAGAGCATAGTGTTTGGGGTGGGGCGATCGCTCAGTTGGCAATGTAAAAGCGATCGTTTTAAGAATGGCTCTGGAGCCAGTCTTCAAGATCTGAGGCAACCGTAAAGTCCAGCAGTGCCTCACCCAATTCTTCCAGTAACTCCAGAGAAAGATTACGGATGGTCGTTTTCTGAGCAGGGGCAATCAGTCCAACGCGACGGTTGAGTTGACGGAGGATGAGCGATCGCGCTTCCTGAACTGCACCTTGCTCCATCCCTTTCTCAATTCCAAACCGTTCCGCATTGGTTACATACGACACCCTCCGTTCCTCCTCAAACGCTTGAATTTCCCGCCAACACTCCCGCTCAACTGACTCTGGATAAAACCATAACCCAATCAATAAAGCGATATAAATCCAAAACCTCCTGCCGCCCATACCCCCTAGACTGACACAATGGACTAAGTTGCCCCTAAAGCTTTTCCATTGCACCCGCGATCGCCCTTTGGCTTGCGGCGGTTTGTCACATCGCAGAGAGTTCACTGCCCAACATGCTCAGTCATGAAGAGTCCCTCAATCTAGCAACCCCAGAACCACAACCCGACCCTAGACCCACCCTCATCCGCCATGCCCAGGACTTTCATCGCCGGGGCTGGATGCTAGGGACGGCGGGCAATCTGTCTGCCCGGATCGCAGGCGATCGCTTCTGGATTACCGCCAGTGGCTGTGCCAAGGGGGAACTCAGTCCCGAGCAGTTTGTGCAGATTGCCCGCTCCGGGGAAGTTCTGGTACAGCCTACCCCTGAAGCTAATCCCTCCGCTGAAGCCAGTATTCATCAGGCCATCTACCGCTGTTTTCCAGAGGCCCAGGCTTGCTATCATGTCCACTCCGTTGCCGCTAGCCTGGTTTCTCAGGGGGCCAAGTTGAACCGGATTCAGCTCCCCAACCTGGAAATGATCAAAGGAATCGGCATTTGGGATGAAAACCCCCAGGTCTTTCTCGATGTTTTTCCCAACCACAGCCAGGTGCCCCAGATCGCAGCAGAGATGACCGCCCAATTTCAGAAACAGCCTCCGCAGGTGCCCGCCTGCCTGATTCGCGATCATGGCGTCACGGTTTGGGGGCGATCGCCCTCTGAAGCGCGCAATCGGGTGGAAGTGATGGAATTTCTCTTTGACTACCTCGTGCAGTATCAGCGACTGCACCCGAGCTGAAACTTGGCACCGAACCGTATAAGAGAGTGCTTTTCCAGCCTCAATCTGGCCTGTATCCAGTCGCGGCAGAGACGCACTGGCAAGGCATTCGGCAAGATATTCTACGGGTTTCTCTTGACGTGACCTTGAATGTCCATTGCCAGAGTGAACAGCGGTTAGGTATGATCAGATGTTCAAATGCTTTCGTGAACCTGATTGGCACAGGGAAAAAAAATGGCAAAACGAGTACAGCTGGTCTTAAACGAATACGTCAACAAACTGGGCAAAATGGGAGACTTAGTTGAAGTCGCCCCAGGGTATGCCCGTAACTTCCTGCTTCCCCAAGGGCTTGCATTCCACGCCACCCCCGGCGTCATCAAGCAAGTGGCACGTCGCCGCGCCGAGGCAGAAAAGCGGCAAGCTGAATTACAAAAAGAAGCCGAAGCCCAAAAGTTGAAGCTTGAGAAATTAGGCACCCTAACCATCACCCAAAAAGCAGGTGAAGAGGAAACCCTCTTCGGCAGCGTCACCGCTGCAGATGTTGCCGCCCTCATTCAAGAAGCCAGTGGCCTTGAAGTGGATCGACGCAACCTGACGGTGCCCGAAATTCGCAAACTGGGTACCTACACCGTCGATCTGAAGCTGCATGCGGAAGTCACCGCTACGCTCACGATTGAAGTAACCCCCGAAGCCTAGTCAGCGGCGATCGCCAGACTCTGCTGCATTCTGTCCCTTAGGTTCCGACAGTTCATGGTACATGACCTGAATTTTCAGCCCGAAACAGAATATCTGCCGCCCCAGAATGTTGAAGCAGAGGAGCTGATTATCGGTGGCATTCTGCTAGACCCCGAAGCCATTGGCCGTGTCGCTGATGTGCTGACACCTGATGCCTTTTACCTGAGCACGCACCAGGATATCTACCGGGCCGCCTTGGCGCTCCATGCCCAGGGTAGTCCCACGGATATCATGTGCGTGACGGCCTGGCTTCAGGATCATAATCTGTTAGACAAAGTTGGGGGGCAGAGTCAGCTTGCCCAGCTGGTCGATCGCACGGTCAGCGCGGTCAATGTGGATCAGTATGGGACACTTGTTAAAGACAAGTTTCTCCGGCGGCAGCTGATCAAGGTTACCAACGACATTGCGCGGGCGGCTTATAACACCAGTAAAAAGCTGGAAACCGTTCTCGACTACGCCGAAGAGCAAATTTTTGCCGTGACCCAAGACCGGGTTCGGCAAGGGCTAGTCCCCACTGAAGAAATTTTAGCCAGCACCTTTGCCGAACTCGAACAGCGATCGCTGGGGGAAGTGTTGCCGGGGCTTTCCTGCGGCTTCTACGATCTAGACGGCATGACCCAAGGCTTTCAGCGCTCAGACTTGGTGATCGTAGCGGGCCGTCCCTCCATGGGCAAAACCGCCCTATCGGTGCAGATTGCCCGCCAAATTTCCGAAATTCACGGGTTAGGAGTGGCGGTCTTTAGCCTGGAGATGTCCAAGGAGCAGCTCGTCCAGCGATTGCTGGCCAGCGAGTCGGGAATTGACAGCAACTATTTACGCTCCGGGCGTATCCATGAAAGCCAGTGGGAACCCCTAAGTCGGGCCATTGGCACCCTATCCCAACTGCCCATCTATATCGACGACTCTCCCAACCCCAGCATCAACGAACTGCGTTCCAATGCCCGACGGCTACAGGCAGAGCGACCGGAAGGGCTCGGGCTCATCTTGCTGGACTATTTGCAGCTGATGGGCGGCGGTGACGCTACCGATGGCCGCGTGCAGGAACTCTCGCGCATTACACGCTCCCTCAAGGGCTTAGCCCGAGAGTTGAACGTTCCCATCATTGCCCTCTCGCAGCTCAGCCGGGGCGTTGAAGCCCGTACCAATAAACGGCCTCTGATGTCAGACCTGCGTGAATCTGGTGCCATTGAGCAGGATGCCGATTTGATTGTGCTGCTGTATCGAGACGATTATTACAATCCGGATAGTCCTGAGAAGGGCATTTGCGAACTCATCATAGCCAAACACCGAAACGGCCCTGTTGGGACAGTAAAGCTGCTGTTCCAGCCCAGCCAAACCAAGTTTTTCAACCTAGCCCGCTCAGATGGCTGAGATCTCTGTCACGGCTAGGGAAAGAGCGCTTTCAGTTTTAGGTTTTAAGTTTTAAGTTTTGAGCTCTAAATTATGCGTGATGCTGCAAACTCAAAACTCAAAATTCAAAACTTAGAACTCTCCCTACATCCGCTCTAAAACAGATAGGCCCAGCAGGGACAAACCGAGCTTCAGCGTCTGGGCCGTCAGCGAACAAAGAATCAAACGCGAGGTACGGGTCGGCTCTTCAGCCTGGAGTACCGGACAACGATCGTAAAACTGGTTAAATTTCTGACTCAGCTCAAACAGATACTGACATAGACGATTCGGCAATAGGTCTTGACTCACCTGGGCCAGTACCTCTGAGAGCTGGAGCACATGCTTAGCCAGGGCAAATTCAGTTTCGTCTTCAAGGACAATCGCCCGATCAACCTCCATCGTGGCCAGATTGATTGACCCTTTGCGGCTAATCCCCTGAATGCGGGCGTAGGCGTACAGCATGTAGGGGGCCGTGTTGCCCTGAAGTGACAGCATCTTGTCGTAACTAAAAATATAGTTACTGGTGCGGTTTTGGCTTAGATCTGCATACTTGACGGCATCAATGCCCACAGTTCTAGCAACCGTCTCGATAAATTCAGGCGTCTCGGAACGCTCCTCTGCTGCCAGCCGCTGTTCTAAATCCGCCCGAGATCGGGCGATCGCCTCATCCAGCAAGTCTCGCAGGCGCACGGTTTCACCAGAGCGCGTTTTCAGCTTTTTGCCATCCTCACCCTGCACCAGACCGAAGGGCACATGGGTCAACGTCACCGACTCTGGCACCCAGTTCGCCCGACGGGCCACCTGAAACACCTGGGTGAAATGGGTGGACTGTCCAGCATCGGTAATAATAATGATCCGATCAGCCCGATCGACCTGAATGCGATAGCGCAGCGCAGCTAAATCTGTCGTGGCATAGTTATAGCCCCCGTCAGATTTCTGCACAATCAGCGGCAGCGGCGCACCTTCCTTATTGGTAAATCCTTCCAAGAAAACGCACTGCGCCCCCTGGTCGGTCACGAGCAGCCCAGCCTCCCGTAGCCCCGTCAGAACCTCCGGCAACCGTGGATTGTAAAACGACTCGCCCCGCTCTGTAATTTCGATGTTCAGTAAATCATAGATCACTTGAAACTCTCGGCGCGACTGATCGCACAACAGCTGCCAGGCTCGAATTGTTTGGGTATTCCCCGCCTGGAGATGCACTACCTCATTACGGGCAGTTTCTCGGAAAGCCTCGTCCTCATCAAAGCGCTGCTTTGCCTTCTTATAAAACGCAACTAAATCCCCCAGATCAATCGCATCGGAGGTGGTGAGGGCTTCTGGGCAAACCTCTCGCAAATAGGCAATGAGCATGCCAAACTGGGTGCCCCAGTCCCCGACATGGTTTAGCCGCAGGACATCATGGCCCTGGAACGCTAAAATGCGGGCGATCGCATCCCCAATGATCGTGGAGCGCAGATGGCCCACATGCATTTCCTTGGCAATGTTGGGACTAGAAAAATCAACCACAACCCGGAGTGTCTCCGGCACCGGATCCACCCCTAATCGCGCATCCCCGTAAATCTGAGCCAGCTGCTTCACCAAGTAGGCTGGGGTCAACCGTAAATTAATAAACCCTGGCCCAGCCACCGAAGGCGGCTCACATAGATCCGCCACAGCAAGCTGTTCAATAACTTTTGCGGCCACCTCTCGTGGCGGTAGACCCACCTGTTTGGCCAGCGAGAGGGCCACATTGGCTTGATAGTCACCGAACTTAGGGTTTGTCGCGACCCCCACCAAGGGGTCAATCATCGCAAACGACTCACCAAAAGCCAAGGCCAAGGCATCTTGAATGCGATGCTTCAAGGTCTCCTGAATACAAACCATAGTTATATCGGCAGCTCTATCGGCGACGTGCAGACCGTCTCTCTTCCTCAGTACGACGGCGATCGCGCCATTCAGACAGCGTCAGATACACCACCCCGAGAGTAACAAAAATGAGCATGCTGAACACTCCCAGAGACAGCACGCTTAACACTGTATTTTCCACAATTAAAATTGCAACCTGAATCAATTCGTGAGTCAGAACAACTTACATGCCGTGACGGCCCCAAACAACCATCGCAATTGAAAACGTAAACAGCGTCAGCACCGAAACCCAGCCTAATGTCAGGATATCCATACAAAATTAAGTCAGCATTCTTGATCGTCACACGATGCTTATTCTATCTTGAATCGCTCGCCGTTGAAGCACCCTCGGCAAGAACTTAGCGCGCGTCTCCCCTTCACTGCCCCCACCTGATTCGCACTCCCCGGCTCTAGGCCCGCAACGGGGTCATCCTTCAGCCTGCACCCAATCCTCTCCGCTGCATCACGCCTTAGCCAAAGACATATACACAAATAAGTAAATTGCCTATTAAACTCGGGTACTCTAAATTGGCAAGCATAAGTTCAGCTGTGCACAGTTTCTCTGCGAAACGACACTAGCTGGTTAGCTTGCCTAGTTCTTTAGGCTCATACAGATGCAGTGATATGATCACCGCTCCCAAGATTCACCTGGGACAATGCGTTTAGTATCAACTGTAGCGTCAAATTCTCCCTTAACTATCGTGAAGAACCTCGTTCAAATCAATGAAAATCACACAAACCAGGGATTAAGTCATGGTTAAAGTGTTGATTGTGGATGACAGCATGACCCAGCGTCAACTCATGAGTAGCACGCTGGAGCATTCGGGGCATACTGTATGCATTGCAACGGATGGTATTGAGGCGTTAGAACAGCTTCAGCATCTCCAGCCCGACATTGTTGTGCTCGACATCATCATGCCTCGCATGAATGGATATGAAGTCTGCCGGAGCATAAAAACCAACCCCAAGACCCAACATGTCCCTGTCGTGATTTGTTCCTCTAAAACGGAAGAGTTTGATCGGTATTGGGGAATGAAACAAGGTGCCGATGCCTATCTAGCCAAGCCCTTCAAGGCTGAAGAATTTCTATCTACCATTGAGAATTTATTAGCAGGTGAGTCTTGATGTTTAGTGAGCCAGACGTGCCGGATTTAGAAGAGAGGGAAGAGTTTTCACCCTTTACCTCTATCCAAAACCCAGAGGGCGATCTTTATCTGCGTTTTTTCAACGACATGAAGGAAGAATTTGCCCTGCCCGCCATGGGAATTCGAGAAGTGCTGTCGATAGACTCAGCGCAGATTACGCCGATTCCTAACGTTTCGCCTATTTTAATGGGTGTACTGAACTTCCGGGGTCAGGTCATTTGGGTCACCGATATTGGTCAGTTTCTCGGCAGCAGTAAGTCTCTAAATGTAGATAGATCTGAACTGTCTATCATCGTCATTGAATCCCAGGACGTAATGGTCGGACTCGCCGTCGAAAGTGTCAAAGGGATGGAATGGCTCAACATGGATGTCATTTCACCTATCTCTGATGTTTCTGACAGCATGTCACCTTTCTTAAAAGGAGAATGGCAAGGGCTCACCGAAAAACCCATTCGGTTGCTAGAGCCAACAGCCATCTTGCGCTCCGCCCGCTGGGCTGCCTGAGAATATTGTCTCTCATGGCCAGAAAACCGAATATGCTGATACATTCACATCAAGGATTTATCTTGACTTTAGCTAAAAGTTTCTGTGTGTATAGCCTCATCTACTTAGATTGATTTCATCCTCGACCTCACCACCTCGCCCCTTAAACCACTTTCATAAATGCACTGTCAGGAGCAGTTCGATGGCATTCAGTACTCAATATGCACAACAGTATCAACAAGCAGTGAGTGCTTACATGCAGGGTCACTACACTGATGCAGCTGCATTGGCAGACTCACTCATTACAGAAGCTCCCGACGATCCTAACCTACAGTTGCTGTGCGGTCACATTTATAGCTGCCTGAAGCAGTATGACACGGCTCAACAACATTACCAACAGGTTTTACACTTCACTCAGGATCCTGAGCTATTGAACTGTGCTCAAAGTAGTCTTTCTGACATTGCCCAAGTGTTAGATGAGGAATATCCATCTTCAGGGAACAGTCGTTCGTCAGGCCATTTAGATCCAGAACTTTTTGACGAAGTAGAAGATCAAACTCAACTTCAGATGGGGGCACTCTCGCAGGCTAGTCCGACTTCAAAGATTGCAGGCGCAGCACTGGCATCATCATACATCGACTCAGAAACAGCCTACAGTCAGGCCCCAGCGCCACAGACTGCGATGCACAATCATGCTCATGAGTTGGGCATAGCGCCAGCCGCTGATTTGAGTTCAGACTCAGACCTCTTTCTTGATGATGATGAAGACATCACACTACTCATGGGTAAAAAGAATTCACAAATGTCAGAGAACACCGCCATGCCAGCCAATCAATCCCCCGATGATCTCGCTAGACAACAGCTGGACTCATCATACCTAGAAACAGACTCAGATGATGTTCTCGATATTCCCGACCAGCATCCGGCGGATGGGGCAATGAATGACAATGTCAACGCCCCCTCCTTCGATGGCGGCGAGTTCAGCGATTTCCTCAATAACCTCGAGGATCATGCCGATTTATCTGATTTTGACGACGATTCTCCCCTGAACACCGTCGCTGACTTTGGCTTAGATACTAATCTGATGCCCGGTGTTGTAGAAGACCCAGCGGAAGTTGAAGAGGGCGCTACCCCAGATCAGGACAATGCCTTTTCTCCATCCGCAGCTGAGGAAGGTGGAGCCGTTGCGGGGTATGGTGCAGTGGCTCAATCGATGAGCCTATCCCAGAAGTCGGAAAAGGCAGCCGCTCTGAATGTATCCTCCCGTCGCATGCCTCTACTTGCGCCCTTTGAGAATGCACCGCTGCAGAAGAAACAGCTGATTATGGCAGCTTCTACTGGAATCACCACTGGAGCTGCCGTGATGCTGATGGGCAGCATTGCCAAGGCTCCCGCAAGTGCCTGGGCTCCCAGTGCCTTAGCTGGAGGACTGGTCGGAGGGCTGACAACGCTGGCATTGGGGCAGGTCTTGACGCGGCAAATTAAGGCATCGACCAGTGACCTTCAGGCTAAATTAGGGGCTGTGGCTCAAGGGGATTGGACTGTGAAAGCCATTGAGCTTTCAAGCGATGAATTTGGTCATTTGGCAAAAAGCTTTAACCAGATGACGCAGTTTATTGAGTCCACGACTAGTGAGGCCCAACGAAAGGCTGGTGAGCAAGAAAAGGCAAAAGAAGACTTGCAAAGGCAGGTTATTCGCCTGCTAGATGACGTAGAAGGAGCGGCTCGCGGTGACTTGACCGTGCAGGCAGAGGTCACAGCCGATATCCTCGGTGCCGTCGCGGACTCTTTTAACTTGACCATCTACAATCTTCAGAAAATTGTTAAACAGGTCAAAGTCGCGGCCCGAGAAGTGAACCGGGGAGCTGCTGAGAATGAAGAGTTTGCCCGTGGGCTTTCTTCAGATGCTTTGCGGCAGGCAGAGGAGCTGGCAGCCACCTTAAATTCAGTTCAGATGATGACCACTTCCATTCAGGAAGTGGCTGAAAGTGCCCGGGCTGCAGACCAAGTCGCCCACCGAGCCTCAGAAGCGGCTCTGCGCGGGGGCAAATCAGTGGAAAGCACGGTGGCGGGCATTTTGCAGATTCGAGAAACGGTTGCTGAAACCACGCGTAAGGTGAAGCGACTGGCTGAATCCTCCCAGGAAATTTCAAAAATTGTCGGTTTGATTTCCCAGATTGCATCGCGGACGAACCTGCTCGCTTTGAACGCCAGTATTGAAGCAGCACGAGCGGGCGAGTCGGGTAGAGGGTTTGCGGTGGTTGCTGATGAAGTGCGTCAGCTGGCTGACCGAGCCGCCAAAGCTTCTAAAGAAATTGAGCAGATCGTGCTACAGATTCAGGGTGAAACTGGCTCTGTAATGACGGCTATGGAGGAAGGAACGCAACAGGTTATTGAGGGAACGCAACGGGCTGAACAAGCCAAGGAGTCCTTGGAAGACATCATTCAAGTCTCCGAGCAAATCACCCAGCTCGTTAGCTCCATTACCCGAGCCACAGCTGAGCAGACGGAAACTTCGCGCTATGTTGCCCAGGTTATGCAGAACGTTGAGTTAACGGCTCAAGAAACCTCTCAGGAATCTCAACGGGTGTCAGATTCACTGCGAAATCTGGTGGGTGTAGCTCGCGATCTGCAATCCTCGGTTGAACGATTTAAGGTCGAGGGTACTGAATTCAGCTAAGGCGCCTTTTCCAACACCATTTCATCTCGTAAACGTTATTAAGACAAGGACATCCTAGGGGGATGATCATGCAGCCCGAACAACAGAGAATCCTCGGTTACTTCATTGAGGAGGCGAAGGAACACCTGGCCACAATTGAGAGTAGTCTGCTCAGTCTACAGACGGTGGTCGATGACCCCGAAATGATGAACGAGGTCTTTCGGGCCGCCCACTCGGTGAAGGGGGGGGCCGCGATGCTGGGTATTCACAGTATGCAGCACATCGCGCATCGCCTAGAGGATTATTTCAAGGTTCTCAAAGAACATCCGATTCAGGTCGATCAAAAGCTAGAGTCTTTATTTTTCAAGAGTTTTGATGCCCTCAGCGCCCTGACTGAGGAGCTGGAGTCGTCACTCTCTCTGTCTGAAGACCTTTCAGAGCGGATGCTTCACGAAGTGGAGCCAGTTTTTGCTGACTTGCAGTCACATCTGTCCCAATTGACTGGGGTCACGGTTGAAGCCTCTGAAGTCGCAGTGGCCCAGGCGCAGCCTCAGGCCGTTACACCCGAGGAAGTGGTTGCGGTATTCTCCACTGATATTTTGCTGCTCCTCCGCAGGATGCTGCCGCTGTTCCAAAGAGAGGATACGACCACCACCCGTCAATCTTTGCAGGAAGTCTGTGCCCAACTCAGCGAAATCGGAACTCAGCTTAACCTGGAGCATTGGCAAACGCTGGTGCTACTGGTCAGTGATGCGATCGCCGAGTCTCAAAATTCATTGTCGACCCTTGCCGCTGTCATCATTCCTGAACTCAAGGCAGCGCGAGACCAGGTTTTAGGGCATCAGTGGGCCGTGACGCCTTCAGAGTTGCTCTTAAGTCTCGTTCCCCAAGCTGCTCCAGCTCAAACTGAAGCTGACATTGACTGGTCTGGCCTATTTGATGCCTCGGAAGCTGAAGGGACAAATACAGCTGTTGCTGCTGAATCTTCCTTTGATTTCTTCCTAGACGAACTCCTGGAAGAGCCTGCTGCTAGCCCCGCAGCCTCTGCGCCTGAAATCACACCTGCTGCCCCCGAACGGGTTGCCGACTTTGGTGAACTGGCAGCCTTGCTCGCCGACGATGAGGCCGAGGCTGTACACACAGCACCAGAACCCGCAGTTGACACAGCTCAACCCGAAACCAAGGTTGATGAATTTGAAGATCTCGAGCGGTTGTTAGGGGATAATGCCCGCACAATCGCAGGCTCCACCTCTGCACAACCCAATCGGGCTAAGACTCCAGCTCGGGCTGTGCGTCGAGGAAGCAGTACTCAGACCATGAAGGTGCCGCTCAAGCAGCTGGATAACTTGAGCAACCAGATTGGTGAACTGGTGGTCAACCGCAACACCCTTGAAGATAACCAAGATCGCTCCAGACAATTCTTAGAGAACTTGCTGTTCCAGGTTCAGCAGCTGAATGAACTGGGCCAGAAAATGCAGGATCTGTACGAACGCTCCCTTTTGGAAGGCTCTCTATTGAGCGCCTCCCAGCGCTCGGGAACGGCCGCCGGACAAGGGGTCGCGCTGATGGAGAAACAAGCGGGGGATGGTCATGCCAGTGGCTACAGTTTTGATGCCCTGGAGATGGACAGCTTTACAGGCTTCCATACCCTATCCCAGGAGATGATTGAACGGATCGTTCGAGTCCGGGAAGCCGCCGCCGATATTGAGTTTGTTGTCAATGCAAACGAGCAGGTCACCCGCATGTTTCGGCAGGTCACGACCCAGGTGCAAGAAGGGTTGACCCAGGCTCGGATGATTCCATTCTCGCAAATTGCTGAGCGGCTACCGCGTGCGGTGCGTGATATTTCCCTTAAATGTGGCAAGCAGGCTCAACTGGACATTGAGGGTCAAGATACCCTGATTGATAAGGGAATCCTTGAGCGTATTTACGACCCCCTCACCCATTTGGTGAACAATGCGATCTACCACGGCATTGAGTCTCCGGAAACGCGACAGGCATTGGGCAAAAATCCGGAAGGACACATTCGGATCCGGGCCTTTTACCAAGGAAATCAAACCATTATTTCCATTACGGATGATGGTGCCGGGATTGATGTGGAGCGGGTGAAGTCCAAGGCCGTTGAGAATGGGCTGCTCACCGCCCAGGAAGCCGCGCAATTGTCACGCCAAGAAGCCTACAATCTTCTGTTCCAATCTGGCTTTTCGACCAATGATCAGGCGGATCAGTTGGCAGGGCGAGGTGTGGGGATGGACGTTGTCCGCAGCTACATTAGCGAAATTCGTGGTGTCATCAATACGGATTCCACGCCTCAAAAGGGCACAACCTTTACCATTCGCTTACCCTTAACCCTCAGCATTACCAAAGCGCTGTGTTGCGTGCACCAGGGACATAGCATTGCGTTCCCCATTGATGGGGTTGAGGACGTGATTGATATGGCGAAGGAGCAAGTCCTGCATGAGGATGATAAAACCTATGTGCAATGGCGCGATCGCCGCTTATTGTGCAAGCCGCTGAATCAATTGCTGCCCTACAACCGGAGCGTTCGACGCGGTGGGTATCAAAGCCAGACAACAACCGATAAGGTTTCAGTGGTGATTCTCCGGAGTGGAGATGATCTGGTTGCCCTCCAGCTAGATGATGTGCTCGGCGAGCAGGAAATCGTGATTAAACAGCTGGTGGGGCCTGTGCCCAAACCCGTCGGCATTGCTGGTGTGACGGTGCAAGGGGACGGACGAGTCATGCCGATTGCGGATGTCCTTGAGCTGGTGGAACTCTCCCTTGATCGGCTGGAAGTCACCCATAAATTCTGGCAGGGTGTTCCTGACCTCCAGATGGAAGAAGTTCAGGCAGAGCCCATGGTTCTAATTGTGGATGACTCGATTACGGTTCGCGAACTGCTTTCGATGACCTTTAGCAAGGTCGGCTACCGAGTGGAACAGGCCCGCGATGGCCAGGAGGCCTGGGAAAAACTGCGGTCAGGACTGCCTTGTGATGTCGTTTTCTGCGATGTTGAAATGCCCCGGATGGATGGACTGGAACTGTTGTCCCGGCTACAGCAGGATGAAGACCTCCAGGACTTGCCGGTGGCGATGTTAACCTCTCGGGGGGCTTCTCGCCACAAACAGATGGCGGTGGATCTCGGAGCCAAGGGCTACTTCACCAAGCCCTACCTGGAAGAGGCACTCCTCGATGCAGCCCAGCGGATGATCAATGGCGAAGTGTTACTCAAGTGATGGCTCAGGCACGATTTTAGTACAGGTCGTCAATGCGTGAGAGCGGGAGCTGTCTTCCAAAGACAGCTCCCGCTTTTCACTGCGTCTGTGAAGAGCACTATAGAATAAAACGAAGACTGCGACGACAACCCAGGGTGGATTCACGCCACTGGGCTTAGCGGCGCAGATTGGGCCTTGTCAGTTTAGCGTCGCCCCACGGTCTGGTCTGTTTTTGATGGTTCAGCTGCCGAGAGCCCTAGACCGCCATCACCCTAGATACAGATGTTACTTTGAGTGCGCGCTCGTGTCTTCTTCAGCAACTGTGGACTTATCCACGCTTTTCCCATTTCAACTTGATGCTTTCCAGCAAGATGCGATCGCGGCTCTCAACGCGGGGCAGTCGGTGGTGGTGGTGGCCCCAACGGGGTCTGGAAAAACCCTCGTTGGCGAATATGCGATCGCCCGCGCCCTGGCCCAGGGCCAGCGGGTGTTCTACACCACACCCTTGAAGGCACTCTCGAACCAAAAGCTGCGGGATTTCCGCGCACAGTTTGGGGAGGGGAATGTTGGCCTGCTGACGGGAGATGTCAGCATCAATCGCACCGCTCCCATCCTCGTCATGACGACCGAGATCTTCCGGAATATTTTGTACGGCACCCTCGTCGATGAATTAGAAACCTCCCTCGACCTTGTGGCTGCAGTTGTTCTGGATGAATGTCATTACATGAATGACCGCCAGCGCGGCACGGTTTGGGAAGAGGCAATTATTTACTGTCCGCCTGAAATTCAGCTCATTGCCCTATCCGCCACCATTGCCAATGCTGGGCAGCTCACAGACTGGATTAATTGGGTGCATGGTTCCACCCAGCTCGTGGACTCGACGTGGCGACCTGTTCCCCTCTGCTTCCACTTTGGCACCGCTCAGGGACTGTTTCCGCTCCTCAATCGCCAGCAAACCAAGCTCAACCCGCGACTGAGAACAGTGCCATCCAAGCAGCCCAAGGGCTCTGGGCGATCGCGACGGTCGCGCTCAGTGGCACCTCCCCCCCGCACGATCATCGAAGCCCTCCAAGCCCGCGAGATGCTGCCAGCCATTTATTTTTTATTCAGTCGGCGGGGCTGTGATAAGGCGGTGGAGGCAACTCAGGGCCTCACGGTGCTCACCCCGACCGAATCGCAGCAGCTCGAACAGCACCTCGACCAGTTTCTCAAGAGTTACCCGGATCTCGCGCGATCGCCCATACTCGGGGGTATTCGCCGTGGTATCGCTGCCCACCACGCGGGGCTGTTACCCGCCTGGAAAAGCCTGACCGAGGAACTCTTCCAGCAGGGACTGGTTAAGGTGATTTTTGCCACCGAAACCCTGGCCGCTGGTATTAACATGCCCGCTCGCACCACCATCATCTCCAGTCTGTCTAAACGAACCGACCTGGGTCATCGCCTCTTAACCGCCTCGGAATTTTTACAGATGGCTGGGCGGGCAGGCCGTCGCGGGATGGATAGCTTAGGGCATGTGGTTACCCTGCAAACTGCCTTTGAAGGGCCGAAGGAAGCCGCCTATCTCGCTACCATTGGGGCTGACCCCTTGGTCAGCCAATTTACGCCCAGCTACGGGATGGTGCTTAACCTGCTCCAAACCCGCACCCTAGAGGAAGCCAAGGCCCTGATTGAACGCAGCTTTGGACAATATATTGCCATGCAGCAGCTTGCCCCTCAACAGCAGGCCATTGACGACCTAGCGCGCGAGATTGAAGCAGCGCAAGTAAAGCTAAGCACCGTCAATCTCGCTGACATTCAGCAGTACAACAAACTCAAGGGTCGCTTAAAAGAAGAACAGCGGCTGCTGAAAATCCTAGAGCATCAGGCCCAAGAGAACCGCCTCCGCGAACTCGTACCCCGCCTTGAGCAGATGATCCCCGGCACCCTGCTGACCGTGAAAACCCATCCAGGAGCCAAGTCACCTGCTCCTGTTCCAGACCCCCAGTTCATTCTGAGCGCTGTTTTTGTCAAATCCACACCGGGGCATGGCCAAATTCCCCATTACATCAGCTTCTGTCAAAACAATACTTGGCTGGTTGTTACCCATCGCGATATTTTAGCAATCCATCCTGAATCGCCCATGACCGTCACTGCTTTGCTGGCCGAAATCCCGTCGGAATGGCCCCAGAAGAATCAGCGTTTTCATACCGGGGAGCCCCATACGGCTACCCTGGGCGAAAAATTGCCGCCACCAGCCTGGGCTCCGGAACCCGAAGTGATTGCCCAACAGCAGCGGGTTGAGGCGGTGCAGACCCAGCTCGAAACGCACCCGGCCCATGCCAACCGCAAGCATCATGGCACGCTACTGCGGCTTGAGCACCGCGTAGAGCGACTCCAAAACCAGCTCTGCGATCGCCAGACCAAGCTCAATCATCAGATGCACCAGCGCTGGCAAGACTTTCTGTGTTTGGTCACAATTCTGCAGCACTTCGCAGCCTTAGAGGATCTCTGTCCCACGCCCCTCGGTAAAACAGCGGCCCTGCTCCGGGGGGAAAACGAACTTTGGCTAGCCTTGGCCCTGCGTTCTGGCAGTTTAGATCGCTTAGCACCCCATCATTTTGCGGCGGTCTGCGCGGCCCTTGTCTCCGAGAACAACCGCTCTGACAGCTGGAGTCATCACTCCATTTCTCCCGCCGTTCAAGAAGCCCTCACGGCCCTCAGACCCATCCGACGGCAGCTGATTCAAAGTCAGTATCGGGAGGGCACGGCCATTCCGGTGTGGCTCGAAACGGAGCTGATTGGCATCGTAGAACAGTGGGCACTGGACACCCCCTGGACAGACCTCTGTGCCAGCATCAGCTTGGATGAAGGCGATATTGTCAGGCTACTGCGCCGCACCGTTGACTTGCTATCTCAGATTCCTCATATCCCCTATCTCTCCGAGGAGTTGCGCCTGAATGCCCGACGGGCAGTGGCCCTCATTGATCGCTTCCCCAT
This sequence comes from uncultured bacterium, assembly GCA_964644325.1. Lineage (GTDB taxonomy): Bacteria > Cyanobacteriota > Cyanobacteriia > Thermosynechococcales > Thermosynechococcaceae > CAZXWR01. The sequence continues at coordinate 18,414 of CAZXWR010000006.1, forward strand.
CAATGAACTACAGTCCCTGCCTCAGAATCCTGCACCGTAACCTGCCCCAACGGTCAGGCCAGACCTTTTTGCTAGATCATCTGCTAGGTCGCCGTTGACGGGGCGTCCCCTTCCGACCCTGCCACTGCGGCAAATTCCGCTTCCGTCGAGGAATTGGGCAATTCTAGACAGTAGCCCGCGCCATACACCGTCTTAATAAAGCGGGGATGTCTCGGATCGGGTTCTAGCTTCGTGCGTAAGTGACGGACATGCACCCGGATTGTCTCGATGTCGTCATTGGGGTCATACCCCCAAACTTCCTGCAAAATTTCGCTGGGGGAAACGGTTTGGCCATGCCGCTGTAGTAAACAGTGCAGTAGCTCAAACTCCAGACGGGTCAGTTTGATGACTTTTTCGAGCCAGAGAACTTCAAAGCGCTCAGGCACCAGGGTTAACGGCCCATAGCTTAGAATTTCGGTGTGCTTAGCCGCCTGGGGAATGCGATCGGTGCGCCGGAGCAAAGCGCGCACCCGGGCTAGCATTTCTTCCAGCTCAAAGGGTTTGGTCAAATAGTCATCGGCACCTGCGTTGAAGCCTTCCACCTTATTTTGCGTTTGACTGAGGGCCGTGAGCATTAAAACCGGAATGTCAGCGGTGCGGTCATCCCGCCGGAGGCGCTGACAGATGGTAAAACCGTCTACTTTTGGCAGCATCAAATCTAACAGGATTAGGTCAGGCACCATCTGCACTGCTAGGGCCTGCCCCTTCATTCCATCCGTGGCTTGGGTGACGTCATATCCTGCCATTTCTAGGTTGATCGCCACTAGCTCGGCGATCGCAGGGTCATCGTCAATCACTAAAATGCGCGGCTTCATCGACATAGCATCATGTGCCGACTGAAGAATCGGATGAAACTATCACGGTTTTTTACAGGTCTGATAAGCAAAATCTTGATTGAAGAAGTTCTATTTCAAAATTATAAGCGTGAAGACTCAATTCGGCAGCGAAATCTGGTGGTATCAGGCATCTTTTCAGACAAACGTTACATCTCTGCACAGGGCAAAAGGGAGATCGATTGCCCCTGAGCACCCCTTGGAGACTTGACCCAGGCCTTCTTCTTAAACTGCACTGACCAAAAACCGCGTTACTCAAACACTTGGGGATGTGCCGAAATTTGCCAGTTACACTTGCCAAAAAGATCCAATTGTCGCTAGTATGAGTTTTGCGATCCTCAGTAGCTCAGTGGTAGAGCGGTCGGCTGTTAACCGATTGGTCGTAGGTTCGAATCCTACCTGGGGAGTTTTACATTAGGGTATTACGGTTTGCAGAGGCAGCGATCCTCTCAGCGATCGCACCCAGTCATAGCCCCGTACCCGTTCAGCCCATGTTTACCTACGATGGCGCTCAGGAATCAGGTACAGCCTGAATAACCAGGCTGTACGAAGGATACAAAGGAATATCTAGCGATTGCAGCCTCAGACAGATACTGGCGATTCCTGCTTTAAAAGATCAATCACCTGCTCTGCGATTTGAGCACTGGTCAACTTCAAGCTTGCTTTCGCCTGATCGGGCGTTGCATGCTCCACCAGAAGGTCAGGGATGCCAATGCGGGTCACGGGCACCGCGACTTGATGATCCATCAAGGATTCGATCACAGCCGTACCAAAGCCCCCCATCGTACAGCCTTCCTCTAGGGTGACGACCCGACCAATCTGCTGGGCCAGTGGGACAATGAGTTCGGTATCGAGAGGCTTCACGAACCGAGCATTGACAACCGTTGCCGCGATGCCATGTTCGCGCAGCATATCGGCAGCCTGTACCGCCGAGGTCACCATGGAGCCGTAGGCTAGGAGCAAAATGTCTTCGCCATGCCGGAGCTGCTCCGCCTTGCCAATGGGGAGTGCCTCCCACCCTTCTTCAAGGAGCGGGGCCCCAGAGCCACTGCCCCGGGGATAGCGCATCGCGATGGGGCCGTCGGTGTATTGAATGCCCGTTACCAGCATGCGCTGTAGTTCGGCCTCATCCTTGGGCGCCATGAGCACCATGTTGGGAATGCAGCGCAGATAGGCAATGTCGTACATCCCTTGATGTGTTGGGCCATCGGCACCCACAATCCCGGCCCGATCCAGGCAGAAAAAGACGGGTAGGTTCTGAATACAGACATCGTGGATGATCTGATCATACGCACGTTGCAAAAAGGTTGAATAAATCGCGACCACGGGCCGCATCCCTTCACAAGCTAACCCCGCAGCCAGCGTCACAGCATGCTGTTCGGCAATGCCCACGTCAATATACTGGTCAGGCAGCTTCGCTTGAAGCTTATCCAGTCCGGTACCCGTTGCCATTGCAGCTGTAATACCAATGACTCGACCATCGTTTTCAGCAATTTTAATCAGGGTTTCCGCAAAGACCTTGGAGTAGCTCGGTGGCTTAGGCTTGCTGGCCGGTACGGCTTTCCCCGTCGCTAAATTAAAGGGGTTCTGCGCATGGTAGCCCACCTGATCTTTTTCGGCGATCGTATATCCTTTGCCCTTGATCGTGGAGACATGCACGAGAACTGGGCCGGGGTGCTGGTGGGCCGATTGAAACGTGGCAATCAGCTCTTCAAGATTGTGACCGTCTATCGGCCCCATGTAGGTGAAGCCTAGCTCTTCAAAGACAGCACCCACCTTTGAAACGGCTAACCGTTTCATGCCCCCTTTGAGCCGCCTCAACTCTGCGGCATCTACAAAAGGAAGCTGGCGCAGCTGCTCTTCCAAATTTTCAGAGATAAACTGCATGGGTGGACTCAGGCGAATTTTATTGAGATAGCGCGAGAGGGCACCCACATTCGGCGAGATCGACATATCGTTGTCGTTCAGCACGACCATCAGGTTGGTATTGGGTAAATGTCCAGCATGGTTAATGGCCTCAAGCGCCATACCGCCTGTGAGGGCACCATCCCCAATCACCGCGACGACCTTGTAGTTCTCACCCTGGCGATCACGAGCGATCGCCATCCCCAACGCTGCTGAGATACTGGTGGAAGCGTGCCCTGCCCCAAAGTGGTCGAACTGGCTTTCACTCCGATTCAAGTATCCAGCGATGCCATCTTTCTGCCGCAGGGTATGAAAACGACCGTAACGCCCGGTGAGCATTTTGTGCGGGTAGGCTTGATGGCCCACATCCCAAACCACTTTATCGCGGTCAAAGTCCAGGGTCTGGTAGAGGGCAATCGTCAGTTCCACCACCCCCAGCCCCGGACCCAGGTGACCGCCACTGTTGGCAACGGTTTCAAGATGCTTGTCTCGAATTTGGCGTGCAATTTGCTTGAGCTGATGCACCGATAATCCGTGCAGCTGGTTAGGATGGACGATTTCACTCAGGTGCATAGTCGGAGCCATGATTAGTTTTAGACTGATTTTATAATCTCCACTTTAACGGATTTCTGCCGACTCATCGGGGAAGTTCTCTGCCCAATGCCGTTCTGGACAGCAAATTCCGGAACCCTTTCACACCCTGCCTCTGACTGCACAAATACTGCACATGATTATCCCTGCATGGCGGCTATGAAGTGTCAGACTTCTATCCCCAATTCATCTCAGGAGTCTCGGTCGCCGCCGCTTCTGCTCTAAAAGCAGGGCAAAACGTTCCCACCAGTAAGTCAGGGGGACGAGTAGCACAGGGGCCCACAGACTACTGATAATGGCAGAACTGAGGACTACTTTTTGCCAATGGGGCCAAAGCAAAGACCAGGGCCAATCACCCTGAATGAGCAATTGAAGCGCATAGACGGTTTCGACCAGCATGGAAGCGACGAAAACCAGGAGTGCCCCCACCAAACAATCCCGATCCAGCGATCGGTTTTGATTGATGCTCCCGAGCGCAAACCCCACAATTCCCAACCCCAGGGCATGGGTCGGGGTCCCGGACGTTAAGCCATCCTGAATCCAGCCCAAAGAGATACCCGTCGCTGCACCCACAATAGGCGATCGCCCCAAGCTCCAGGCAACCACCCAAATCAACAGCCAGTAGGGTGTGATATCCAGGAGAACCATGCCAGGGATATGCAAGAGATGCAGCACTGCACATCCCAACACAGAACCAACAATGATGGCACCATGTAGCAACCACAATGCCTGCAGGGACCAATATCTCAGGGGCTTAGGCATCAAAAAAGAACGTTCACCCACTCCAATGTATCAAGGGGAACTGTAAATTCAACAATGGCTTGGGATGTCGTACCCTGCGGGGCCTTGAGGGATGTAACCTTGCCGATTGGGAGACCGGGAGGGAAGCGACTGCTCAGGGCTGAGGTCACCAAGGCATCATCTGGTTTTACGTTTGCACCCTTTTGAAAGAACTCGATCATGCCGTAGCGTTCGGAACGCCCCCGCAAAATGCCCACTTCACGGCTACGGGTAATCGTCACCCCAATCTGGCTACTGGGGTCAGTGACCAAGAGCACTCGACTCGTCGTTGGCGTGACGCTCACCACTCGCCCCACTAAGCCCCCAGGTGCTGTCACAACGGCATCCACATTAATACCTGCACGACTGCCTTTGCCAACCGTGAGTTGCTGCCACCAATTATCACCAGCACGTGAAATCACAGGGGCTGCCACCGCAGTGCGTCCCGGCACAGGCGGCAACTCTAAGAGCTTCTTGAGGGCTGTGTTTTGGGCCTCTAGTTCTGCAACCCGTTGCCTTAATTCTTCAGTCTGCGCATCAATCAGTGGCTGTTCAATAGCGCCATCGTTTTGCCAGGGCCAGGTGAGCCCCCGGGCCAAATCGACAATTCCAGCTCCCTGATAGGCTCTAATCACCCAAGTCAAAAACAGCACCAGCACAATCAAAAAGCCTGCGGTGCGGTGCTGTCCCCACCAGCGAAAAAAAACGTGCATGCTGATCCAGTAAGACCTAAACGTTGATCACGCCGCTATTAAAAATTCGAGACAGTTTATCAAAGTTTTCCAGCACCCGCCCTGTGCCGATCGCCACGCAGCTGAGGGGATCTTCGGCAATATGCACAACGATACCCGTCTCATGGCTGATCAGTTTGTCCAGCCCCTTGAGCAATGCACCCCCCCCAGCGAGCACAATCCCCCTATCCACAATATCACCTGCCAGTTCTGGGGGAATCCGCTCTAGGGTTGTTTTCACGGCATCCACGATCGAGGAGAGAGGTTCACTCATGCTCTCCCGAATTTCAGGTCCCTTAATTAACACCGTTCGGGGTAAACCGGACAGCAAATGAAGTCCGCGCACTTCCATCTTGGCACCATCATTATCATTCGTCGGATAGGCTGACCCCACTTGAATCTTAATTTCTTCGGCAGTGCGCTCCCCAATAACCAAGTTATGTACTTTTTTCATGTACTGACTGATGGATTCGGTGAGTTCATCCCCTGCGACACGCACGGACTCACTAATGACGGCACCATAGAGGCTCAGAACCGCGACCTCGGTCGTCCCCCCGCCAATGTCTACGATCATGCTGCCAGTGGGTTCATCAACGGGCATCCCAGCACCGACGGCTGCGGCCACAGGCTCCTCTAAAAGGTGCACTTCGCGCGCACCTGCCTGGGTTGCGGCATCCATCACCGCCCGTCGTTCTACCCCAGTCACCCCGCTGGGAATTCCAACCACAACTCTGGGCTGTCCCCGGCCTAATCCTTTGTCGCTGGCAACCCGAATAAAATGCTTCAGCATCATTTCCGTCGCTTCAAAGTCGGCAATGACACCATCTCTCAGCGGTCGAATGGTGATAATGGCACCCGGGGTACGCCCCATCATCTGCTTCGCCTCTTCCCCCACGGCCAGCGGCTGTTTGGTGTTTTGATCAATGGCGACAACGGAGGGTTCTTGGACAACAACACCCTTCCCCGATACATAAACCAAGGTATTTGCCGTGCCTAGATCAATGCCAATGTCTCTGGATAAACGTCTGAAGTTAAAAAAGGGGGCTTTCACTGGCATATACCTCTATTTTAAAGATGGAAAAATGGGGGAAGGGACAGACGCAATCGTGGTGGATTGTATTATGTTTTGCAGCATGCGTCCAGCTCTATCTATATAGAACTGTCTTTGGGAGAAAGTAACCGTCCCTGGAACTCATATTGAGCTTAGTGTTCAACGAGTTTAATAGGGTTTCAGCTTCTACTTTGAGCGGTCTTTAGACCTGAAATGGCTGAAACAACCAATCTTCGTCAGATGCCAGGGACAGTTACGGGAGAAATAACCTTAATAATTATGTTCCTGACTGTCCCAGCTTTATATTCAACAGCGATAGGCCAAAAATAATCACAAATAACACTAGGCCAATCGCACAAGCGTAGCTCATTTCTAGATCTTGAAATGCTCTTTCATAGAGGTAGTACACAATGGTTGTGGAGCTATTGAGCGGCTCACCTTTGGTCATAATAAAGACTTCTTCAAAGACTTTAGTGGCCGAGATTGAAGAAATAACGGCCACTAAAAATAGATAAGGTCGCATCAATGGCACCGTGATATCCCAATGTTTTTGCAACCCATCTGAGCCATCAATCGCAGCAGCTTCATACAGATCGGCCGGGATGCCCTGTAACCCTGCTAAGTAGATGACCATGTAGTATCCCAGCCCTTTCCAAACCGTAACGGCCATGACGCTAAAAAGTGCCAGGTTAGGGCTAGTTAACCACTGTATGCCTTGGGTTTTAAGGTCGTCGATAAGGCCAAGTCCCAGTAGGCCCTGGTTGAGTAAGCCGTTTTCAGCATAGAGCCACTTCCAGGCAATCCCAGCCACGACCATGGAGATGACAACAGGGGTATAGTAAGCGGCCCGAAACCAGCGAATTCCCCGGAGACGCTGGTTCACGAGAATTGCCAGACCTAGGGGCAAAATGACGAGAAGCGGTACCACACACACTAAGTACAGCAGAGTATTGACCAGCGCTTTCCAAAAGGTTGGGTCGCGCCAGAGCTTTTGGAAATTGGCGAGGCCAACCCATTCTGGAGCCTGGGTTAAGTCATATTCAAACCGGGTAAAACTAAAGTAAAAGGCCTGGATCGCTGGCCAAAAAACCGTCAGAGTTAAAACAGCCAGCGCGGGCAGTAAAAACAAATAGGGAACCAGCGATCGCCACTGGGAGGGTAGCCGACTCACTTTCGAAGAGGAGCTCATCATGCGGAGGCCCCCCCCGTCCTTGACGAAGAGGAATCGTTGAAGAGCAAGAATAGCTCCTTAGACACCTGGCGTAGACTGTTCTGAAACCCCTGGGGGGGTGGATTAGGCCCGGTAAAGCTCCAGTCGCCAACGGTTGAAAATCGCCAGCGCTGATGGCCAAATGGCCCGAAACAAGAGGCGTCAATGCCAATCAGCCGCTGCTCTTGCACCCTCAGCTGCACGAGGGTTTGACCCGCAGGCAGGTTCAGCCCGATATCAATAGAGTCCGGATCCATCCATTCCTGAGTATCTGGGTCATTTGCCCAAGGCTTTAGATTTGCCCTCAAGGAGGGAAACTGGCGCTTAAATAAATCAACGGCTGCTGCAATCTTTGCCGCTGCCTCTGGACTTGTTGCTCGCTCCGCCGCATTCATCTCAGTGACTCCTCTCCAGCACACAGTGACTTTGCACAAGAACTCAGCAGCGTGCTGCATGAGTCGTGACTGCACCGACAGATGTCCGATCACAGGGGGCAATACTCTCTTCGAGAATAGAAAAGGGTATGGGCTGTAGACAGTCTGTTGGTTTACTACTGTAATCTTTAGAGGCCGTTTGAAACCGTATCTGGTGTACTTAGACAGACAACTCCACCCACATCAGTCCAAGGCGGACTGATAAATCGTGAACTTGAACGGGCCTAACGCTCGGGGCGCATGGTGCGAAAGATTTCATCCAGGATATCCTGTGCCCCTTGCTGACGAAGCATCTCAGCCAGTTTATTGCCAAGGGCTTCAGCTTCGGTTACGGCACCGATCACACTGTCTTTGATCAGGGTCTGTCCATCTAAGCTAGCGACCATGCCCACGAGAGTGAGCTGTTCATTGTCGATGGTAGTGTGGACGCCAATCGGCACCTGACAGCCGCCTTCTAAGGTGCGCAGAAACGAGCGCTCTGCAAGACAACGCTGGGCGGTGGGCTGATGCTCTAACCCTTTGAGCAGGGTCAAAATATCTTCGTCTCCAGCGCGACATTCAATGCCCAATGCCCCTTGACCCACGGCATGGAGAGACAGTTCTGGGGGAATCACCTGATGAATGCGATCGCTAAAGTTCAGGCGCTGGAGGCCAGCCGCTGCCAGAATCAGCACGTCGTACTCCCCGGCATCCAGCTTTTGCAGCCGCGTATTGAGGTTACCCCGCACGTCTTTAAAGACCAGGTGCGGGAAGTGATACTTGAGCTGGGCTAGCCGCCGTAGGGAAGAAGTGCCCACAATCGTTCCTTCTGGCAGCGTATCAATTTGATAGTCCTTGAATTTAGGATGAACCACTAGGGCATCAGCGGGGTCTTCCCGTTCTGTGATCGCTCCCAGCATCAACCCGTCCGGCAAATTTGTCGGCAGGTCTTTCAGAGAGTGAACTGCCAAATCTGTCTCTTGGCGCAGCATCGACAGCTCTAGCTCTTTGGTGAACAGACCCTTGTCACCGATTTTGGCGAGGGCAACATCCAGGATGTTATCGCCCTGCGTGGACATCGTCAGGACATCAAAGGCACGGTCAGGGTAGAGCAGCTGTAGTTGCTCTTGCACCCAATGGGTTTGCACCAGCGCCAGCTGGCTTTTACGAGATCCAATGCGAATAGTTCGGGTCGGGCTAGAGACAGCGGGAGACATAGAGGATACGATGCTCTTGAAAAGCAGGGACAAGTTTTAGACGCAGGCTATTGTCTTCAGCTTACAGAATTGCGGGACGCTCTGAAAGCACTCCCAAATAGACAGCCTTGGCAAACTCAGTCTTGCTGTCGCTCGATTGGGCCTGCCACTGGAGGCGGAATCTAGGCTTCAACCTGAACACCGCGCCAAAAGGCAATGTGATTTTCGATGTTTTTGGCCGCAGCTTTGGCTTGGGGATAATACCAGGCGGCATCTTTGTTGGTTTGGCCCTCCACCACAATGCTGTAGTAGCTGGCTACCCCTTTCCAAGGACAGGTGGTGTGGGTGGAACTTTCTTGAAAATACTCTGAGCGGATGGCGTCTGGAGGAAAGTATAAGTTGCCCTCCACAACCTCACAGCGATCGCTTTCCGCCAAAACGACACCATTCCAAGTTGCTTTTGCCATCAGACTGCTTAACCCCATGCAAAACAATAGAAAAATACGTTTCTATCTTATCTATGGGAGGCAGACTGTTGTGTGCATTCTTAAGCTGGATGGGCCATCATGCCAGCCTGGCACCTATATTGACCCTGTGCATGTCCACGGGTTCTAATCAGCGATCGCCCCAAATGAGCCACCCGATCAGACCGCATCTATTGAGCGTGGATGCAGCTTTAACCCAGGAATCGGGAATGATAGAGACAATCAAACATACATTAATACAGACGTTATTGGCGACATCGCCATCCCACGTGCTGTCTGCATAGATTTGGACTTTCCATAAATGGCGCGTACCCGACGACGACCCAGACCCCAACCCCTTGTCCAGGACATCGACCAGTTCTTAGCGCGACGTGATGCCCTAAGTGCGCTGATCGTGTGGTTTTGGCTCGAAGTCCTCAGCTTCCTGGTGCTACCTCATTTCCAAATGATGACGGGCGACAACAAAGTGCTCAACTGGGTTGCCGTTAGTTTCCCACTGGGGCTGATCGGGGCCGGCCTGATTGGCCTGAGTTCTTGGGCCGTTGGTGTTGTGCAGGAGCGGGTACCGCGCAGCCATCCCAATAAAAAGTTATTGGTTCTGCTCTCGGAAGCCATTGGTTGGCTAGGGCTGATAGGCATTGGCTTCCCCATTATTGTGGTGGGACTGGAACTGGGACTTGTCATGGTGACAGGGGGCAAACCTTAGGGGGCCAGAGTGCCTGACGCCGTTTTTGCAGAACGAGTCAAAAAAAAATTCCTAGAATTCCGTCAGCGGGGTGGGGGCGATCGCCTTTAAGTAGGGGTAGGGATCTTGGGCAACCCAGCCCACACTGGAGCGTTGACGCAGTTCAAACCGCAGTCCAGCTCCGCTCTCGTCAATCGCACCCAGGATCTGACCTCGCTGCACGGGCTGGCCGACCCCGACCTTGGGCTGGCTTAGGTAGCCATAGCGGGTTTGGCGACCTTCTGCGTGATTCACGACGACCAAATTTCCCCAAGGAGCCTGAGGTCCAGCGAAGGCCACCGTACCTGCCGCCACGGCATAGACCGCAGCCCCGGCTGGAGCTTGGAGGGTTACACCACTCGAAAAGACCAGCTGCTGCCCATCGGGCTGCGTTTGCCAGCCGTAAGGTTTTTGGAGTAAAGCCGTTTGGGCAAGCGGGTAACGATCTTGGCGGCGCGGCGGGGCCACTTGGTTGACGGGTTGACTGGGCAAGGGCACGATGGCGGTTGTTTGGCCATGGGTTAGGGGTGACCAGTTAATCCCTGGCACAAAGACCACCTTGGGCTGCCGCTGACAGCCATTCACTTCAAATAAAATATCGGGCCGCACATTGTAAATCGTTGCCACCGACTGCAGCGTCCCCCCAGAGGGCAGCGCCACCAAAATGCCGTTGTAGGGCGGAATCGTCAACCGTTGCCCAGACTGAACGGGCTGGTTCCGCACAGCTGGATTTAATCCCATGATTGTGGCTGGGATTAGCCCGTAGCGCTGGGCAATTTGACTGAGGGTTTCACCCGGTGCTACGGTGTGCTGCTGAAACCGTTCCAGAATGGGCGGTTGAGGGCAGGCCACAGCCGCGGACTGTGCGAGAACCCTCTCCTGCCCCCACCCTAAACCCTGACCCACAAACCCGATGAGGGCCAGGAGCCGCCACCCTAATTGCGATCGCCCCCTGAAACACCCCGCTGCTTTACGGATAGCGCTGGTCTTCAAGTGCATCTGGCTTATCCTGTGATGTAACCTTCGATCCATCGCCCCGTCCAAAGTAGACTGCATTCCCCGCTCAACGATGACCTACCTAGAAGTGGCGCATGTAGCCTAACGTTGAAGCTGCGGTGTGCTGATCTATGCTGATTCCATTCTGACAAATTCATTCGCTCTCTGAGAGGCCATAGAATTGGAAGGGGACGCCTATCTCCCTCAAGAATCCCGTCCTCTCTCATCCCTATCAAGAATCAGACCAACTATGAATCGTCAACGGCAGGCGTGGCTACCCCTCATTTGGATGCTTGGATTGGGGGTGCTACAAAGCACAACCGGATGTCGATTTATACCTTCTTTACCCCGTCCCGATGATGTGCCCGGTAGCGCTGATAATCGCGATCGCAATTTATCGCCGTCTCAACCCAACAGCGCCGTCCGGCTGCCGAATAATTTTGTGGTTCAAGTGGTTGAGGAGGTTGGACCTGCGGTCGTACGCATTAATGCCTCTCGCACGGTCTCCGAGCCGGGGCTAGACTCGTTTTTTGCGCCCTTTTTCGGCATGCCCAATCGTCCGCCCCAGGAACGCACCGAACGCGGGACTGGCTCGGGGTTTATTTTTGATGCCGATGGCCTGATCATGACCAACGCCCATGTTGTCGATCAGGCTGACCAAGTGTCAGTGCTACTCAAGGATGGTCGTACCCTCGAAGGCCAGGTTTTGGGGGAAGACCCCCTCACCGATATTGCGGTGGTGAAGGTAGAGGAGTCAAAACTCCCGGCTCTGGCCTTGGGGAACTCGCAAAAGCTTTTACCCGGTGAATGGGCGATCGCCATTGGCAACCCCCTGGGGTTAGACAACACGGTCACCGTGGGCATTATTAGCGCCACAGGCCGATCCGGCTCTGACATTGGCATCCCCGATCGCCGAGTCCGCTATATTCAAACCGACGCCGCCATCAATCCGGGGAACTCCGGTGGCCCGCTCCTGAATGCTGAAGGCCGCGTGATTGGCGTCAATACGGCTATTATTCAGGGCGCCCAAGGGCTAGGGTTTGCTATCCCCATTGATGATGCCCAGCGCATCGCTCAGCAGCTGGTGCAGCGTGGCCAAGCGGATCATGCTTACCTGGGCGTGCAAATGGTCGATCTGACCCCTGAACTCCGCGATCGCCTGTCCCAGGATGAGTCTCTGAACATCACAGCCGATACCGGTGTCTTAGTCGTGCGGGTGGTGCCCAACTCGCCAGCGGATCAAGGTGGCATGGAAGATGGAGACATTATCTTGGCTATCAACGACAAGCCTATCGAGTCTACCGATGCCGTACAGCAAGCCGTCGAAGTTCTTGCACCCAATGACCTAATCTCTGTCAAAGTGCAGCATCAAACGGAAGTCCGCCGCCTGCAAATTACCCTCGGGAAACTCACCCCTGCCGCGCTGCGGCCCAACCGATAGGGCAACCTGAGACGCCCAAGGCGCGTCAGGATCAATGCTAAGATTTTGCAGACTCTGCCGGGAGTGCCACCGGATTCTTTTACATTGATTGGACGGCACAATGATCCTTGACCGGCAAGGTCATCCTGTAAAACTATTGCACAAAGCCCATGACCGGGATTGAAAATCGTTCCCTCCGCAAGCCCTCTCTCCTGCTGCCCATCGTCGGCATTATCTTGATCCTGACGATTGTCACGGACTTCGTCATTCGACTCTTCACGCAGCAGTGGGATCAGCCCGATGCCCAGGTCAACCTGCTGAATGAGCTGATTGATCGGGGGATTATTCCCCTCATCGGTCTGGCGCTGGTTTATGTGGGCATTTGGATCAACGACTTGCTCAGTCCCCCCCTTGACCCAGCACTTCCCAGTTCTCCCTGGAGCAATGGCCAATTTTGGATTTTTGTCTTTGCCAGTCTCATGGGGCTGGTCTTTCTGCTCATTATTCCCCTGCATTTCAGCTCCGCTGGCAGTATTTTGGACTCTACCTCGACCCGCCTTGAGCAGCAGGAAGCCCAGGCAAAATTTGCCATCCAGCAAGAGCAGCAGCAGGTTCAGTCAATTTTAGACAGCGGCCAGCTCGACCAAATTTTAAGGAGTGGCAATTTGCCCCCCGAACAAATTGCCACATTGCAGGCAATCCAGAAAGATCCGCAGTCCTTAGATACAAAGGTCGCTGAGCGGTTAGCAGAAGTCACCCAGCAAAAAGAATCAGCCCTCGAAAAACTCAAGGGAGAAGTTGGCGTGACGCGCCTGCGGGCCGGACTGCGCAGCTTTCTGCTGGCACTCGGATTTATCGCCATTGGCTGGACTGGGTTACGGGATGCCAGCTAGCCCCCAGGCTTAGCACTTGGCCGAGAGAACCGCTAAGCTGGCAGTAGCATCTCACGCTGTCCCGGTAAACCAGACAGACAGCCTCAACGGTTCTGGCTAGCGGTTAACGGCAAGTGGGGTCAGTATCACATTGGCATCACAAGGGAGGCTATCAGTTCAGTGCTGGAGCGGCTCAAGCAGGATCTCAAAAATGATTTCATCGCCGGATTGCTGGTGGTCATTCCGATTGCGACGACCATCTGGTTGACGGTTACCATTTCCATCGGGGTGATCAACTGGCTCACACAAATCCCCAAGCAGTTGAATCCCCTCAAAGAACTTAATCCCTTGCTGGTGGATGGCCTCAATCTGTTGATTGGGCTCACGGTGCCCGTGGCTGGCATCTTGTTTATTGGCCTGATGGCCCGCAATATTATCGGGAAGTGGCTCCTGGATGTGGGAGAGACAACCCTCCAGGCAATTCCCCTGGCTGGAGCAGTTTACAAAACCCTGAAGCAGCTCCTGGAAACTCTGCTGCGGGATTCCCGCGATCGCTTTCGACGGGTGGTCATGGTGGAGTATCCCCGTCGGGGCATGTGGTCCCTGGCCTTTGTGACCGGGGCAGTCGGCGGCACCATGCAAGCCGCCCTCCCTGAACCCATGCTGAGCCTGTTTATTCCAACGTCCCCGAACCCCACAACGGGCTGGTACGCTTTAGTGCCCGAGACTGAGGTCATCACGATCGATCTGTCGGTCGAAGATGCCTTTAAGCTGATTATTTCAGGGGGCATCGTGACTCCAGACTGGTCTAAAACAGCCATTCCCCAACCCGCGAACGCTGATGAGGTTGCGGTGCTCAAGGCAACTTGAGCCATTGCAAGCTAGTTGTCTGCAAACTAGTCGTCAGCAAGCCAGTCAATGGCATATTCCAGGATTTTGGGATTAATTCTCTAGGAGTTCAACGGTGCCCAGGTAGCCGTTCAAACGAATGGGTTGGCCATCTGTAAAGCGCTGGGTCGCTCCGGTCACGTCCATGACAGCTGGGATGCCGTATTCACGGGCCACGATGGCGCCATGGGAAAGCCGCCCCCCTACTTCTGCGATCAGCCCGCCCACTTGGGCGAGCAGTGGCGCCCAGCCAGCATCGGTGTAGGGCACCACTAATATAGTCTGCCGCGAAAGATTGGTCGGCAGCGATCGCAGCGATCGCACCACCTGCACTTGGCCAGTGACCACGCCAGGGCTGGCACCAATGCCGCGACAGGTGCCGCTGGGGATGGGCTGCGTCGTTTGCAAGAGCGCAGCAGGAGATGGGGTGCCGTAGACAATAGTAGGCACAAGGGGGAGCTGTAGAAACTGTTCTTGCTCAAGGCGTCGTTCACGAATCTGCTGGCGGCGGCTTTCGCTTTGGGCCGGGGAAGGATTCAGCACCCAGTCCCGAATTTCCGACTCGGTCAAGAAGAACAGATCACCGGGTTGGTCAAGGTGTTCAGCCTTCAGCGCCTGTTGCTCTAAGGCCAGCAAACTGTAGCGGAGTTCGGCCAGCAAACGACTGTAGACCTGGGCCACCTGTCCTTTCAGGAGCAGGCGCTGCTGCACCTGACGCGCCACCCAACGTTGCCGACCCAAGCCTGATTTTGGATTGGGCTGGTCTGGAGGATTGGGCTGGTCTGGAGGATTGGGTTGAGTATTGCTCATCTGGGCCAGTAGCGACCAGACGGGTTCTGGATCTTCGCGCCATGTGGGGACTGCACTATCGGTTTCCACTTCACTCAGATAACCGTAGGTCTCTAAGAATGACGCAATGGCCTGGCTGAGATCCTGGAGGTCAGCGGGCGGGGCTTGCACTACGGCCGTAAGGGGGGTGCCGGACTGGAGATGGGCCGCGAGGGCGGCGATCGCCCCTGGGTATTGCTGGGCCATGTCCTGAAGCGATCGCAGTGCCGCCGTTTCCGGCAGAACCGTGGCATCCAGTTCCTCATCCTTGACCCGCAGGATAGATTGCCGGATGGCCACACTCAAGGGGGCCAAAATACTGAAATAGGTCGCTTGTCGCAGACCTTCCAGCAGGGCCGTTAGGCGATCTAGCAACTGGGGAGACGTGAGCGCGTTCGGAGGTTGGGACTGACAGGCGCTGAGGAGTGGGGTCAACACCTGCTGATTGACCCGCCGAAAATCCTGGGGCAATCGTCCTTCTCGCCGAACCAGACGCAGCAGCCCCGGTGCCGTCCGCAGCATCACCCGCGGCGAGGGACGACTCATGGCCGCGCCTCGGGTCAAAAACTCCAGACTTTCAGGGGGAAGCCCCATCCGCAGAAACAGCTGCCCTAACAGCGTGGCATTGAAATAGGCCTGACCGTAGTGGAGGGTGGCCATATCTTGAGCTTGAAACGGGCCGAGCCGACGGCCCAGCACCAGCCGAAACAGCTCAACCCATACCCCACAAGTCAGGGGCTGATTGATAGACCAGGTCAGCGGACAAATCACGCCGGGAATCACCTCAGCCGCAATCCGCCTGGTCCAAATGGGCAGCAGGGTGGTGATGGGCCGGGTTTGCAGGATCCACAGGATTTGGCCGTCATAGGTCCACTCCATATCCTGAGGAATACCGTGGTAGCGACCCTCCAGCTCTCGCACCAGTAACGCCACCTGATGGATCACGACAGCGGGGGTCTGGCCAATCGGCTCAATCACCGTTAAATCTTCAGCTAAGGGCGATCGCCCGAGGTCAGTCGCGCTGGGACAGCGCACCGTGTAGCGCTCTGGCGTGATCTGCCCCGATACCACACCTGTAGCCCCCCCCGGCAACACCTCAATGGCCACTGTATCCTGCATCACGGCCACCGGGTCGCGGCTAAAGGCTACCCCAGAAAACTGTCCGGTCACCTGCACCTGCACCAGTACTGCCATGCCGCCCTCTGGAGCCCCGCGATCCGCTCGATACTGAACCGCCGCTGGATCGTCATAGCTATCCTGGCAACGGGCGATCGCTCGTCTTAAGGCCGCCTTGGAGGTCACCTGGAGTACCGTCTCGTACTGACCCGCCGCTGAAGCCTGGGCGGTATCCTCCCCAATTGCCGAAGACCTTGCCACCAGGATATCCTCAGGGGCTGGATTGAGGGCCGCAATTAGGGGTTCGGCATCATCCCCCGGCGGCAGTACCCACCCCTGGGGGACCGCATAGCCCCAGCGCTTGAGCTGGGAAAGGGTCGCAGCTTTCCCCCCCACTTGGGAGGCCTCTAGGGGTTGATCTAAGGACAGCCGGATGGAGGAAGCAGCGCGGTTGCCTTGGAAAAAGGTAAACATGGGTTGACTCTCAGCAGCAGCTTGTTGTGCAGGTAAATCCAGGTCATCGGCCATGCGCGTATAAATCCAGCCCAATAAACTAGATAGCACAATGGCCACCAGGGTTTCTGCTAAATCGCGGCGCACCAGGGCAATCAGCAGCGGCAGCAAAATGAGCACCCACTGCTTTCCCCGTTGGCGATCGCGCACCAGGGTATACAGCGTGGCACTCACGGCCCATAGCCCTAGTGCCAACTGCCAGTGATAGGCCACAATCCCCCACACCACATTGGTGGTGCCGGCCCCACGCCCAATTCCATAGCGCCCCACCACCAGCATCACCAGCGCCACTAGTTCCCAAACAGGCTGATCGGGGAAGAACAGCCTTGCCCCCCAAACAGCGCCTATCCCCTTGGCCGCTTCGCTACAGACTGCCAGCATGCCCGCCAAGGTACCGCCGTGGTAAAACGCAGCTGACACCCCCACATTGCGAGTGCCTAGTTCTGAGAGGTTCTTATGGGCCAGTAGCCGAGTAATCCACTGGGTTATAGGCAGTCCGCCCATCAAAGGACAGCCTAGTGCCAGAAACATCACCCCTCCCAGGAGCTGTGGTGTCATACAGCGTTCTCCCTAACCAAACTCAGCTTCGACGCACCTTATTAGGTGTAACTCGACTGTCATTGAAACGCAGCAGGGATGTGAAAAACAGTCCCCCAATCGTTCGGTGAGATCGCCCCAGGCTGGCAGCATTATTTCCCCCAACGGATTAGGGAGTGACTTCCTGGCGTTGCCAGGACTGAATGGGTGAAATTTTGGGCGGAATGGTGAGGGCGAGATCAGTGGCACTTGGAACATCTGCCGTAAATGAAGCGTTGCTGATATCTAGGGCTTTTGCCCAAATTAAACCCGAGACAGTCGCTGACCCACTGATACCAACTTCGGCATTGGGAGCCACGATGGTTAGGGGTAAGGTTCCTCCTGTGATACTAATTGCATCGGTGGTGTAACTAAAAATTTGAATGTCTTTAGCATCCAGCGGGCCTGGACTAGCTGTCAGAGCATTTTGAGCCAGGGTAACAGGGCCATGGGCATAGATCACCAGTTCTGTGTTGGCCTCCACTTGAATACTGGCTCCGCCACTTAGGTTTATCCCACCCTCAAGATACAGCACAACCTTCTCGTTGCCAGCGGGAGTTCGAACCACCAGCTTCTCGGCTGGGTTGATCAGATTGAGGGAGAGCCCACTGATTTCGTCAATGCGATAGGTGGCAACACTATCCACCGCTATCGAATTCAAAGTTGTATCAGCATCAATAAAAGTCTGGGCGTAAATACCGGCCCCGGCGTTCGGTGTCGGGGGCATTAGACCTTCTGTAGGTAAGGGCGGAAAAGGTGCTCCTGGGGTTTTACTATAGTCACCAGCGGTCTGGACAGCCTGTAGCACAGGGGAGGCTGCTGGAGTACAGCTAGAATCTTGGATGGAGCCTGTCAGAGTTGCCGAGCTGGCACTGGAGTCGCTATCAGAGCCAATCCAGAGGCTGGGCGGGGTGAAACCAGTGCTGCCTCTACGAATGGGGAAATCAACGGCCAGTCGGGTTCTGGAAGTACGATTAGTGGCTGAGCCGTCGCTCTCTTGATTGACCTGACCGTCTAAAACGAGTTGTCCTATCCCGATCGGATCGGTCGGTAAAGTAGGTGTGCCAGGAGTGTACGTGTAGCTGACAATCCGAAACTGCCCATCGTCTAGATGGGCACTAATGTTTTGCCAGGTGGTGCTGTTGATATCGCTGCCGTAAGTGCTAATGGTTGCGGCTGGGTCACTACCACAGAAGTTGCCAGCCCCAAGGTCAGCGTTGGTTAACGTTTGCCAGTTTTTCGGCGTGTTGCTACAGCCCACGACGAGTGGGGTAGCAGTACAGGAAACCGTCGCTAGCATGCGGTATCGATTCAACAGCGCTTGAACCTGGGCAATGCCTGTTTCTGCCGCTGCCAAACTGCGGGTGGTTTCTTTCTCGGCGATCGCGGTGATGCGATTTTGGCTAGACCGTAAAATCACCATCAGCCCGAGCAACGTCGCCAGCAGGCCAATCCCTAGCACGAGGGGCAATACAAATCCATTTGCTGTGTGTTTTTTTCTGACCGTCATGCCGTCACCCTAGCCCTCCCCATGCAGGTCATAGTACTGCCCAACTCAGCGGCCCTGCTGATAGTTTCCCAATCTTGTTGGAATTGACACGCAACGATCAAGCATAAAATGGCAAAACTGTTTCCCATCCCGGACGCGAACCCTCCGCCCATGCTGCCGCTGCGATCGCCAGCATTGCGTCTCCCCGGTCGGTGCTATCCAGGCTTACTCCCGTCTCCTGAACCAGGATAGCCTCTACCCCCGGTATCTCGGCAAGGGACTGCTGCCAGTCCTCCAGCCGATAGAGTCTATCGGCGGACAACGCCTTAATGGGCTGTCCGCCAATGTTGACCTCATAGATCGCACCATAGACAAACCCCTGCTGTCCAGGCTGAGTCACAGCAACCCGCTGTCCCGCTACCCCTAACGGGGAACGAGTCGCCTGCCAAACTGCGATCGCCAAGCTAGAGAGGCCAAAGAGCGGTACCTGGAGCTGCTGGGCCAGCGTTCGGGCCGTCACGACCCCAATACGGGTGCCCGTGAAACTACCCGGCCCTTGCACCACAGCGATCCAAGCCAGCTCAGACCAATCATGCGGCTCGATGAACGCCTGGAGCAGGGGATGGAGGTGACCGGACAACCCTCGTCCCAGCTCCCAGGACTGACACCTGACAGACTGAGGTGCCGCCCCCAAGGCCAGAGTCAAGACCGATCGAGTGGTATCAATCGCCAAACCCCACCCAGGCCGTGCAGCGAATGATCCTGAAGGCAGTCCTTCCGTCATGACAGTTCTCATAAGTCTCTGGAGCGGGTGCTCTCCTAAACTACAAGACAATGACTCTCCGGAGTTGATCCGGTCGAGGCACCGCCCGGTGAGTTCAGATCAAACACATCGGCCAAGACACGCTAGACCAACCCACCCTGAGACCCCGTTCACACAGCACAGTGGAGATGGCCTTCCCACAGATTGAAGCGACCTAACGCGACTCAAACCCTCGGCAGCCTCTGTGGAATTAGCCGAGTGTGACCACTATCTACTAAGATTTATGTAGACATTCTTATATTTTTCTTATTTTTTAAGGATGCTTACCCCTTAAGCGTTCATTTCATTTGGGATAGCCCCATATCTCTGAATTAGAGCCTTCCACCCTTTTGTGCCTCTTTATCGCCTGTTAGTTGCATGCGGCCGTCTTCCACCTCTCCCTTTGAACCAGTAGCTGAGTCTAGCAACGGCCTACAGCTTCTGCTCTTTGTGGATAAACGGTCTAGCTCAAAGACCCAGCAACGGCATCTTGAAGATTACATCAGCGCACAACAGGCAACCTGTGACTGTAGCCTCCAGATTATTGACGTTGAGCTACAGCCTTACATGGCTGAGCATTTTAAGCTAGTCGCCACACCTGCACTCATTCGCATTTATCCAGAGCCCCGACGCAGCTTAGCGGGCAACAACCTGGTACAGCAACTTGAAGCTTGTTGGGCGCGCTGGCAAAAAGATTTAGAGCGATCGCCCAGGGGCAAGAGAGCTGCGGAATCTTCCCGTACATCCGTGAATCAGTCCATCGAACTAATCCAGCTCTCGGATGAGCTTTTCCGCGTTCAGCAAGAAAACGAAACCCTGCAATCGCAGCTCAAGTTTAAGGATCGCATCATTGCAATGCTGGCCCACGACCTGCGTAACCCACTAACAGCAGTTTCCATTGCCCTCGAAACCCTCGAAAGCCATTGGCAACCGCCCGAAGATCGCGTAACCCTCCTCACGCCGGAGCAATTGGCCCGACTGGCCCACCACGCGCGATCGCAAATGCAGGTGATTGAACGCATGATTACCAACCTGCTCGACGCCTCCCGGGGCAACCAGTCCATTCTGAACCTAACGCCTCAGAAACTAGACTTGGGCACCCTTTGCCATCAGGTATTGACCGATATTCAAGGCAACCTTGCCGTTAAAGCCCAAGTCCTCAAAGAGGATATTCCGAGCGACCTGCCCGACGTCTACGCCGACGCTGACCATATCCGTCAGGTTCTGGTGAATTTGCTCGACAATGCCATGAAATATACCCCAGCCCAGGGAACCATCACCGTTTCTATCCTCCACCGCACGACCCAGAAGGTACAGATTAGTATTTGCGACAATGGCCCCGGCATCC
>CAZXWR010000007.1:0-35924 GCA_964644325.1 uncultured bacterium
GGCTCCCTCAACTCCTCTTGAGTCAATACTTTCGCCAAAGTGGGATGCTCCCAGCTGATCAGCCTCGTAGTTCGTTAGTTATCAATATTGTTTGGGGTGATCCCTGGCTTCGAGACTTCGAAACTAGGATACAAGCAACATCAAATCCTATTACCCCATCATTTATTGCTGACGCTATTCAGGAGGCTACTGAAGCAAAACGTTGTACTACATTGATTCTCAGGGAGAACTGCAATTTAAGGTTATTCTGTGGAATGGTTGGTCAAGGTCGTATATGGATCAGACAACTCAACCAACATTGACATCGTATCAAGCCTATCTGGCTATGTTTGAGTTCCTGTGTGGATATTACGAACGAGGTCAATCAGATGAAATTGGTGGACTGTTGGGTGGATTACAACTCCTACCCGACGGTCAGTCTGCCGATCCAGCTTATTACTCTCATGACTGGGAGAGGGCAGTTAGAGATGTCTTAGCGGCTGAATCTACGGATACAGGATATCGTGCAGCAGATTTCAAGCTAACATCGTGAGCCGAATTTCAAGTGTTGGGGTATGCTCTAGGCTCTGGCTTCTGTAGAAAGCTTACAACCCAAACGCTGATTCCCAACGCAGAAAATGCAGTTGTTGATATTCGCAAATTGCGTGATTACTGCCTCAGCCCAGAACATGATGATGGCAAGCATAAAGCTCGGCTTTTTTTATCAATTCTTGGAATGACGGCTGACAATGCTGAAGAACTGCGTCAAATCCTGCTTGAAGTTATCAAAAATCACGAAGCTCGATTAGGAAGACAGGATGAGTTCGGATAGCGTTACACTTTAGGCTTCACAATTGAATGGCAAAATAGAAGTGCAATTCTTCGGAGTGGCTGGATTATCGAGCATGGTTCGGAGATTCCAAAATTAACGACTTGTTACCCTCTGTAATCAGTGGAGGTACAAAGCATGACAAACAACACAATCCAGTTGCTAGATGTTGTCGCCCTGACGGTTGACCTTCCCCAGTGCAATCTGTGTCGTGGGCAGGTTGGAACGATCGTTGAGACGTTAGCAGAGGGTTCTGCATTTGAGGTCGAATTCAGCGATCGTGACGGGCGTACTTACGAATCCTTGGGGTTGCGTCCAGAGCAAATTATGGTTCTACACTTTGAGCCAACACCACCCAATACAAAAACTGAAATGGTGACAGCGTAAGCAGCACAACAATTCAAATTCAGTGTACGGTTGCAAGCCTCTGGTGCTGAGTTCAAGATGGTCTGCTGCCGCTGATTTGAAACGTTATTATGATACGTTGATATCCACCATCGTCGGTTTGTGTGTTGATCAGCCACCAACGGGTGTGCAAAGTTCGATCAGGCAGCCATCGGGTGCGCGAACATAGCCTACGGTCTGACCCCAAGGTTTGGTTTGAGCGTCAGATATCACGGAAGCCCCTGCCGCGACAGCATTTTGAATAGCACCAGCCACGTCGTCCGTTACAAACGCAATTTCGGCACCCGCTGGTTTCGTTAAGTCAGTGAGTTTCGTATAGCCATTGGGAAAGTTCGAAGCACCGAGGGAATGTGCAGCGAATGCGAGCGTTGTTTCTCCGGTGTCGAGTTCAGCGTAGTCGCCGCCATCGTGTACAAAACGCGTTGGGATTCCAAATGCGTTGCCGTAAAACTCTGTAGCGGCAGAAACGTCAGCGACGTAAATGATGGCGTAGCCGAATTTCATGCTGTGCGGTTTCAGTAGAGGTGAAGTTTAGTGCGAATAACCTGTACTTTACCGAATACAGCTATTGTCTGCTTGCCTTCGCGTACAGCTCAGCAACTGGTTTTGGGGTCGTGTATTACACGACGGGGTCAGTTTTCTCTGCCTGCTTGGCGATCGCCCACACGGCATGGATGCTGCCTGGAACCCAGCCCAACAGCGTTAACAGAATATTGATCACGAGCGTCGTGCTAATGCCATAGGCCAAAAAGACCCCCACGGGTGGCAATAAAATACCAATGATAATTTTTACTAAGGTAGACATTGATTTGCTCCACACAATCAACAAAAAATTCTGCGCCAATTGAACTATTCTAGCTGAATTAAGTTTGCTATTCTATACAAAACAGAAGACTAAATATTTATTCAGAAAACACTCATACAGGCGGCAATAATACTGTTTTGCGAACTGGCTTTCAAGAGCCAATAGACAGATAAATTTCACGTTTTTCTATTCCTGAAGGAGGATGTTATGTTGGGTTTTGCAATTACGACCTTGGTTACGGCCCTCAGCCTGCTCGTCGTTGACCTGGTGATTCCAGGCGTGGATTTAGCAAGCTTCCCCATTGCCCTACTCGCAGCAATCTCAATTGGTGTTGTCAATACCTTGGTGAAACCTGTGCTGTCATTGCTCTCCCTACCCATTACAATTTTGACTCTAGGCTTCTTTGCCTTAATTGTGAACGGCATTTGCTTCTGGCTGGCTTCCGCTTTTGTGGCCGATTTTGAAGTCCATGGATTTTTAGCCTTTATTTTGGGGCCAATCGTCCTTTCCCTAGCTAGCGCATTTTTGAGTCATTACTTCGTCGAGCGTGGCATCAGTGAACCCACTGCATAAAGGATTGTTTCGCGGACTCACTGAGTCTGTATTGTGAGGGATCTTCGTCAAAAGTTGATCCCTCACTGTATGTTTAGACGAAGAAAGTGGGCACACTCATAGAGTGAGAGGAGTTGTGATCTTGAGCACCAGTGCGTAAGCCTGAGATCACTGTATAGAACCAGTCATTCCCCTTAGCCTAGTAGCCTGTGCCTTAATTTTTAGTTGTTTATTGACCTATCTTGTCGATGAACCGTTCAATGTTGTCTGCGCTCTATTTTTAGAGTGTTTAACAGCGCATTGAAAATTAGTGCAGGTGGAACTCTAGACACAAGCTTTGAGTCTGCATCATAATGAGCAACGTATTGAACTGCCCCTATTGTAGTGGTTCAATGATTTGCCTAACCCCAATAGATTCGTTTTGGCCCTTCGCTAAAACTTAAAGTGTGGAGTGTGTTTGGTCTTAAGTCTTGATTGACAACAATTTCCAGCTTTAACCCAGGAGAAAGAAATGAAGCATTCGTTCCGCAGTTTCGCAGGTGCAGTTTCCCTAGTCGGGGTTGCAGGTGTCATGTTATCTGCCAGTGTTAAGCCCGCCACCGCTGAACTCGCACAGCCGAAATCTCCTGTGTTGATGGCAAAGCACACCTATAGCAGCAGCCTCGTCCAGCCCTACACCTCTGGCTGCATCAAAAAGCTCACCGCCCATGGCAAAACTCCGAGTCAGGCAGCTTCTTTGTGTCAATGTTCAATCACGCAAATGCAGCAGCAGCACTCGCAGAGTCAGGCCATCATGATGCTCACGAAGGCTCAGTTCAGTGCGTCTAAAGATCCCAATACGGGTCTTCCCAGTGCCCTGTCTAAGTTCTTTACCCCTTGCCTAGCCAAGCAAGGCTAGTTCTCGCGGATATTTCGATATATCTACCCGTGCTGCGCTTGGAGGTTAATCATGGCGGCACGGGTTTGTTCACATAGGTGAGCAATGGCAGCTTGCTTTGTGTCGTGATGGAGTCCGTTGCTGGTAATGGGGGCGCCAATCACGACTTTGACGGCACGGTAGCGCACAATATGTTTCAGCTCCTCCAGGGAATAACGTTGTGCAATTGGGGCCTGAAGCGGTTGCGGAATCTTCAGGGGTTCTAATGTTTCGATCACGGGGCAAATGATGGCCGGAATAATGGGAGCCTGCATTCGGTGAGCAATGACGGCAAACCCCGGTTGCAGGGGGGCAAGTGGGGCCGAAAAGTCATTGGCAAAAATGTACGCTTCTCCTTCGGGGAAGATGCCCAAGAGCCTGCCAGTCTTTAGGATGCCATAAGCCTGCTTCATGGAACTGGGCGAGACCTGGCCATCCACATTCATCAACACCATGCCTGTGTGCTGAATCAGCCAGTGGGTCAAGGGCAGATGCTGCATGTAATCTGCCACGACCCAGGCAATAGGGCGGGGGATGGTGATGCTCAGCAGGGCCGGGTCGGTATCGGAACGGTGGTTGCACACTAAGATTCCTGGCCCGTTCTGGGGAAGATGCTCGCGGCCAATGACCTCAATGCGGATGCGCCAGCGAATAACGGGCAGCAGCAACCACCGCAGCAGATGGTAGAGGGAGGTTTGCGTGAGAGTTCCCATGCCAATATAGATCCAAGGTAAAAGTGTTGAAGATCACTTTGAATGTTCGATCGCAGCCATTCGCTAGTGCTGGTGCTCAGGGTACCGCAGTGGCCTGGAGTACCTGGGAAACGTAGCCATGGGTGTCAAGATAAAGTTCGTGGTTTAATAAGCCGCCACTAAACGTAATCTTGGCTTCTCGTCCAGGTAAGGGGGTGCGCACAATCTCGGTAAATGCAAAGGAGCGGGTCTCGGTTACCTTGGCGATCGCCTCTTCTTCTGTCAGGCCGATAATCCCCAAGTCCAAGACATTCTCAGGGCCAGTCCCTTTGCCAGTGCCCAGCAGCGCTCCCCTGACCAAGTTACCCTCGGGCGATCGCTGGTAGCGATGACAGGTAAAGTCAGTTCCCTGTTGAAAATAGCCCGCAGCTTGCTTGAGGGACTGTTGTGTTGTCGCAGACTGCTGGAGGCCATAGGCCGATGCCGTATTGCTCCGGCAGACCGAGAATTCAGCGGTCGAGCGGGTCGGCTTTGCGGAGACAGCAGCCACTTGTAGGTGGGACAAAATGGGCTGAGCCATGGCCGGGAAACGATCCTGGGCGGATATCGGATATTGAACCGTGACCCGGAAAATGCGTCCGGCGGCTTCCCCTAAATAAACCCTGCCCATAACGGACTGCTGCGGGCTGGTGAAGGCGATCGCCTTCTTCATCCACGCATAGGGCAGCTGATCGGCGGCGATAGACTCCCCTGTAATCGACCAGCCACTGGCCGCAATATAGCCGTCAGGATGCCGGGATTGCAGATCCAGATCGACAATGGTTTGCAGGTCCTGAGGGAAAAAAATTTGCACCCGTGCATCGTTCAAGGTCGCATCGACGGTTTTGGGTAAGAAGAACACGCTACAGGCGATCGCGCTACAGTTGCTGTCTGCCACCATTGAATTGGCATAGTAGGTGCGGAACGGTGTATCGACCTCGTCATAAGTCAGCAGCGTGAGAGTTTGCGACTTGCCCTGCATGACTACAGTCATTGTTTTATCGTCGTCCGTTGACGGCTGTGAGCCGCCGCCAACCCCCGCCATCGCCCCGGCCACCGCGCGATAAATCCGGCCATGGGTTAGCGTCAGCGCTAAACAGGCCAGTAAAACCAGGTGGCGCAGTAAATGCAGCATCATTCAATTGGCAGTAACGCCCTCAGGCGATATTGTACGTGTCTGCTGGCGAGAGAGCTAGCACGGATGCCGAACCGGGGTACACCCGCTCACCGTCCAAAGGGTTTCATCCTTCGTCATAATAGAGGCGAAAGTCCGGGTGCAGTATCGCGCGCCCCTACAGGATGTTCATGGTGAAGGAAACCCATCGCGACAACCTTTTCGATCGCCTGTTTATCTGGCTGTTTTCGCGCAAAATGGCGATCGCGGTCGGTAAGCGCACCCAGCTCAGGGGGTATGACGGGTTTGTCGATCTCTCTAAAAAGATCATGCAGGGGCGTTCTGCTCAAGAACAGCAGGATGTGGTTGCGGTGGTCTTGAAGTCCCTGGTGCCCGCCCCGATTCTGGCTGCAATTCGCACCTTTTTTTCACCCACGCAACTGGTCTGTGAGCTGAACGCTTGGTTCGCGACGGTCTTATTTGAATGGCTTGTCGGCCCCTGCGCTGTGAAAACTGTAGAGGTCAGCGATCGCAATGGACAGCCCCGAATGCAGCGCAGCGGTGTGCAGATCGAAAAGTGTCGCTACCTAGAAGAAAGTGGCTGTGTTGGGATGTGCATCAACATGTGTAAGGTTCCCACCCAAACCTTTTTTACCCAAGAATTTGGCATTCCCCTGACCATGACCCCCAACTTTGAAGACTTCAGCTGTGAAATGGTATTCGGCCAAATGCCGCCGCCGCTAGAAACTGAAGCCAGCTACCAGCAACCTTGCCTCCAAACCCACTGCTCCATGGCCCAGGCCCAGGCGGTGGCCTGTCCCAAAGTCCGTGAAAATGGCTAGCACCGTCATCGAACGGTCGTCACCTGCCAGAAGACATAGACGACCAGCAGTAGCAGCAGCGTGCGGAAGCAAATCTTAACCACCCGATCCGGGAGCTGGGGTAAAAAGCGGGTGCTGAACTGAACAGCGATGATGCCGCTCAGCCCCACCACGGCCCCGGCTGGATAGACCACATTCCCGGCGATCCCATGCCCAACCGTTGCCGACACCGCCGTTAAGGGAATCACCGCCAGACTGTTTTGAATCGCTGCTTTAATGGGCTCTTTGAGCAAGAGCATTTGAAGCGGCACCAAAATGACTCCGCCGCCCACCCCGAATAGCCCTGCCAAGAGTCCGGCACTGCCCCCGGTCAGTAATCGGGGCCACCTGCTCGGCGCTTTCGGGGTTTCAGGTTGAGGGGTATAGCTGGGGGTATGGCTGAGCTGCTGTCTGAGACTGACTAGATAAAGATTCAGCAAGAGGAGGCCCGCAAACCCCAACAACAGCAGCCGAGGCGGCAGGGCGATCGCCAACCTGGTGCCCACCTGGGCCGTGAGTACCGCTGGCAAACCGAGGGGTAGCACCCGCCGCCACTGCAAAACGCCCATGCGCGTATTTTGCAGCGTCCCCGATAGGGCCGTCAGTAAAATGGCAAAGCTGCTCGTCCCCACCGCCTGAACCGGGGTGTAGTGTAATGCCACCAGTAGCGGCACCAAAACCGTACCGCCCCCAATTCCCAGCAGCCCTGCGAGGAATCCAGCGACCATACCGCCCGTCCCCAGCCACAGAAAGTCTGGTTCGGTCATGCCCCTCTGAACAGCGCCTGTCTTTCTAGCTTAGCCCTCGGGGTGGGTGCTGCTCTGCATCAGTGCGGTCGTCCAGGGTCGCATGTCCACGGCAAGCACCTGACCCAGTTTAAGGAGGGGACGCCATTCAAACAGCGTTGCGGTTGCAGTTGGGTCAGGTATCGTGTCCCCACCATTGGCCTGATATTCGTTCAAGGCCAGATGTGTGGCGTAGGCAATATGGGGCAAATGGTTCGCGAACTGCACCTGCAGGTAAGTCAGCAACTGTTCCTGAAGCCGATTCAGATGCAGCGGCAGGTGTAGGGTTTGGGCGACCTGTAATAGCCTTGCAAACAGCCCAAGAGACGGCCCAGAACGCTGTAAGCCATCCTGGTAGAGCAGTTGCGCTAGCCAGGTTTCAAGGAGTGGGTTGAGGGCATCCGGTACTTGGGGCAGATTCAACACCACGTTGAGTTGCTGGGCTTCTAGGGCGATCGCCTCTAGTTCGACGAGATGCGCTTGGCCAGCGGACTCAGGCTCAAGCAGACTGGTCAGTTCGCGGGTGAGTCCGGTGACGGCCTGGGCTGCACGATGGCTGAGGGAAATTTGGGTCGCGGTCAGGAGTTCTTCCGGCACCTCTAGGTCGTCGCGGCGATAGGCCATGATCAGACTGTAGTTGTCGCGGTAGACCTGGGTATAGAGCTGATTCAGGCGCAGCAGCGTTGTTTGGGAGAGCAGGCTCAAAAGTTCTTGGCGATTGTCAGGGCATAAATCTTGAATGCCATACTGCTGGTCGCCGAACCATTGACTCATCGTCAGTACCAGTCGAGCCGCGCTGACCCCTTGGAGCTGTGTAAATAGGGTTTGCTTCAGTTCGGTA
Organism: uncultured bacterium; assembly: GCA_964644325.1. GTDB lineage: Bacteria > Cyanobacteriota > Cyanobacteriia > Thermosynechococcales > Thermosynechococcaceae > CAZXWR01. Next base: position 7,818 of record CAZXWR010000007.1, read on the forward strand.
TACTGTCTCCGGCCCAGAAAGGGCTGCACGCCACAGTGGAAATCTAAACCCCCCAGGTGCAGAACAGCAATCACCACATGGTTGCTTTCACGGGTGACCTGGGACTGAAGCTGGAGCTGGCCTATGGCTAGGTTTAGGGTACCAATTTGCTGCCGCTCATAGTCCAGCTGCTGAATTTGATAGCCGTAGAGCTCGGTTTGGGCGGGATAGTGCTGAAAGAGGGAGTTCATGCCATAGTGCGCCGCAATTTGAAACGGGCTCACCTGGGAGGGCTGTACCTGCTGCCGATAGATGCCTGCCCCATTCTGAAATTGCTCCAGGTTGCTGGGGGCGAGAGCTAACCGCTCAATAAATTCTGGCTCAAGCGATACCCCGGCCACTTCCCCGGCCAGGGCGATCGCCCTGGCGGCGTAGCGCAAAATCTGTAACCCTTCAGGCCGCGATAGCTCCTCAAAGAACCAGCCGCAGCTGGTATACATGAGCAAAGCATGGCGCTGCATTTCCAGCAGCCGCAGGGCATCTACCTGTTCTGCGGCGGATAGCTCATGGTGCTGCTGTCGCAAAAAGAAAGCATCAATGGGGTCGCTCAGGCCCGATCCGGGTTCTGGGGGGCTGGCTTTGAGCAGCACCTCGATGTAGGCATTCCGGGCCTGCCAGGGATCGAGCAGGAGGGCGGCTCCTTGCTCAACATAGATCTCCTGAAGCCGATCCCGGAGCCAGTCGAGGGCATCCCGCAGGGGCCGTCGCCATTTTTGATGCCAGAGGCTGCCTTCCCCGCCACAGCCGCAGTCATCCTGCCAGCGGTCGACGCCGTGGGCACAGCTCCAGGCCGTTACAGACTTCAGCTCAACTTCCCAGGTGGGTGGATGCAGACTCAGGTAATGGCCAAAGTTGGTCACCGTCCAGCCCCGATTGGGAAAGGTATGGCGCACGGCATAGGCGATCGCCCGCTCTGTGTCGCGCTTATGGTGCCCGAAGGTTTCACCATCGGTGGCCACGGAGATCAGCTGAGCACCTTGTCGATCGCCCCGCACGGCTAACCCTAGACGATTGGCAAAATGGGTGGAACTTTTCAGGATGTCGTTAAAGCCCATGTCCCGCGAAATGGGGCCGTCATACACAAACACATCAATGTAGTCCCGCTGGCGATCGCCGTTGGGCAGATAACAGCGATAGGGACGCGTGGGGTCAATCTGACCGCCCCCGACCTCCAGCCAGGATACTGAGCTTGACTCCGGCTCCGCTGCCAGCGCCAAGGGCCGACAGCGCGCCACCTGGGAGGGGGCCACAATAATAAACCGAATTCCCTCCGCAATTAGCACTTCTAAGGTGGGGTAGTCTACCGCAGCTTCTGCTAACCACATGCCTTCGGGGTCGCGGCCAAAGCGAGCTGCAAAATCAGCTTTGCCCCAGCGCACCTGGGTGATTTTGTCCTGCTCGTTCGCCAGGGGCATGATGATGTGGTTGTAAACCTGGGCGATCGCGTTGCCGTGACCATTCAGGCGATCGCAGCTATTGCGGTCTGCCTCCAGAATGCGCTGGTAAGTCTCATCGTCATACTGCTCCAGCCAGCTCATCAGGGTGGGGCCAATATTGAAGCTCAAGTACTCGAAGTTATTGACGATTTCCACCACTTCCCCAGCATCGTTCAGGATGCGGGCAAAGGCGTTCGTGCGGTAGCACTCGTGGTGAATGCGCTCGTTCCAGTTCTGAAACGGCGCCGCTGCCGACTGACGCTCAATTTTACCCAGGTAAGGGTTTTCGCGGGGGGGCTGGTAAAAGTGACCGTGAAGTGCAATGTAAACGCCCTCACCCAGTGCGGACGATGAATTATTTAGGGTTGATTCAGCTGGGGCCAAGCCCTCAACCTCACCGGAGCGAGATCGCTGAAGATTATCGTGTAAATATGTCATGGAATCCTCAAGTGACGGCGCTACAGTGGTTTGAGCTTCTCTCGTCACCCTAGGCGATTCTTTTAAAGCCTTGGCGATCCCTTCATTTAAGTTGATGGTCTGCGATACATAGCAATACTTCTCGAGATAAACTTCATGAAAGTTTTTATTTGTTTACCTTGTGCTCAGAATCTGGCCTGGGCAAGTTGCGCTTGTCGGCGGTAGGGTCGGGCGCAAGAATCCCAGGGGTTCTAGGGCATAATTTCCACAGCAGGGGTTGGTGTAACTAGCACCTGCCCGTTAGTCACAGGTATTGAGCTGGCTGCCGCTTGGGCGCAAGGGCGCTTAGGATGACCTCCTGACTCAAAGCTCAAATGCACAACGGATATAGCCCCCAGTCCATCTCTAGGCATATCCCTAGTAAAATCATTGCGAGGAACAGTGAACTTAAAGAACCAAATTTTCATTGCGCTGCTGCTCTTCATTCCGGTTTCAGTGAGCGGCCATTTTCTGCACTGGAGCCCGCTAGTGGTCTTCATTACCTCTGCCTGCGCGATTGTGCCCCTCGCCTCTTGGATGGGAACCGCTACAGAGGAGCTAGCCGTGGTCGTGGGGCCAACCCTCGGCGGCCTCTTAAACGCCACCTTCGGCAATGCGACCGAACTGATCATTGCCCTGATTGCCCTGCGAGCAGGACTGGTGGATGTTGTGAAGGCCAGCATTACCGGATCCATCATTGGCAACCTGCTGCTGGTGATGGGTCTATCCATGCTGCTGGGCGGACTCCGCTTCAAGGAGCAAACCTTTCCGCCCGTGGTAGCCCGCATGAATGCGTCCTTGATGAACCTGGCGGTCATTGCGATTTTGCTGCCCACGGCGGTGCATTTCACCTCGGAAGGGATTGCTGAGGAGCCGATTCAAAAACTGTCGATTGCGGTGGCGATCGTTTTAATTACGGTTTACGGTCTTACGCTGCTGTTTTCCATGAAAACCCACGGCTATCTCTACGATGTCGGCATGGCGGAGAATGCAGGCGAAGGGGAAAATGGTCACTCTACTGAAGCCCACAAGCCTAATTTAGCCTTATGGGTGGGTGTGCTCCTGGCCGCCACGCTGGCCGTGGCCGTTGAGTCAGAGCTGTTGGTCGAGAGTTTGGAGGTGGCGACGGCATCTCTGGGGTTGACGCCGTTGTTTACCGGGGTGATTTTGCTGCCCATCATCGGCAATGCTGCTGAACATGCCACCGCTGTCACCGTTGCCATGAAAAATAAAATGGATCTGTCGGTGTCAGTGGCCATGGGTTCGAGTCTCCAGATTGCCCTCTTCGTGGCACCGTTTCTCGTGTTGGTGGGTTGGCTGATGGGTCAACCGATGGACTTGGACTTTAACCCCTTTGAACTGGTGGCGGTGGCGGTGGCAGTGCTGATTGCCAATTCCATTAGCTCTGACGGTCAGTCTAATTGGCTAGAAGGCATGTTACTGTTGGCGGCCTATGCCGTGCTGGGTATCGCGTTCTATTTCCATCCCATTACCTAGCTCTGCAATGGCTGGATGATCTTGACAATTGACAGTGACAATTGGCAATGACAATTGGCAATCGCCCTTTTTGCCTGTCACCGCTTCACCCAACTGGTCTCGGTAGATTGGGATCGGATGAGTCTAGAGGGGTCGAGTTAAGCCAAAGGGGCCGAGTGCGGCCAAAGGGGCCAATCAGTCGTCACAATAAATGGAGCCCTGCATTTTGTCCTCCATTCCTGTGGCTGTCATGCGCTGGTTGCGATCGCCCCGTCATCCCTTCCCACTGCTGCTCTACTTAGAGTGGATTTTGTTGGGCATTGCCCTGTTAAGCGCGCTGCCCTCCCCTATCCCAACCCGACGACCGCGCTTTTTTGGCCCGGCCCTTGATGCCCCCTTTTCCCCCCTGGGGGTGTTCTTCTGCATTGGCCTGTTGGGGCTTCTGGGCCTCAAGCTCCCGGTGGCCAAGTCACCCTTGGCCAAAGTTGGCTACACCGCTTTAGGGTTTGGGCTAAGCTGGGCCGTTGTGTTTCTGGGGGGGTGGAATGGCAACAGTTTTCCGACCTTGCTGCTGGTCGTTGTGATTCGGGCCTGTCTGCTGTTTCCCTGGAGCGGGCGCTTACCTGTGGTCGGGTTTGCCTTCAGTTCTTTTGTGCTGCGACTGCTCCTGAGCATCCGTCGGTTCTATAGCCTGGGTGCTCCCGGCGGTCGATCCCTGCCCCGCCCCATGCGATCCTTGAGCGCTGAGCAAATCCAGGGGGCTGTCCTCAACCTGAGCCTGAATTCAGCCCTGCTGTTTGCCCTGGTCTTGGTGTTTGTCCTGCTGATGGTGAGTGCCCTAGTGGCCGAGCGTCAAAGCCGCGATCGCCTGTTTCAAGCCAACGATCGCCTGCGTCGCTATGCCATCCTGATCGAAAATCAGTCTGCCCTCCAAGAGCGGGCTCGCATTGCCCGGGAAATCCACGACTCGGTGGGGCATTCCCTGACGGCCCAAAGTATTCAGCTCGAAAATGTCGCGATGCGCTTACCAGAGGATGTTTCCAGGGCTGCTGAGCATCTCCAAAAAGCCCGTGACCTGGGGAAGGACGCCCTGCAAAATGTCCGCCAATCCGTTGCGAGCCTGCGTCGCCCGCCGCTTCAGGGTAAGTCTCTGATTGCTGCACTACGAGACTTAATCCAAGAGTTTGAGCAAAATACAGGTATCCCCATTGATGCGACCCTAGCGCTGAGCACCGCTTTCCCCACCGAACAAACCCTCGCCTTTTACCGGATGCTCCAGGAAATTTTGACCAATATTGCCAAACACAGCCAAGCAACCCTTGTAAAGCTCACCCTCAACGAAACTCCTCTCGATTTTGTCCTCACCGTTACCGATAATGGCAGCGGCTTCAATCCCGCTGAAAACACGACGGGCTTTGGGCTCCAAAGCCTGCGGGAGCGTGCTGAAACCCTGGGCGGTACCTTTGAGCTAACCAGTGCGCCTGGACAGGGCTGTCACCTGCAAATTCAAGTGCCGAAACCGGGAGGCAACCTATGATTCGACTCCTGCTGGTGGATGATCAAGGCATTGTGCGTGAGGGGCTGCGCAGTTTACTGGAAGCGAAGCCTGACCTGGAAGTGGTGGGTGAAGCGGGCAATGGCCAAGTTGCGGTGGAACTGGCCTGTACCCTCCAGCCGGATGTGGTGTTGATGGATGTGCGGATGCCGATTATGGATGGGGTGGCGGCAACCCGAGATCTTGCTGAATCTGCCCCAGCGGTCAAGGTTCTGGTCTTAACCACCTTCAAGGATGATGAATATGTAATTCAGGCGATGCGCTGTGGAGCCAAAGGCTATTTGCTCAAGGATACGCCCTCCGCTGAGCTGGCAGAGGCCATTCGCGCTGTCAATAAGGGCTACACCCAGTTTGGGCCGGGGCTATTTGAGAAGATCATAGAAACGCCGCCGCCAGCCCCAGCCAGTGAATTCACTCCACCTCCAGAATGGGCCGAACTCACCCCGCGTGAGCAGGAAGTGCTGCAACTGATTGCTGAGGGCTGTAGCAACCGTGAAATTGCCGCTCAGCTCTTTATCGCAGAACGGACGGTGAAAAACCATGTCAATAGCATTTTGCGACGGCTCAATGTGCGCGATCGCACCCAGGCCGCCATCTTGGCTGCCAAGATTCGTCCAGATTGGCCCAGCTGAACCCGCCGCTGAACCCGCCGCTGAACCTCTGCGCCGTAGATGCATCGCATCTAATGGGGGGATGCGATCGCAGTGGATGATTGTAGCGCTAGAAACTGCGACCAGGCGGGCCACTGGGTGATGTCATGCAGGAGCTGCTGGTAGCCTGACACATTCAGGTGCAGGCCATCGGCACAGAACTGCTGCTGACACCAGGCTACCCCCCGCTGCCGCCAGATTTCAAAGCTATCGAGATAGGGGATCTGGTGCTCCAGACAGGCTAACCGCGTGGCCTCTTTGTAGAGATACTGGTCTTCATGGGTGTAATAGAGGGCATCCATAAAGGGCATCTTTTGTTCATCGACGGGCACCATCCCCACAAACAACACTGGAGCCATCTGGCTCGCCCGGTCAAGCAGCTGAGTGAGGTGGGCTTGAAACTCATTAAAGGCCGTCATGTGTCGTCCTGTGGGTCTCCCCAACCTGGCTGCATCATTCACACCCACAGACAGCACAATTCGATCTGGCAGCCGATTTCGTAACTCGCCGCGCTGTTGAAACTCATCGGCAAACCGACGCGTGACATGCTTGATGGTATCGCCGCGCACGCCCAGATTATAGAGAATTGGCCCCGGCTGGTCTGGGTTTAACCCCTGACGCCGCAGCCGTTCGACCCAGCCGCCGCCCTCCGGATCGCCATAGCCATAAACCAGGCTATCGCCCAGGGCAACGACCTTCAGTGGGACTGGAACTCTCGGCACTGCACCTGAACCCGGTCGCTGAGAAAACTCATGCATATCTGGAGCTATCAAATGGCTGCTTTAGATAAGTTAAGCCATCTTAACATTTAGCAGAATTGGCGGAAGGTTCACGCTGAACCAGCCACACCTTTGCGGGAAAAGCGCACCTTGCATCATCAATAGATGGCGATGCAGAGGCTGGAGCGCGTGAGCGGCTGAACCTGATTTCAAAAAGCCAATATCCGTGAGGAAAAGTCCGGATATCAGTCTGAGGGTAGAGAAATGAACGGACAAGAGCCACCCTGTCAGAAACCAATTTAAATTGGTCAATTCTAGGGCCAGAGCACTTCACTAAATCTTAATCACTTCCGTTCTGTGTAGGCCGACTATGACTTCAACCCGTTTTTCTGCGCCTGATGCTGATGCTGAACCTGATGCCAAGACTGAAAATGCTGCCGAGCCCCCGACTGCTTTGCCTTTAACAGATGCAGAACGGCTGTTGCAGTGGGTCGAAACACATCCACGGTACGCCCCTCTGGTGAAATCTGCTCAAAGTGGTCAGCCCCTGCCCCCTGTGCCACAGGCTTCGTGGCTTGCCAAAATGAAGTCCAGCGTAGTCTCAATTTTTATCGCACAACCCCAAGACCTTTACGGGACAGCCTTCGTCACCCAAAACGTCCGCACTGATGCCCGGGTCACCGCCAGTGTGGTCACTGCCAGCAACCTGATTGACGCGGTGGGCAACTGGCCCATTTTTCTGTTTTCGATGGGGGGCAGCACCCCGCTGGGTTGGGTGTTGAGTGGGCTAACGACCGTCTTAATGCTCAAGATCAATAACGATGTTTCTACAACGGTCGCCCGCGGCAAAGAAGGCAGTAAAGCCTGGGCCAGATGGGCTGCCATTCTAGGCCTTTTACCCCTGAGCGTGTTGAAGTCTTTCACCACGGGGATCGGCGTTGAGCTGCTGAATAATCGCTCGGAGCTGGTACATCTCCGCGCCACGGAACTTGCAAATCTACGGCTGACCCAGACACAAGCTCAAATTGCCAATTCCCTGGCCGTTAATCCAGCGGTTCAAGAACGGTGCAGCTCTGCTGAGAATAAACTCCAGCAGATGCCGAAAGACAGTCCCCTTTGGGCTTCTTCCTATGCTCGACTTTACGGCCAGTGGGCTGACCGGAATCGAGATTGGAGTACGGTTCCCTTTGAATCTTTGCCGATCTGTCGCCAGGTGGAGCGCCTAGAATATGAAGCCAATCAGAAACATGAAGCAGCGCAGTCACAGTATGCCGAGTATCTGGCACTGCGGACGCAGTTGGGGAACGACCTTTTGTTCTTAAAGGCTGCTTACCCGCAAAGCTATGACCAGACTTTCACTGCCAGTGCCGCTGATCCCAGTGAGGCTGACTTTAAATCTGGGGTTGAGGCGGTCTCCTATGCCCTGCAAAACTTCACCGCTAAGGCGGGTGCGGGTGAATGGAATGCCCTGGGGCTGTCGCTCTTTTTCCTGTTGCTTTCCGTGTTTACCAGTACCGTCGCCATTGTCATGGTGTTGACCTATGCCCGTCGAGACGATGTGCAAATGTCTTGGGATGATCAGGTACGCCAAGAACGCGATCGCTGGTTAAATCAGCAATTCAATCAGCTTTTGCAGAAACATGAAGCCGATCTAGAGGCATTGTCCTTTACCAGTACTCAAGATGGCGCTGAAATGAATGATTTGGTGGAAGAAGCGATGGCTGATCTTGAGTCCTTGAATCCTTCAGAAAACGGCGTCAACCCAGAGTGGAATTAACGCTTTGCCGCCGCAATCTCCCGCACCGTCCCAGGAAGCCTAACCCATGAAAACTGCCAACCGTTCAACGCCGATCGATCAGCTGTACTACAAAAAGCGGCTGATGCAGCTGTATGCCCACGCGGTTGACCAAGGCGGACACTGTAGTTTCCCAGAATTGGATGTCCATCTCTGTCAACATTTTCAGAAGCTCAAACTACAGCGGAAGTCTAGAAAACCAGCTCCAGATACAGCCCCCAAAGTATCCCCGCCCTGCCAACCTGAATCCGTTACGCCACCGCCACCAGAACCCCGGAAACCGACGCCAGCTCCATCCCAATCTCAGGGCGATCGCCCTGAGCCGCTCTCCAAAGCAGAGCCGCCGCAGGTGGAATCAGTCACTGCAAATACGGTCATTTCTGCACCCGTCCCCCCCAAATCATCGGGGCAGGGGCAAGCGGCGAGTGAATCAGAAAAGCAGCTCAAAAAGCGTCGTGCGGAACTCAAGGCGAAACAAACGTATCAAAAGCAATTGTTTGAAACCTTCATGCAGCACGTTCAACAGAACGGTGAATGTGAGGCTCCAGACCTGGTGCAGCATCTGGTCAACCAGAACATCCCCCTAAAAATTCTGAATCAAGCCAATCTCTCGGAGAATAGCGTGACCGTCTGTGAGCAGGCATTGAAGCGTCTCCAACAAGATCTGCGAAGCAGTAAAACGGCCCTCTCTGGATCGCAGGCGCACTGGCAGCACCATCAACAGCCTGCAAGTCTGCGGTTTATAGCGCAGACCCTCCGTCATCAAACCCTCTGGATCATCCATCAGCTCCAATCGGGCCTAGCGCTGCATCAGACTGTTCTCCATGAAAAAGTGCGCCGGAATCTCCAGCGCTCCCTCAAAATGCTGGCAAAATCTAGCCGTCGCCTCTGGCGCAGTTGGCAAGGTCAAAGGTACTGGTGGCACAGGCAATCTTTAGCCACTGCCCTCACCCAGCTTTTTGCCAGCCTAGAGATGTGGATCAGTCAATGTGATGCTCACCTAGCGCTTTTCAAAGCCAGTATCCGAACCCGCATGGCCCAGCCAGCTGCGGTGAGCTAGTTGGCTAACCCTCTCAAAGAACGACCAGATTATCGCGGTGAACCACGGTGTCAGCACCTGCGTAGCCCAAAATAGTCGGAATTTCCTCGGAGCGACGACCGCAGATTTGAGTTAACTCCACGCTGCTGTAGTTCACCAGCCCGCGGGCGACTTCCTGGTGCTGCTCACTGCACAACCGGATCGGCTCTTGGCTCTGGAACTCCCCCTCCACCCGCAAAATGCCAGCCGCCAGCAATGACTTGCCCTGAAATGCGATCGCCTGCACTGCCCCCGCATCTAAAACCAGAGTGCCAGCGGGCACCAGGGAATGGGCAATCCAATGCTTCCGGGCATTGATCGGTTGGGGGTGGGGCAGAAACTGGGTGCCAATTGTCTCTCCAGCTAGAATTCGGCCAATATTCCGGGGCTGCTGACCCCGGGTAATGACGGTGCGCACCCCGGCATTGGTGGCAATCGCCGCCGCCGCAATCTTAGTGGCCATCCCCCCCGTGCCCCAGCGCGAACCGCGATCGCCTGCATTAACCTGCATCGCGGCCAAATCCTCCACGCGCTCTACCCAGGGAATGGGGCGGGCATTGGCATGGGTACGCGGATCTGCCGAATAAAGCCCATCCACATCCGTCAGTAAGAACAACCAGTCCGCCTGAATCAGACTCGCCACTAGCGCCGACAGGGAATCATTGTCCCCAAACTTCAGTTCGTCAACCGACACCGTATCATTCTCATTCACAATGGGGATCACCCCCAGATTCAGCAGTTCCTGAAACGTATTGTTGACGTTAATGTAGCGACTGCGATCGGTTAAGTCCCCACGGGTTAGCAACACCTGGGCAATCGGCTGCTGCAAAGAAGTAAAAAAATCATCGTAAATTCGCATCAGGCGCCCTTGCCCTACCGCCGCCACGGCCTGCTTCAGCGCCATGGTGCGAGGTCGTTCTGCCAACCCCAGACGTGCACAACCAATCCCCACCGCGCCGGAAGAAACCAAAACCAGGCGGTACTCTTGATGCATCAGCTCACAGAGCACTTCTACCAGACCAGCAATGGTTGATAGCGCCAACAACCGAGACTCCGGCTGAGTCAGACTCGATGTTCCAATTTTGACGACGACGGTTTGGCTCATGCCCGCTCCTCAACTGAAAACCTACCAAAGCCCCGCGCTATCATCCGCAAAAAGATGGCTTTCCCTCAACAACAGGGCCAGTAGAAACAGGGCCAGATTTGACAACCTGGCCCCGCTCAGAGGTATTTATTAAGATTTATGTTTAGAGCCTTTATGAGCTGGCTCCACTTGAATACTTATAGTTTGCCAAAAATTTTTCGCTGGGGATCATCCTATAATCTTTTCTTTATATTTACGTATCTTATCGTTATATAAAGGGATGTTATGTTTTAACGTCATTCTTTACATTCGCCCCTAGCAGTCTTGAGAGGCGGATTTCCACGGTGCGCAGGCAGCTTTTGCGGGAGTGGGGACTGTTTCCATCGGCCATGGGTTCCACCAAAATGGTAAACATTCCCAGTCGATTGCCCACCAGGACATCGGTAAACAGGCGATCGCCTACCATCCCGACCTCATGTAGGGCAAGCTGCATTTGATCCACTGCTTGGCGAACGCGACGGCGAGAGGGTTTGCGTGCCCCAAAGATATAGGGCAGATCAAGAATGCGGGCAATGCGTTCAATGCGTTTATGGCTCAGATTATTGCTGACGAGGGAAAGGCTCGCGACCTGTCGCACTTCAGTCACCCAAATTCTGACCGCTCTGGGAATGGTTGCTGATCGAGTCGAAATGAGGGTGTCATCGACATCTAGAACCAGGCCCTTTAAGCCCTGCTGCTGAATCAAATCGGGGGTCAGCAGCAGAATCGATCCAGGCAGGATGCATTTGGGCTCCAGCAGAGAGATGGCAGAACGCGGCAGCATCATGAAAGTCTACCTCTCGCTGGGGTTGGGTTGGTTGGCCTGAGTTTGTAAGGCATCCTGCTGATCGCGAATTTTACCTTGGGCTCGCTCATGTTCCGCCAGGGTTTTGCTAAAGACATGGGTGCCATCGTAGCGGGCGACAAAATAGAGGTAGTCAGTTGTCTCAGGGGCCAGGGATGCTTTTAAGCTGCTCAAGCCAGGGCTACCAATGGGCGTTGGCGGCAACCCCGGATTGATGTAGGTGTTGTAGGGGGAAGGGGTACGCACCTGTGCCCAAGTCAGGGGTTGGTCTGGGGTCTGGGTAATCCCGAGGCCGTACTCCACGGTTGGATCTGAACCCAGCGTCATGCCATCCCGGAGGCGATTCCAAAAAACGCCAGCGATGAGCGGGCGTTCTGCCGCGATTACGGCTTCTTTTTCGACAATGCTGCTAAAGGTCACCCAATCTAATAGACTGAGTTCTGGAAAGGTCTGGCGCTGCTCGTAGAGCGGCAGCGCTAGGGTTGCAAACCGTTTCAGCATGGTGTCAACAATCAGGTATGGGGTACGCTGATCGACCGGAATTTGATAGGTGTCAGGGTACAGGAACCCCTCCAAGAGCGGCGTATCCGGGAGCCAAGGAAAGCGATCGCGCGGTAACGTTTGCACCGCCTCTAAAAACTCAGCCTTAGAAAACCATCCTTTTTGCTCAAAGTAGGCGGCCATATCCTGAATCGCCCAACCTTCAGGGATGGTGAAGCTGTCTTCTTTAACCCGACCCAACCAGATATCAGCCGCAATATTAGGCAGAGGCTCATTGGCTTTTAACTCATAGGTTCCCTTCTGGTAGCTTCCCGCCGGATTTTGGAAGGCGAGCCACCTTGTCCAGAGCTTCCAGGCGAGCTGCGAGCGAATCAAGCCAGCCTCCTGAAGCTGTTGGCCAATGTCATTGGCCGAGGAACCTTCTGGTATCCGCAGGAGGACTGCGTCGGGCTGGCTTTGGGTGGGTGCCGTTGCTTTAGACCACCACACCCAACTCGACCCAGCCCCCATCAGGCCAAGGGCAACCGTCGTTGAGAGGCAAAAGACAGCAAAGCGGAGGGGTTTAAAGGGCTTTTTCACAGGGTCTGGTCAAGTATCTTGGGCTGGAGGTTACTCCATTTCTTCGAACAAATGTTCTTCTAGGTAGGGTTGCAGCTTCGGCTGGAGTGCCTGAAATTCCTCTGGAGAGAGCAGCTGCGGTGAATCGTCATCTTTGATGCGGGCGACAAACAGCACCGGGTCAATGGGGGTATAAATCGCATATTCCCGCTCTTCACAGAAAAAGGACGCGAGGAGCTGATATTCCTCTTGCCCACTGCTCAGGCCAGCTTCCTCAACCTCTAGCACCAGAATGTCGTCTTCCTGGACGTCGGGTAAGTCCCCCTCAACGGTTAAGGACAGAGCCGATCGCTTCAGCTTAAGATTTTGTTCTGACAGCACTGCCTGGGCCGTGGCGAAAACCTCACTGAGTTCGGCATCTTCGATGGGCATCAGGATTTCTTCCGCGTCCGCTTCATCCACCGAAGCATCCTCATCGGGGTTGTTCACCCAGGCAAAAATATCGACAGGATAATCAACCGGATTGAGCAGGCCATAGCTTTCGCCATCAATCTCGACCGACAGTTCGACATAGCAAAGCAACGATCGTCCTGCTTCATCCATCAGGCTTACCGTAGGCCCTTCGAGTTCCATGCTGTTATCCTCTAGTTTCCCGAGCCACTAAACCTTAACTATCCGCTAGTTTAGAGGGAAATGGCACCGTCTCGTGAGTTCCTATTCTCTCACGAGAGTTCGCCGTCTGCCGCCGTTGATCGAGCCATTGTTGCAAAATAATGCAGGCGGCTTTGCGATCGATTAACTCCCGGTGCCGAGAGGGACTTAAGTGCTGGGCCTGGAGCATGGCTTCCGCTTCGCAAGAGGTGAGGCGCTCATCCATAAATTCTATGGGGCGATTAAGGGCGGCCCCAATGCGGCGGGCTAATTTTTGGGTGCGTTTGGCCTGGGGGCCGTAGCTCCCGTCTAGGGCGTAGGGCATCCCCACCACCAATACTTCAATCTCGCGCTCTGCCACAAGCTGACGCAGCTGCTCGATGTCTCGGGCAAAGCTGGTGCGTTTCAGCGTCATCAGTCCAGTGGCACAGAGCCCCAGGCGATCGCACCCCGCAATCCCGATGCGGCGATGACCTAAATCTAGACCTAGGGCTGCAATCATAGGTAGAGTTCTCCTTTGATCACGGTAATGGCCTGCCCGCCGAGCTTCGGCCCGCGATTGGTGAGTTCAATGCGGATTTGCCCCGGTCGATTTAGGGCGTTGCCCTGCTCAAAGCGAAAGGTGGTGCGGGGCACAGCCTCGCCTGTATCAAGGGAGGTTGGCTGGCGCTCTGCTTGCAGTAGCAGGGCCAGGGGGCCGCTGACGGAACCCGTGACAGGATCTTCAACGATGCCGGACTGGGGTGCAAAAAATCGCAGGTGGGCTTGGGCGTCTGGATCCATCGTGTCTGCTGTGTACACACAAACTCCCCGCCAATGCTCTTGCTTACCGAGTTGGCTCAGGGCAGACATGTCTGGGGTTAAGGTCTGAAGCTGATGGAGCTGCGGTAAATCTAGCAGTAAATCATGGTTGAGGGTATCCACGACGGCAACGGTGGGCAGTAGCCCTTCAGGGTAGCCTAGAACCTTTGCAACCTGGGGCAAGAGCGCAGGGGCGATCGCCTTAAACTCGCAAGGGGGGAGTGCTAGCCAAATCCAGGGGCGCTGGCCCGTCGTAAAATCCACTGTCACCATGAGGGTGCCGCTGCGGGTTTCAACGTAGAGAATCTGGGTTGAGCCGCGCTGAATGTTAAAGTAGCCCGCGTCGCTCAGGGCATGGAAAGTCGCCACGGTGGCATGGCCGCACAGATTGACCTCCTGGGTGGGCGTAAACCAGCGCAGGCGTAAATCGGCTTCTGGGATCGTCGCAGGCAGCACAAAGGCTGTTTCAGAGCAGTTCACCTCACGGGCAATCTGCTGCATCTGGCGATCGCTGAGGCCTTCGGCCTGGGGAATCACAACGGCTGGATTGCCCCCAAAGGGGATATCGGTAAAGGCATCCACCCAGTAGGCGAGTCGTGAATTAGCCGCAAGAACCATGGGGGTCAGGCGCGTTAGAAGAACCGGGCTTGGGGCTCACTGGGGATCTGTTCTGGTCTGGATTAAATCTACCCTGGGCAAAGGGGTTGTGGGTTTGCCGTTCGGACTGCTCCAGGGGCGATCGCCAGGGACTCAAGAACGAGAATCGTCCGGGGGCTGGCGTATGGTTGGGCTGGAGGCCCTGTAACATATCTACCAGCTGACGGGTTTCCAGGGAAAGGGACTTGGCTTCGCGCACCTTATGCCACACTGAACGCGACAGCATCAGGGTATGCTCCACTTCTTCCACGCCTAGCTGCCGTAGGAAGTCTTCTCGTTCCGGCTGATAGTCCGCCGAAATAAGCTCCAAGGGTGTTTCCTTGGAAACAGAGGCTACCAAGTGGGCAATGTGCGAAAACAGTTCTGGGTACAGCCAGGTATAGGCAGGGTGCACCGTGAGCTGGGCTTGGTGGGTGCGTCGTCCCTCTCGACAGAGACAAACCGCAAAGTAGCCGATGGCGGCTTTGCGCTGGGGTTCAAACACATAGCCGTTCAGCCAGTCCGCTCGCTGGAGGGCTGTCTGTACCGACCAAACCAGCTGGCCAATCACATGGCGCTGGAAATCCTGGACATGGCGATCGAAAACCTGACGCACAAAGGGCGGCATCGCAGCGGTGTCGAGCTGATAGAGGAGGGCCGAATCCGCATTGTTGACGGGCAGCAGATTGGGCAGCACTGGCTGATGCTCGGCAAGGGCTGTCAAGGTGGCAGGGCTGAGCTGCCAGCGCGTGAGCTGGGCCATGGGCTGAAACCCGTTGTGACGGTATAGCCCTAGGGCATCCCGGTGGTTGATCTCGACTTCGACCATCCAGGTGCGGGCTTCCCAAATATGCTCCAGACAGTAGCGTAACAGCTGAGTGCCGACCTCAAAGGCCTGGGTGCCCACTGCCTGACATACCCGCTCCACGCGCCAGGTACTGCGAGACCGATTAAAGGGAGAAACCTGAATCACCCCCTGGATGGTTCCCTGATCCTCAAGCACATAGGTGCGGAGCGGCGACGAAAGGGAAAGGGGCAGGGCATCGACCACTTTTAAGAGGGGGTGCCGATTCCACGGTTGTAGGCTGCGCCGGAGGGGTTCTGCCAACCAAGAACGTTCAGCCGCTTGTCCCTGTCCCTCTGCTGACAGTAGACGTTCAACCGCTTCCCAGTCTCGATACTGTAAGGGCCGAACAGTAGAAGTGGTCTTCGGAATAACAGAAAGCATAAGCGTCTCGGTAAGAGCGACAGCCACTGAAGTGCGATCGCAGCGCGGTGAGATCTATGGAATAACCTGACAAACTTCTATGGGAACTTCACCAGTGTATAAAAGAATGCCGAGTATCAACACTATTCCTATGGTAACGAACTCTTTCAGAACTCAGGGATAAGCGGACAGATTAAATGCCAAATCTCGTCGGAACTCGTCAGTCAGTGACACTGACCGGAGCGATCGCCCAACGGGAACCCTTCAAGAACCCCGCGTCAGCTTTCGGTTTACCCCAAATGTTTACCGCAACCCTAAACGCGCCGGGGACGAATCAGAACCACTGGGGTCTGCTCGTCGGCATTGCCGGCGGGGTTGTCCCGGAGCGCTGCCTCTAGGACAGGAATGGACGCATCCTGAGTGGCGGCCAATACCTTAACCGCCTTTAAATCGTTGACATCCACAATGGCTGCGGCCAAGCCAGTTTCAGCTTTAATCTGATCCACCACCGCCTGTGGATGATCGGGGCCGAGCACCACAAATTGATCGTAGGGCGGCAAGGTGCCCGTGACATCGTCCACCAAGCGGGCCTGTGCTCCGGCAAGCTGGTAAAATCCACCGGGACGACCTAAAACCTTAAGAATGGAGCCGCCAATAAAGGCCAGTAACACCCGGGTTGGCCCCACAATGTCCACCAGAGACTGCATGCCACAAGCGGTCGCCAAACTTGAGGTGGGTAAAAAGAAATAGCAGAGTCGCTTCGCCACCCAACCCGGCTGAATCTCGGTGGGATGGCGAAAATTGCCCTGCATGATAGCGACGGGGGTTTCGCCAATCGTCACCACATCCCCAGGTTGAGCCTGGGGCTGCACATAGCGGCGGACAATATCCACGCAAGAATCGAGGGGGGTTAACAAGTGGGTGGGTACTGGCAGCACTTCGGCATCCGGGGTCGAACGCCAGTGCGGCTGCTGGATTGGGTCTGGGAACCGGAGCGGAATGACCTCATGGTGGGTTCGGGGCAGACGACCTTTGGGGCCATAGGTCACATAGTGAACCCGCAGCCAAGCCGCTTTCAGCCCAGACAGGTCAGCTCCTTTCAGGTCAATGGTAATGGCGACCGAGGTTTGCTGACGCCGCTTCACAATGTAGGCAAACCAGTAGCCGTCTGGGCGCGCTTCCGCGTCTGGGTGTTGCGGCTCTACCCGAATATTTTTTTCAACATGGGCCACGCTTTCTTTCGAAAGCAGCGTCACCTCAGCCGTCAGCTCTGGAATCATGACCTCCAGATGGCCGAGGGGGTTTTGAAAAGAGAGGGTACCCCGAAGCTGATAATGGTGCGGCTGAGTGAGATCAGAAGTCCATTTCCCCCCTGAGACCCGCAGGGTATTGCCCAGCTGTCGACGGTAGGGAATTCCTAAACCAAACCAGCCCAGCAAAATGGCGAAGCCTGTCCCAATGCCAATACTCTCAACGATCATGCTTCTGCTTTTACTCCCATCCCCAAATCGGTGAACGTCTCGTCATCCAAAAGCCTGCGAGGGTCTGCTATCAGTGGCAGACAGCTTCAGTGGCGAGCTATCGGTTGATGTAACCCATCCCCAGCTTGCAAACTGGCGCTTTTCTCAAAGGCAAGCCCGAGAGAAGCTTTCGCCCATAATCTAGGCATTCTCTGCCCAAGCATTGACTACGGCTAGGCTAAAGTCCAAATCATCATGCCATATAAACTGGCTTCTGCATGGGTCAGGTGGCTTCATGTCGCAGGGACTTCTCACCTTCGTCCTGGTTCAACCCATCAGACGCTCAAAACAAACGGAGGCAAAATTTCAGAATTCTTGGGACTAAAACGCCCAAAAAATCTAAACATTTGTAAACTAGTCAAGAGCTACATTATTTTGAGTGGCCCCATTGCCCCCCACGAAGGATCTGTTCATGAAGCGACTTGTCGTCCTCCAATGGCTTACCCTGATTGCCCATGTGTCAGCCATGATATTCGGTTTGGCAGGTCTGGTACTGGTATTGCCCCATTCTGAGTTCATTCTGGCATTGCCTGCTGTCGGGCAGCGGCTCTTTCAGTGGAGTATGGCTGGGGGCGGCGTTGTCTATATCGTTCTGGGCGCGTTGACGGTGGCCATTTATGGCTACCGCACCCTCGGGCTGAAGCCGCTGCTGCTCTTTGGCTTGCCTGCGGTGAGTCTCTCGTTAGGCAGTGAACTGCTGGGGACGAGTACAGGGTTTCCCTTTGGTCACTACGCGTACCTGAGCGGGTTGGGCTACAAAGTTGCGGGCCTGGTGCCTTTTACCATCCCCCTATCCTGGTTTTATCTTGGGTTTTCAGCCTATTTACTGGCCTATAGCGGTCTGTCTAGGAGTCTGAGTCGTTTGAAAATAAATGGGTTTGCCACCAAGCTGATTGCCGTTGGCGGGGGTGCGGTGCTGCTAACGGCCTGGGATTTGGTGTTGGATCCGGCCATGAGTCAAGCCCCCTTCCCGTTCTGGGAATTTCAGGAGGTTGGGGCATTTTTTGGCATGCCTTACCGCAACCTGGTGGGTTGGATTGGGACGGGCATGCTCTATATGGGTGTGGCGGCCGTACTGTGGCGCTCTGTGACCGTCAGTCTCAGTCGCCAGCAGCTCCTGCTGCCGCTGGTGGTTTACCTGGCTAATTTTGGGTTTGGGGCTGTGATTACCCTGACCCAACTGGATAGCCGCTTCGTGATTCCGGCGATGTTGGGGATTGCCTTTGGCGTGATGCCTGCGATCGCCTGTTGGTGGGCTGCGCCTCAGACCGCGCTGATTTCTGAGCCCCCCCCTGTTCAGTCCGAGGATTGGGTGCAGAAACCGATTCCGGTGGGCACTTCAGTGGACCCGTAAGGCAGGGCTGCGATTTTGTTTGATATTTCATCCTTTGATATTTCACTAGCTAGATAGTTTGATGGTGCAAGCTGCGGTTGAAAGCTACGCTGCCCTGGGGTGGGGGGTGGCCGCAATGGTGTGTTTAGTTTTGCAGGTGCCAGCGGCGGCCCTATTGCTAGCCCGCCTGGTTAGGGGGCCGTTTCGACGAGCACCTCTTCAGCCCGAGCCGCCTGATTTGAGCTTGTTGGGTGCAGTGAGTGTGGTGGTTCCCACCCTGAATGAAGCCAGTCGCCTCCAGCCTTGCCTAACGGGGTTGAGCCGTCAGGGCTACGAAGTTCGCGAAATTTTGGTGGTTGATAGCCATTCTCAAGATGGCACCCCGCAGCTGGTTAAAGCTGCGGCCCAGCAGGATCCAAGGATCCGTTTAATCACCGATGAACCCTTGCCTTCGGGCTGGGTGGGCCGACCTTGGGCACTCCAGAGTGGTTGGCAACAGATTTCAACCCATAGCCAGTGGTTTTTGGGCCTGGATGCTGATACTCAGCCCCAGCCCGGTCTGATTCCCAGCTTGGTCAGGGCCGCAGAAGCTGCCCAATTAGACTTGGTGTCCCTTTCCCCCCAGTTTATTTTGCGATCGCCGGGGGAAATCTGGCTCCAGCCTGCCCTGTTGATGACCTTGATTTATCGGTTTGGCCCCGCAGGGGAGGCCGGGACGATGCAGGAACGGGTGATGGCAAACGGCCAGTGCTTTTTATGTCGGCGGTCAGTGCTAGAGGCCATAGACGGCTATACCCAGGCCCGTCATTCCTTCTGTGATGACGTGACCTTGGCGCGGTATGCCGCTGCCCAAGGGGCGAGGGTCGGCTTCTTTGACGGGGCACCTGTCCTCAAGGTGCGCATGTATGAAGGCGCTCTGGAGACCTGGCGGGAATGGGGACGCTCCCTAGACCTCAAGGATGCGAGTTCTAAGGCCCAAACCTATGGCGATCTCTGGTTGCTGTGGGCTGTTCAGGGACTACCGCTGCTGCTGAGTCTCGTTTTCCTCGGGGCAGGCCCGGAGCTGCTGTCGGTGCGGGTTGCTGGAGCAGTCAATCTGGGACTCGTTGCGCTGCGCTTTGCCCTGCTGGTGGCGATCGCCCCTTCCTACGCCCTCGCTGAGGGCCGGGGGAAATTTCTGTTCTGGCTCTCGCCCCTGGCAGACTTTTTGGCGGTACTACGCATTACCCTCTCCACGTTCCAGCGCCCTAAGCAGTGGCGAGGCCGCAGCTATTCCTGAACCGTTTGGCACCTTGACCGCACCCTGACCCCAACGGTGCAGCTTAGCCGGGTCACGTTACACAACTTTGCCGTTGCTGAGTTAGTAGTCCGGTAGTATAAACTTTGCTTACCGGAGGCTATCTTTAACGGTATCCATGCTTATACTTAGAGGTGAAGCAACCCATGCTTCCCTGGCAGATAAACAGCCAATGATCCAACTACCGTACCGAGGAAAAGCGCTGTTGATAAGTCCATCTGTCTCGTCACATCAGAATAGTGCTCAACCACTGATTTAGCGTTGCCTTTACTTATCAAAATGGGAGTGACAGTCAGGAAATAGATTCTGAGCTGCTCCGTGTAAGCTAAAGCTAAACAAGGATAATTTCTAGGTTGGCTGGTCTGGGCGCTATTCTTAAGAAATAGTTTAGTGATCATGATTATTTTCAGCAGGGGTTTGTCTCAAGACAAACCCCTGCTGCATGTTATGAAAAGGTTTGCAATGATTGAGGTGCTGCCGTAAGCGTTTGCGCCTGAGAGGATGCTTACCTTTGGCTGGCTCATTGATGATTCAGGGCTTCCAGTCGCAAGAATTAGCCGTCAATCCTTGCTGATAAAACCCTAAATTTAACCTGGCACGCCTGGGTTATAACGGCAAATTTGGCTCGCAAGTTTTTGAGCCAAATCGATGTAGAGATACGTGAAAATGATTTCTGCAATTTTTGCTGTTTCTGAATTCGTAACTGTCCCTGGCATCTGACGAAGATTGGTTGTTTCAGCCATTTCAGGTCTAAAGACCGCTCAAAGTAGAAGCTGAAACCCTATTAAACTCGTTGAACACTAAGCTCAATATGAGTTCCAGGGACGGTTACCTGAATTCTAATCTCTGTCAGCAGAGGAGCATTGAGAGACGATCATCCCAGGATTGACTGCATGTATGATTGAGCTGCCGATAGCGGGACTGTCAAATTTTGGATCATACCGAAAACGGTGCCTCTCAACTGTTGACATTTTTGCAAAATTTATGACTGGCCTATTTTTCTTCAGAAAGAACATTTTTTCAGTTGGGATAACCTTCCCTTTACCTTGAAGTAATAAATTAAGTGCCATGTCCATCTCAATGAGTGTGGACTATGGTCTGGTGCAATTAAGTCACCAAGAAATTGGTGATTAATGGTCAGACTTCTTGTGGGAGGTGGACTTCGATTCAAAATGCATGCCCGATGTATTTTCGGATGGCAGAGCCTGTTCTATGCTTTGTGAGAGCATGCCGTTGAGAAGTTTTGCCGTTCCCTTGCTTAATATCCTTATTGCACTGGTGGTCTAGGAGCTATGTTTTTTAAGAAAACCCATGTCAGCCCGACGCTTCGCGTCATCGTGCCTCTTGCTTGTCTAGTTGGCCTCACGGCTTGCGGTGGCGGAGAAACCAGTGATTCCCAGTCTGGGGGCGGCGACTCGGCGATCGCAGCCGCCGCCAAGAGTGCCCTGACCGGAGATACTGCCTTGACGGGAGCAGGTGCTAGCTTCCCAGCTCCCCTCTATCAGAACTGGTTCGTGGAACTGAATAAAGAGGTACCCAAGCTTCAGGTTAACTATCAATCCGTTGGGAGTGGTGCGGGGGTCGAGCAGTTTACAGCGGGAACCGTAGATTTTGGGGCCAGCGATGTGGCCATGAAGGATGAAGAAATCGCCAAGGTTTCCAAGGGCGTTTTGCTGCTGCCCCTGACGGCAGGCAGCATCGTGCTGGCCTACAACCTGCCCGGAGTAGAGGGGCTGAAGCTGAGTCGGGAAGCCTATGTTGATATCCTCATGGGCAAGATCACGAAGTGGAATGATCCCAAAATTGCGGCTGCCAACCCTGACCTGACCCTGCCCGATCAGGCGATTACGGTGGTGCATCGCTCGGATGGCAGCGGCACAACGGGGGTCTTTACCAAGCACCTCAGCAGCATTAGCCCTGAGTGGAAAGAGAAGATTGGCGAGGGCAAGACCGTTTCTTGGCCAGCCTCGGGTGGATTTGTCGGGGCTAAGGGGAATGAAGGGGTGACCGCTCAGCTGCAGCAAACCGAAGGGGCCATTGGCTATGTCGAGTACGGCTATGCCAAAAATAACAACCTGACCTTTGCCGCGCTGGAAAATAAATCTGGCAACTTCGTTGAAGCCACCCCCGAGAGCGCCTCGGCTACCCTGGCAGCGGTTGAACTGCCTGAAAATCTGCGGGCATTCATTACCGATCCGGAAGGGGAAGATTCTTACCCAGTGGTGACCTACACCTGGTTGTTGGCCTACAAGACCTATGACGATCCAGAGAAGGCCAAGGCCATGGAGGTCATGATCCAGAATGCCCTCACCACCGGTCAAGAGATGGCTGACCCTCTGGGTTATGTGCCCTTGCCGCCCAACGTGCGCGAAAAAGTAGCGACCGCAGCGGATGCCATTTCCCCTGACTATAAGCTCGTCTTAAACTAGGGTGTCTATGCTCTGAATGTCGAAGGGGTAGGGGTGAAAACACCCTTTACCCCTCCCAACTCTGACCTGTTTTTAGAACTACGCCCGTGACTGTTACACCGCAGAATCAGTACAGTGCCCGCCTGCGCTCCAGTGCCAATAAGATTATCGATCGCAGCTTCTTTAACCTGACGGTTGGCTTTGCGATCGCCATTGGTCTCCTCCTTTTTGCCATTGGTTTAATTGTGGCGATTAACGCCTTGCCAGCCATCCAGGAATTTGGCCTGAAGTTTTTAGTCACCAGCGAGTGGAACCCGGTTAAAGGCCGTGAGGCCTTCGGGGCACTGCCAATGATCTATGGCACCCTGGTGAGTGCTTTGCTGGCGCTGCTGGTGGCTGTTCCCCTAGGAGTGGGCACCGCCATCTTCCTCAGCGAAAACTTTATTCCCCTTGGCTTCCGAACGGTGCTGGTATTCATGGTGGAGCTATTGGCAGCGATTCCCAGTGTGGTGTACGGACTGTGGGGCATTTTTGTCCTCATCCCGATCACAAAAGACATTGGCACCTGGCTGCACAGCACCCTGGGCTGGATTCCACTATTTGGCACCGTTCCTCGGGGGCCGGGTATGTTCCCGGCGGCTCTGGTGCTGGCCATTATGATTTTGCCGATTATTACGGCCATCTCCCGCGATTCCCTGGCCTCTTTGCCCCCTGAGCTACGGCAGGCTTCCCTCGGTCTGGGAACAACCCGCTGGGGTACCATCTTTCGCGTTTTGATTCCCGCTGCTTTTTCTGGAATTGTCGGTGCCATCATGCTGGCCCTGGGGCGAGCCATGGGGGAGACCATGGCGGTTACCATGATCATTGGTAACTCCAACCAGCTCAATGTTTCAATTCTGGCCCCTGCCAACACTATCGCCTCGCTGTTGGCCAACCAGTTTGCAGAAGCCAGCGGCTTACAAGTGGCGGCTCTAATGTACGCGGCCTTGGTGCTGGTGATTATGACGCTGCTGGTCAATATTTTGGCTGAGTATATTGTGGGCCGCGTCCAGGCCAAATACGATTAGCTCCTGCCTAGAACTGTCCCCCGTTTTTTAGTGATATGGCAACCTCTGTTCCTCAATACGATGGTGTTAACCTCAGCGATCTAAAGCTGGACCGCTCCAGTCGTCGCTCCATCTTCAGCATCACGATGACCGCTGTGGCCTCAGCCTGCATGATCTTGACGCTGATTCCCCTGGTGGCTGTACTGACCTATGTGATGCTCCAAGGCTTTCAGCGGTTAGACCTGTCACTCCTGACCCAGCTGCCACCGCCGCCGGGATTGTCGGAGGGGGGCATCGCCAATGCCATGTTAGGTACGCTGATTGTGGTGGGGATTGCCACGCTGATCTCGGTGCCGTTTGGTGTTTTAGCAGCGGTCTATTTGGCTGAATTCGGGGGTGGAAACCAGCTCGCGCGCTGGGTGCGCTTCGCGACTAACGTGCTGAGTGGGGTGCCCTCCATTGTGGCCGGGGTCTTTGCCTATGGTCTGCTGGTGCGGACAGGTTTGACAGGGTATTCCGCAGTGGCGGGTGGGGTGGCCCTCTCGGTGTTGATGCTGCCCACCATCATTCGCACAACCGATGAAGCCCTGCGAATTGTGCCCCAAGAAGTTCGCTGGGCTTCCATTGGCATTGGTGCTTCAAGCTATCAAACGATTCTGACCATCGTCCTGCCCGCAGCGGTGCCTTCGATTATTACGGGCGTGACGCTGGCGATCGCCCGAGCGGCGGGGGAAACAGCCCCCTTGATTTTCACGGCTCTGAGTTCTTCGTTTTGGCCCGGTGGCCTCTTTGAACCCATTGCATCGCTATCCGTGTTGGTCTATAACTTCGCGATTGTTCCCTTTGAGCCCCAGCAACAGTTAGCCTGGGCCGGGTCTCTGATTCTGGTGCTGATGGTGCTGATTACCAGCATTGCGGCCCGTCTGGCTACCCGCCAGAAAACCTACTAGCTGACTCCTGATGGATGATACCCCCATGGCCCAACTCTCCTCAACCCTGAACCGGACTGAAACGGTGATCCAGGCTGAAAACGTCAATATTTTCTACGGCAAAAAGCTGGCTGTGCGCAATGTTTACCTGGAGATTCCCCGGCGGCAAATTACGGCGTTCATCGGGCCGTCTGGCTGCGGTAAAAGTACCATCCTGCGCTGCTTTAATCGCCTCAACGATTTGATTGATGGCTTTCGATTGCAGGGGCGCATCACCTATCACAACCACGACCTGTATGCCAAGCACATTGACCCGGTGTCGGTGCGTCGCCACATCGGCATGGTGTTTCAGAAGCCGAACCCGTTTCCAAAAACCATCTACGACAATGTGGCCTATGGAGCGCGGGTCAATAACTACCAGGGTGACCTAGATGAGCTGGTGGAGCGCTCGTTGCGGCGAGCAGTCCTCTGGGACGAGGTCAAAGATAAGCTGCAAGAGAATGGTTTTTCGTTGTCTGGCGGTCAGCAGCAGCGGCTCTGTATTGCCCGCACCATTGCCGTGGAGCCGGAGGTGGTGCTGATGGACGAACCCTGTTCGGCCTTAGACCCCATCTCCACCCTCAAAATTGAGGAACTCATGCAGGAATTAAAGGAGAAGTACACGATTGTAATCGTGACCCACAACATGCAGCAGGCTTCGCGGGTCTCGGATCGCACTGCTTTTTTTAATGCGGAGGAAACGGCGGAGAAGGGGGGCAAGGTGGGCTACCTGGTGGAGTACGACGAGACGGCCAAAGTCTTTACTGACCCAGCCCAAGAAGCCACCCGTGACTATGTATCTGGGCGATTTGGCTAAAGATGGGGCGAGTGGAATCTTGGCGGGTGCGAAATTTTCGGGTGGATTTTGAGCATAATGAGTTCGATGACACTGGATGCCCGGCAATGCCAAGAACACCCCAAGAATTTTCTGTTCATCTCCTGATTGAAGGGGGCCACCGTGAGGAAGTGCGGTTCGCCACGATTCAAGAGTTTCAGCAGTGGTACAGCAATGAACTAATTCCCAGAACCGATTCTGGAGAATTTATCAATGTGCCGATCAAAACCATCCAGGGAGAGTATATGATCGTGCGACCGTCGAGCATTCTGGCAATGCGGGTGGAACCTGTTTTTGCGTCAAGCGTCGACCGTTTCTAGTGGCACGATAAGGATTTGCATGCGGATGAGACTGTGGATGTCGAGCTGGTTTGGTTTGGCTGTGGTGGCGATGGTACAGCCTGTATGGGCTGCCCCTTTACGATTGCTGCCGCCGGATCAAATTCCCTGTAACGCAGGGTTAGATGCCCAGCTCTGGCAGCATCCCGATGGCAGCCAGGGGGATAAAGCAACCCTCCTGCAATCGATTGACCACAGTCTGCGCTACTTAGATACCAGCAAGGCAGCGGCAGATTATCAAAAGCTATCGGTACCCGGCGTGACTCGCGATCGCGTGCGCCGGAGCCTCCAGCGGTTTCGGAGCCTAGTGCAGGGGGCCGAATCGGCAGCGGCTCTGTCGGCTGCGGTGCAGCGGGAGTTCACGTTTTACCAGGCTGTGGGTACAGACAACGCGGGCCGGGTTGAGTTTACGGGCTACTTTGAGCCTACTTATCGGGCGAGTCGGCAGCCCACGGCAGACTATCGCTACCCTATTTACCGCGCGCCTAGTGGCTTCAGCGCCTGGGCGGCCCCGCACCCGACCCGCGCCCAGCTCGAAGGGGTGGATGGGCTACAGGCCAGCAAGGGGCCGCTGAAGGGACGCGAGCTGGTTTGGCTGCGCGATCGCCTGGAGGCCTACCTGATTCAGGTGCAGGGGTCAGCTCGCCTGACCCTGACCGATGGCAGCGTCATGAGCGTGGGCTTCGCGGGTAAAACCCAGCACCCCTACACCAGCCTGGGCAAAGAGCTGGTCAAGGAGGGTAAAGTCGCCCTTGAAGATTTGAGCTTGCCCTGGCTGATGCAGTACTTTGAGGACAACCCAGCGGACTTAGATCGCTTTATTCCGCGTAACCAGAGCTTTGTATTCTTTCAGGAAACCTTCGGGGCTCCGGCCACCGGGAGTATTGGGGTACCTGTAATGGCAGAGCGCTCTATTGCCACGGATAAAACCCTGATGCCGCCCGGGGCCTTGGCGCTAATTCACACCCGGTTTCCCTATGCCGGAGCTAACCAAACCACTGAGTTCCGGGATGTCAGCCATTTTGTGCTGGATCAGGATACGGGCAGCGCCATCAAGGGGCCGGGGCGCGTGGATATTTTTATGGGGACGGGGAACGGGCCGAAGGCTAGGGCCGGATTAATCAATACGCCTGGACAACTGTATTACTTGCTGTTGAAGCAGTAGATTGCACCCATCATGGCGCGGCTTTTAAGGTCTGGAGTCCGAGAGGGACGAAGGCTGAGGCTGCTCAAGGCGATAGCGATCGGTTTCCCGCAGGCGCTGACTCAAAAAGCGGCAGATTTCTAGAATAATGTGGGGGCGCTGGGTCATCAGGCTCAGAAAGCGACCTTTGTCGAGCTTGAGTAGCGTGCAGTCTTCCAGGGCGATCGCCCCATTCCAGCGTGGTGCATCGTCAAAGAGGGCGACTTCCCCGAAGTAGTCGCCCACGGAAAGCTGCTTGAGTTCTTGCTCTTGGCCGTCAATATCTTTCACGAGACGGACATGGCCCGCCGCAATCAGATAAAAGTGGTAGCCCCAGGAGCCTTCTGTAAAAATTGTTTCCCCGGCTAGCACCTGCTCTTGCTCCATTTCCTGATCAATCAGCATCAGCTCGTCTAGAGACAGGTTTTTGAACAGGGCAGCATCTTTCAGCAACAGCAGGCGGTTCATAAAGCTAGGAGACGGTAGGGGATGATGGGCGGTGGGAAATAAAGCGGCGATCGCCCGTTGTACAATCGGGTCTGGATCGTTGGCGAGGGTTGTGGGTACGCTAGCTAGGGCAATTAAGGCCCCCACTTTAACCCAGCGGTCTCGAATATTTAAAGCATCCAGTAAGAGCCGATACCCTTTGGTACTCACCCACTGGGGTTCAGCACAGCTCGCGTTGGCTTTAGGCGGCAGGGTGAATGGATTTTCGAGAATAGGCAGCAGCGGCAGTACAAAGCGGCGATCGCGCAGGGAGGCCAGCACCTCTACGGCATTGGCCACTTGGGTATTGCCCGTGAGGGACTGGGGCGTATTTAAGATCTGGTTCACGGCATTGACGGTGCGGGCGTGGCCCAGGCAGGACAGCACATAGAGCACCTTCTGCACCAGTCGCCGATGGTAGTCGGACAGCGTAATGACCAAGGGACGCCAATTGGGGTCGGTCTGGGGGATCTGCTGCTGCCAGCGGTAGGTCTGAGCGATGGTGCGTAGATCGGGCAGCAGGTAATCGTAAATGAGGTTGCTGGCCCGTCGGGTTCCCAGTTTGCCCAGGGTGGCGATCGCGGCTTCTACCGCTTCTGGCTGGTCTGAGGCGAGGTATGACTGGGCAATGTTCAGTCCGCGATCGCCCTGACAGGCCAGGATCTCAGCCACCTGCGCTCGAACGCGGGGGTCAGAATCTGCGAGGCCTGAACCTAACGTCTCTAGGGTATCGGGTAGCTGGAGCTGACCCAGCAGGTGAACCGCAGCCTGACGCACCAGCGGATCGGCATGGGTGAGGTGTGCAAGGGCAAGCTGTCCCAGTTGGCGATCGCCTGCGGGGGCCAAGGTGGCGAGGGCAGCCAATCCCTCCCGTTTGACGTCGGGATTCTCCTGGGCCAGGATGGGCTGAAGCATGGGGATGAGCTGGGGATTCTGACTGGCGGCGATCGCCCGAATGGCGGTTTGGTGGGTCGTCTTGGTCTGGATGGCCTGCAGGATGCGGGTACAGTCTGGGGTGAGCGTGGGGTCATGGCTGGTCGGTTGACTGGCTGCGATGGCTGCTAATACCTGCACGTCCGGCTGGGGCTGCATGAGCAACCCCCGGAGACTCTGGGGCGCGATGGCCGTTTGCGTAGCAATCAAGATTTCCAACGCAGCTGCTTGCACCACCGAATCTGTGGCCTGGAGCAATTGGTGGCAAGCGGCC
>CAZXWR010000008.1:0-35452 GCA_964644325.1 uncultured bacterium
ACCCAGAGGTTGAGCTTGTTGCGAACCCAGAGGTTGAGCTTGTTGCGAACCCAGAGGTTGAGCTTGTTGCGAACCCAGATGTTGAGCTTGCGGCGAACCCAGATACAGACCCGTCCGTTTCCCGCGAAAGTCGGCTCCAAATTTGCAAACTACCAGGGCTGCAACAGGTCAGCGATCGCCCGGTCAATTGCCAGGCCCATCACCTCTGGCTTTCAAGTTCTCGCCATCTTTTAGTAGCTTGCCAACCCCCAGCCACCGATGATTCCACACAGCCCAAGGGTCTAACGCTGCAATTTTGGAATCGTCGGGGCCAGTTCTACTGGTCTTACCAGCTGCCCGCCCCCCTCCGTCAGGCAGTGCTCCGCAGCAAAAACCGCCTTTTTGCCCTCCTAGATGAGTCAGAACCCGCAGGGGTGTTGATCGATTTGTGCCCCTTCAAACTCACCCGGATTCCCTTGGGTATCCAGGCTCAGTGGCTCACCTTAACGCGGTGGGGCTATATTCTCGTGGATGCCCATCATCAACTGGTCTGCCTGAATCGCCGCGGACGGGCCTTGGCCCAGACCACGTTACCTTTGAATGCCCACACCTCAGTCACGGCGATCGCTGCATCTGGCCCTGCCCATCTATGGATTGCCACCCAGACCCCCGAAGGCAATAGGCTGCAGCAGCTCGATTTAAGCCCACATTTACCGAAAGTTCTCCTCCGCCTTTAAGCCTCTACAGGTCATAGCTTGCCTCCCGAAACTCTCCGGGTTAAAGCAGGCAGCGACTCATGAGCCACAGGCTCATTCTCCGACTGGGCGCACTCCGGAGTGAATTCATGGGTGCAGCACCCTGAGCGACTCTATTGACAGGGGCGATCGCCTGCATCCTACATCAACAGACTCACGAATAGCTCTTAAAACCCACCTAAAATCCAGAAATAGCGCTAAATTATACGATTTTCAAGGGATTAAACGCTAGTTTTATATATTATTAATAGCTCAGCTTAATCCCCCTTTAATTTAGAAACACAATTCCAGGGTTCAGTTTCTGAATGGATAGGGGAACAATAAACCTAGCACAATAAACGCATACACTGAGACGTTAACTAAGCGCCTTTATTTAGCAAAAAACTCAAGTAACAAAACTCCGGACTAAACAGGCCAGAACAACCCGCACCAAAACATTGCCGCTCAATTTATTTATCAGATCAAGTCCATCTCCTGGATAAGGACAGGTTACTCCTAATCCTAGCAGCAGCAAGCCTCTTGTTTTAATCTGTGCAGCCATCTATACAGTTAGCTAGGCAGGCATCTCAAATTACTCAGCTAATAGATAACTTAAATTAAACTCAAGTTTTCCATCGAAAACCATTCAGAAAGAAATTTTTCGGCAACACCTGACCGTAATATTCCTCAGTTCCCCAGTTCCCTGAATATTATATGTATTGCAAGAATAACTATTCAGACCAAGAATTTACACTACCGCTGAATCTGGGAGTGCAGGTTGAAGACCAAGGGTCAAGATCGCCGAAATACGACTCCTTTCATCAAGGCAAAACAGGAGATTATCACATACTGGTAATTTCAGAGACTCCCAATGCCAAAGAGCGGAAACTCATCTTACTTGAGAACTCAACGTACTCAATTGGTCGGCATAAAGCCAATTCGATCATATTGAAGTCTAATTCCGCGTCTCGACACCACGCCTATCTATTGCGAATCCCAGACTTACAAAAGGGTCGTCATTACTATCGAATTTTTGACGGTGACTTTAATGGCAAGCGTAGTCGAAACGGACTGTGGGTCAATGGTAAGCGCTGTTGGACACACACCCTAGAGAATCATGACGTTATATCCTTTGGGGAAGAATTTTCCATCGAGTATCATATTGTCTCTAATCGATATGATGCTCGACTCGCCAGTGCCTATCCTGTCGAGGAGTTGCCCAACCCGTTTTTGCAGTCTGAGTTGATCCCAGACGATAGTATTTTCCCAAAGTCAACCCATGTTGGCCCAGAGGGTAGTGATAGAAATCCCGCAGAAGTCGAACTATCGGGTGCAAATGAAGCCGAGTTGGCTCGGCTCTCTTCCTTTGCTGAATTGGCACCCAATGCCATCATCGAGACTGATCTCAACGGTGCCATAACCTATTTCAATCCCATTGCCGCCATTCAGTTTCAAGATCTTGAACTGGGTCAGACCTCAACGGTGACCGATGGTTTGTTCAGTCAACTCAATCACGGTAAAGCGCAAAAGCTGGTGCGGGAGATCCAGGCAAAAGGCTGCGTTTATGAACAGTCCGTCTATTGCATCTTACAAAGCAAGATTATTCGCAGCTACTTCACGGAAATCACCCAGCGTAAAACCCTGGAACAGGATTTATACGAAACGAAATCTCGCTATATTGCCGCTGTGAATGGGGCAAATGATGGAATCTGGGACTGGAATCTAATCGACGATACCATTTACTTCTCCCCACGCTGGAAATCCATGCTTGGGTGTGAGACCAATGAAATTGGCCCTAATCCGAGTGACTGGCTGTCCCGTATTCATCCCCACGATCGGGAACGAGTGAATCAGGAATTAACCCTGCATCTCAACAATCACGTTCCACATTTTGAAAGTGAGTACCGGATCCTGCATAAAGACAGCAGCTACAAATGGGTGCGGGTGCGGGGCTTAGTGGTCAGAAATGAACAGAATCAGCCTGTTCGCATCGCAGGTTCACAGGCCGATATTCACGAACACTACACAACCCGTGAACAGCTGGCCTACGAAGCCCTCCACGATGCCATGACCGGACTGCCCAATCGCACCCTGTTTATGGATCGATTGAGCCAAGCCATCAAAGGCTTAAAGCGCAACCCCAGCAGCATGTGTGCGGTCTTATTTTTAGATTTAGATCGATTTAAGCTCATCAATGATAGTTTGGGCCATTTCGCCGGGGATGAGCTGCTTATTGAAGCGGCAAAGCGCATTAAGGACTGTCTGCGAACTGAAGACACTGTGGCACGGCTTGGCGGCGATGAGTTTGTGGTTCTCTTAAATTCCATTGATCAGGTCGAGAATGCAGTCAACACAGCCAATAAAGTGCTGCGAGTCCTAAGGCTGCCCATTTATATTAAGGGACATGAAATTCTGACCAGTGCCAGTATTGGGATTGCAATATCTGAGTCCGACAGCCAGCCCCCTGAGGAACTCTTGCAGAATGCGGATGCTGCGATGTACCAGGCCAAGCATTTAGGGAAAAATCAGTATGCATTTTTCGGAAATAGTCTGAGAGGCGACTCATTCCAAAAACTGACCCTAGAGCGAGACCTACAGCGCGCGATCCAACGGCAAGAATTTCACCTGGAATATCAGCCGATTATGGACTTAGGCACCGATCAGCTCATTGGATTTGAAGCGTTGCTGCGCTGGCATCATCCTGAGCGAGGTCTGGTCTCTCCAGGAGACTTTATTCCCCTGGCAGAGGATACTGGCCAAATTATTCCGATTGGCTGGTGGGTGCTGGAGACCGCCTGTGCCCAAATTCATCAGTGGGTTCAACAATACCCGCAGTTCACCCACCTCTCGATGAGTGTCAACATTTCCAGTCGTCAGTTCATGCAGTCTGACTTTATCGAAAGTATCAGCCAGATTGTGGCAAAAAACCAGATTCAAGAAAGTCAGCTCAAGCTTGAAATCACCGAGGGGGTTGCAATGCAAGACCCGCAGACTGTCTCCGACAAGTTTAAGCAGCTGCAGACCCTGGGGCTACGGCTGATGATGGATGACTTCGGCACCGGCTATTCTTCTTTAAATTATCTCAAGTCTTTTGCCATTAATACCTTGAAGATCGACCGATCCTTTGTGGATACCATGCTCGAAGAAGATGGCATGGAAATTGTCAAAACCATTATTAACCTCGCCCATAATTTAAGAATGGACGTTGTGGCTGAGGGTGTCGAGCATCCAGAACAGGCAGAACTGCTCAAGGAATTAGGTTGTGAGTATGCCCAGGGCTACTTTTTCGCTAGACCGCTGTCGGTACAAGCTGTGGCTGATCTCTTGGTAGATTCACTCTAGCCCGACGCACGAGGCCCAGTCACAGTCGCTGTACGGATAGACTTCTAGGGGCAAACTGGGCGATCGCCCTGGACGTTTTGGGGGTCTGCTAACCAAGCTGCAATATCTGAGCCGTGACCGCCAAACTTTCCTCAAACAGCAGTTCGCGGCCCCAGCGCTGGAGCTGCTGACTGAGGAGCACTTCAGGACTTTGATCCGAGAGCGGCGACACCTGCTGAACCCGGCAAGATTGAGCCCCGCCTCCTGCCTCCATCCGCATACAGCCCCGGGTTTCGGAGCAAATAACGGTGCAGCAATCGGCTGCTAGGTTGGTCGAGGCCAGCTTTAGGTCAATGAGGTCACCGACAACATCGCCAATATCCGCCACTGGAATCGCGGCCAGCTCGGCCTCAACAGGTCGCTGGTCGGCGGTCATAAACTTAACGCGCATCAGATCGTAGTCGCCCCCCTCCCGAACTAACGCCGTCGGTTGCCAGTTCAAACGGCTAGCCAACCAGCCTAAATACAGGAGCGCCTGAGCTGGATTCCCAACTTCATAATCAAGGGTCACCTGATCCACTTCTTTGAGGGCTGCACGCCGTGACGGTGGGTCAAAGGCTTCTGCGGTAAGCTCTTGCCAGGCGGCGAGGCGGCGCCAGTTTAGGTCAGCAATATTGATGCCATCCTCATGCAGTTTGTGGATTTTGCTCAGGGCTGTCGTTGCGTCTTCAAAAAAACTGGTGTCTAACACCACGAGGTTACAAAAGGTCGCCAAGCGCCGAAATAGCTCGCTGTCTTGATCGGGGACAGCCTTCCACCAGAGAAATTTAGGCAGTTCCCCAATGGTTAGAGACTGAATAAACCCGCTCACACCCGCCAACTCCGTTTCAGTGCCAGTCAGGGTGATGTACTCACAGCAGACAATACTGCTGCCACTCTGTTTTTGCACCGGACAATACACCGATACATGGGCCTTCACCCCCCCCCTCGACTCGCTGATCGGGCAAAGGGCAATAATCCGACAGGGGCTTTGCCGTGCAATATCGTCTGCGCTCCCTGCTCCCCCAGCATCCAAGGCGTAGGGAGAGGTCACGGGCTGTTCCGCATCCGACTGCGATCGCGCATTCACCTGTTCCCGCAGGGCATGGATCAGTTCGGGGGTGGCCCGACCATCCGCTTCAAACCCGAGCTGTTTCTGGGCCACTTGCACCGCCGCACGGGTGCGGGGCCCACCGATCCCGTCAATGGGGCCGGTGTAATAGCCCAGGGCCGTCAGCAAATGCTGGGTTTCTGACGGTTCATAAACAATCAGGCTAAAGGTCGTTGCCCTTGTGGCTGCTGCCAAGGTGTCGCCATTGGCCGAGGCATGATAATTGGTGAGAATATTGTTGAGCTCTGCATTCACATTCTCCAGCGAAACTTCGATGGGAGACTGTAGGGAGATCAGGGGGGCAGATAAGGTTGTCATAGGTCGTGCATGTCATCCTTTACCGTGAATTTGAAGGCATTCAGGCTAGCGCCGGGGACAGATCTTGCTAAATTACAGGGCTAAATTACAGGCGTCGCCAGCGCCGCCCGTCCTGATTTATGAGGTGTTCAGCAGCTTCAGGCTCCCAGGTACCCGCTTCGTAGGTTGGAATTTGGGAGGGGTCGCTGGGAGCGTCCCAGACCGTGAGCGCTGGCGTGACGACGCGCCAGGCCGCTTCTACTTCGTCCGCTCGGGTAAACAAGGTTTGATCCCCGAGCATGCAATCCAAGAGCAGGCGATCGTAGGCATCTGAAGTCTGTACGCCGAAGGACGCTCCATAGCCGAAGTCCATATCGACGGAGCGCGTTCGTAAATCTGGCCCCGGCATTTTGACCTCAAACTTCAGGGAAATGCCCTCATTGGGGTGAATGCGCAGGGTCAAAATATTCGGACTGACCTGCTGGGCCGCAGACTGAAAGATCAAAAATGGGACTTCCCGGAAGTGAATGGAAATCTCAGTCACCTTCTTGGGCAGTCGCTTCCCGGTACGGAGGTAGAAAGGCACCCCCTGCCAGCGCCAGTTATCAATGAGCAGCTTCATGGCGACAAAGGTGGGCGTCGTCGAATTGGGGTCAACCCCCGGCTCCTGGCGATAGCCGTCAACGGACTGCCCTTTCATCCAGCCCGCACAATACTGGCCCCGGATCGCCGAACGCTCCAAGTTGTGAATATCCGCCAGACGGGTGGCCTGGAGTACCTTAACTTTCTCGTTGCGAATGCTATCGGCATCTAGACCATTGGGCGGCTCCATGGCCGTTAGGCAGACAAGCTGCAAAATATGGTTTTGCACCATATCCCGCAGTGCCCCTGAGGTTTCGTAGTAGCCGGCCCGATCTTCTACCCCAACGGTCTCGGCCACGGTGATCTGGACGTGATCCACAAACTGCCGATTCCAGAGGGGCTCAAAAATGGCGTTAGCGAAGCGAAACACCAGCAGGTTTTGGACGGTTTCTTTGCCCAGGTAGTGGTCAATCCGATAGACCTGATCTTCACGCCCGACTTTCTGGACGGCCTTATTGAGAGCTTGGGCCGAGCGCATGTCTTTGCCAAAAGGCTTCTCAATCACCAGGCGGGTTTTAGTGGCATCCTCTAGCATGCCCGCATCCCCAAGCTGCTGAATGGCCTCATTGAAGAATTTGGGGGAGACCGCCAGGTAAAAAACTCGGTTCCCGAAGGTGCCCCGGCGACCATCCAGGGAACTCAGAAACTCCTTGAGTTTCTGGTAGTCCTCCGGCACGTCCATATTGCCGGGGCAGTAGAACAATCCTTCAGCAAAATCTTGCCACAGCGCTTCCGAGTGGATGCCATCAGAAAATTCTTCGATGCCCTGGCGCAGGTGCTCGCGGAAAAAGTCATGACTCCATTCGCGCCGAGCTACGCCCACAATGGTTAGCTCTGCGGGGAGCCGACGTTCCCGCTTGAGTTTATAGATGGCGGGGACGAGCTTGCGCTGGGTGAGATCCCCCGACGCACCAAAGATCACCATAATTTGCGGCTCGGGAATGCGCTCCTGCTGGAGGCCGACCCGGAGCGGATTTTCGAGAAAGGTCACCATAGTTGCTATACCGCGGCCAATTGTTTGACTTTGTCTTCGAGGGATTGCAGCAGCGATTCAAAGGGCTGCACAAATTTCACGATGCCGTCTTCCAGTAGCTCTGCCATAACCTGATCCAGGTCAATGTGAACCGCTGGGTCTTTGAGCCCTTCGATGACGCCATAGGCGGCGTCAAGATCGGTTTCAACCCGATTTTCAACGTCGCAGTGGTCGGCACAGGCTTCAATGGTGTTCGGGGGTAGGGTGTTGACGGTGTTCGGGCCAATTAGCTCATCCACGTACATGACATCGCTGTAGTCCGGGTTTTTGGTGCTAGTGCTGGCCCAGAGCAGCCGCTGGACACGGGCACCTTTGGCGGACAAGGCTTTCCAGCGATCGCTTTGAATAATTTTCTTATACTCCTGGTAGGCGACCTTGGCATTGGCGATCGCCACTTTCCCCTTCAGGGCATTAACTTTGGCGATCGCATCCGGCTGTCCTTCCAGGCTGCTGGCTCGGTCGTCTAGGAGGTCATCAATTTTGGAATCGATGCGGCTTAGGAAAAAACTGGCGACGGAGGCTACCTTGCTAATGTCTTGCCCTGTCGCTGCCCGCGCCTCTAGCCCGCGAATATAGGCCCAGGCGGTCTCCACGTAGCTCTGCACCGAGAACAGCAGGGTCACGTTCACGCTGATGCCGTCGGCGATCGCCTGTTCCACCGCAGGCAGTCCTTCCGGGGTACCCGGAATCTTAATCATGACGTTGGGACGATCAATGATCTTGTGGTAGCGACGCGCTTCTTGGAGGGTGCTTTCGGTGTCTTTGGCAAGGGTCGGCGGGACTTCAATGCTAATAAACCCGTCTAGGCCATCGGTCTGGTCGTAGACCGGGCGGAAAATATCGCAGGCGTTGCGGATATCGTCAAAAGTGAGGGACTCCAGAATTTCCAGCACCGATTTCCCGGATCGGATCCCCGTTTCAATGTCGGCATCGTAGATGGCATTTCCGGCGATCGCCTTTTCAAAGATGGCGGGGTTTGAGGTAATGCCGCGAATGCCCTGGTTTTGAATCATGTCCTTCAGGGCACCGGAGGCAATCAGATCGCGGCTCAGGTTATCCATCCAGATACTCTGGCCTAGGTCTTTAATCTCTAGGAGATGGTTGGTTGTACTCATTGAAAAGTCTCCAAACATAGAGGTTCATGGCAGGGTTTGGGGCAATCGATACCGATTCGGCCCTAGGATTTTATGACAAGGGAGTCTTCATCTAGACGCGACTGCTCCTGAATAAACGATTCCACCAGTGACACATCTTCGGCACTGCCAATGATCAGGGGAGTGCGCTGATGCAGGTAATGGGGCGTCACCGCCAGCAGTTCCTCAGTCCCCGTACTAGACCGTCCCCCCGCCTGCTCAATCAGATAGGCCAAGGGTGCTGACTCATAGAGTAGCCGCAGCTTGCCTTCTGGATCTTTGCGGGTGCCGGGGTAAAGAAATACGCCCCCCTGGAATAGGATGCGATGGATATCCCCCACCAGGGCACCGCTATAGCGGGCCGTGTAGCCCTCATGGCGATGAACATAGCGCGTAAAGTTGCGGATGGCCTCCTCCCATTGCCAGAAGTTCCCTTCATTCACGCTGTAAATTGGGCCGTGGTCGGGGATCTTAATGTTTTCCGCAGAAAGGATGAATTCCCCCAGGCTGGGATCAAGGGTGAAGGCATGCACGCCATTCCCAATGGAATACACCAGCATGGTGCTAGGGCCATACAGCACATAGCCCGCCGCAATTTGGCGATCGCCCGGTTGCAGCAGGTCTTGGGCCGTCTGGTCGATATCGGGATCCGTCTGCTGACGGATCGCAAAAATTGAGCCGACGTTCAGGTTAATGTCAACATTGGACGACCCATCAATGGGGTCATAGAGCAGGGTATAGCGACCAATTGGACAGTTTTCCGGAATGTAGTAGGGCTTCTCCATTTCCTCGGAGGCCAAACGACAGACCAGGCCACTTTGCTTAAAAACGGCAATAAACACCTCATTGGCGTACAGGTCCATCTTTTTGACCGCTTCCCCCTGGACATTGGTATCGCCCGTGAAGCCCAGTGCCCCCTCCACCAATCCAGCTCGGGTCAGGCGGCGAGCAATGAGCTTCCCAGCTAGGGCGATGCGGTTCATGATGGCGCTCAGGTCTTGCGCCTCAGGCCCAAAGCTTTGGAGCTGCTGCAAGACATGACGCGAGAGCGTGGTGCAGTCGCGATCCAGGGCGTAGTCGTAGGACAGGTCTAACGCCGATGTTTCAAATTCAGTCATATCGATAGGATGCTCTCGTTCTAACAGTAGGGGAGAGCAAAACGCTTTTGCGGTGTAAAGCGCTACTCGCTCCCCTCCATATTAGAAAGCACCCATCGGAAGCGACTGAGATGCCCCAGAACTACAGGAAAGCTTTAGATTTATCGGCCTTGTTTGCCCAGCCGTGGGTCAAACGGCTGTTGCCATCAGCTGGCAATGGTTTCGCCGCAATCCGGGCGAGCTATGGCGAGGATCTCGGATGGGGATCGGTGAGCCCTTCCACCACGGCTTCCGCCTGGTGCACCAGCGATCGCAGGTCTGCCAGAGTGGCGGGGGCGGCACTGGGCCACAGGCCGCGTTGCTGTGCTTCCAGAAGGCGCTCAGCCATATCCCGTAAGGCCCAAGGGTTATGCTGCTGCACAAAGTCCTGCACCGAGGGATCAAACAGATAAGCCTCGGCCACCCCTTGATACATGTGGTCGGGCACGCAGTGGGTGGTGGCGTCGTAGGCAAACAGGTAGTCCACGGTTGCTGCCATCTCAAAGGCTCCCTTGTAGCCGTGGCGCATCACGCCAGCAATCCACTTGGGGTTGATGACCCGAGACCGATACACACGGGCCATCTCTTCGGTGAGGGTTCGGACTTTGGGGTTTGCGGGCTGGGAATGGTCGCCAAAGTACAGCACCGGGTTTTGACCTTGGGCACGCACGGCTGTGGTCAGGCCACCTTGAAACTGGTAGTAGTCATCGGAGTCCAGCAGGTCATGTTCACGGTTGTCCTGGTTGTGGAGCACAATTTGCGTGTGGCCCAGGCGTTGAGCAAAGGCTTCCGGTGCAAAGAGGCCTGTGGCTGCGTCAGGGTCGGCTCCACTGCCCCACTGCTCCACCGACTGGGCGGTGTAGGCATAGCTGCTCCAAGCGAGGTAGGCCTGGGCCAGATCGGCATCCGTTGACCAGTTTTGGGACTCGATGAGTCCCTGCAAGCCAGCCCCGTAGGCTCCCGGTTTAGAGCCGAACACCCGATAGCGCGATCGCCGTTGGGCTTCGATGGGGGGAACCCCCTGGCTTTGCCACTGGGCGGTTTCGGCCTGCACTTGCGCCGCCAAGGGGTTTTGACTCGGCGGCTCATTGAGTTGAGCAACGGCCTGGACAGCGCGATCAAATAGGTCAATCAGGTTGCTAAAGGCATCCCGGAAAAACCCAGAAACCCTCAGGGTCACGTCAACGCGGGGGCGACCGAGGGCCGTCACAGGTAAAATCTCGAAGTCAATGACCCGGCGGGACGCACCATCCCAAAGCGGACGCACGCCGAGTAATGCCAGGGCTTCTGCCACATCATCCCCTCCCGTACGCATGGTGGCGGTGCCCCAGAGCGAAAGCGCCAGCGTCCGGGGATAGTCTCCCTGTTCCTGGGTGTAGCGCTCAATCAGGGTTTCAGCAGCTTTGCGACCCACGTCCCAAGCACTTTCGGTGGGCAAGCCGCGAATGTCAACGGAGTAAAAATTGCGCCCGGTGGGTAGCACATCCGGTCGGCCCCGGGTCGGTGCTCCAGAGGGGCCGCTGGGGATATAGCGACCGTCCAGACCCCGCAATAGCTGCACCAGTTCCTGGTCGGTTTGGCGTAAAGCAGGCAGGAGGCGATCGCCCATCCAAGTCAGGGTCGCAGCCGTATGGGGGCCAGGTGGGGGGGTAGGTTTAGCAGCAGTCTCTTCAGCTTCAGTCAACAGGGTCACCACAACTGATTGGGCCGCAGTTTCAAGGCAGGCCACGGCATCCCCCACCGTGCGCAGGGGCGTTTGGTCAGGGGCGTGGGGCGCTAGACTCTGGCGATCCTCAGGCAGGAGGCGATCGCCCAATGCAGCCGTCAGGGGATCAAAGCTGAGGCCCCAGTCTGCGGCGATCGCCTGGGTAATGCCCTGGCGATTACTCCCAGGCGATCGGGCCAAGGCCACCAGTAAATCCAGGCGCTGCTGCCCCGTCGGACAATGCCCCAAAATATGCAGGCCATCCCGGATTTGGGCTTCCTTCAGTTCGCAAAGGTAGCCATCAGCCTGGGTACAAAACCCCGCCAGCTGCTCTAGGGGGCGATCGCCCGCCCCAGATAGCCCCAAATCCTGTAGTCCCAAATCCTGGTCAATGCGGGTCGTTTCAATCAGGGCCAACAGGCGATCGCGGATCACAGGCAGGCGGCTAGGATCCAGGGTTTGAGCCGTGTAGTACTCGTCGATCAAGGCTTCGAGATCTAGCAAGGGGCCGTACAGCTCAGCACGAGTGAGGGGCGGCGTCAGATGGTCAATGATCACGGCTTGGGCGCGCCGCTTTGCCTGGGAACCCTCCCCTGGGTCATTCACAATAAACGGGTACAGGTGGGGCAGCGGTCCCAGGGCCACTTCCGGGAAGCAGCTCTGGGATAGGGCGACGCTTTTCCCAGGGAGCCACTCTAAGTTGCCATGTTTGCCCACATGCACCACTGCATGGGCAGCAAATGGCTGCCGTAGCCAGTAGTAAAACGCTAGGTAGGCATGGGTTGGTTCTAGATCTGGGGCGTGATAGTTGAAGCTCGGGTCAATGTCATAACCCCGAGCGGGCTGGATGCCGATGAAAATATGGCCCGATTGCAGGCCAGAAACCGCAAAGAAGCCATCTGGGGCCGACTGTTCCGGCGGCCCCCAGCGATCGCAAACGGCCTGCTGCACCTCGGGGGGCAGGGTGCTGAAATAGCGCTGATAGTCCGCCAGGGGAACGGACTGTTCGATGCGTCGCAGCTCCCGCCCCTCGGGATCATTGGTGACGCCCTGGGTTAGCCAGCGAATCAGCTCTGTCCCCGACGCTGGCAGCGCAGACAGACGGTAGCCGCTTTGTTTGAGGTGATGCAAGATTTCCAGGCAGCTCGCGGGCGTATCCAAGCCAACGCCATTGGCCAGTCGTCCGTCTCGGGTGGGGTAGTTCGCTAAAATGAGCGCCACATGCCGTTCAGAAACTGGTGTACGCCTTAACCTAGACCAGTTGGCGGCCAGTGCTGCCACAAACTGAATGCGATCGCCTGCGGGTTCATAGCCCACCACGTCAGTTTCCAGGGCGGCATCATATTGGCGGGCGGCCTTAAAGGAAATGGCGCGGCCCATAATGCGTCCGTCCACTTCTGGCAGTACTACATTCATCGCCATGTCTCGGGGCGATAACCCCAGACTTTGGCTTTGCCAACGCTCCACCGTACCCCCGCTACAGATTGCCTGGATCACCGGGACATCCAGCGATCGCCACAGATCTAGGTTCAGTGTTTCCCCCCCCATTTTGGCCAGGGAAAAACTCATAGTGTTGATTAGAACTGCGATCCCTGAGGCTTCCCGTTGCCAGTGGGCCAAAACGGCCTGCTGTTGGTCAACTGCCTGTAAAGATGCGGCATACACCGCCACGGGCCATAGCCCCTGCTGGTAGAGCGCTAGCCAGAGCTGATCAATGGCCGCTGTATTTCCGGCTAAATAGTGGGCGCGGTAGAACAGAATACCGACGGACTGCTGGCAGGACTGTGGGTCAGGGCGGTCGCTCTCCCCAAACGGCAACGGAGTATACAAACCCACCTTAGGTACCGTTACTGCGGGTGGCGGGATCTGGGTGGCCCTCCCCTGTAGAACAGGCAGCCACTGCAAGGCGCGGCAGTAGTTGGTGACACCGCCCTCCACAAAGTAGCGCCAGATAGACTCTACCTGGGTCAAGGGCACCGTGGAATAGCTCATCAGTTCTAGGTCTGGGCGATCGTCTCCGGGTAGCACCACTAGGGGAATGTCAAACTGAGCGGCGATCGCCCGCACTACTTCCAGACCGTAAGACCAGTAGGCACGGCCTCCCAAAATCCGCAGTAAAATGCCCTGGGCCTGGGTCAGAACCGTTTCTGCGTAGGTATCAATGGTGAGCTGCTGCTGGAGCTGTAATAGATTAACCACCCGCAGCGCCGGAAAATCTGGGGGAAGCTGGGTTCGGGCCTGGGACAAAATCCAGATGTCAGTATCTGCCGCCGTCATCACGACAAATGGCGCTGGAGTTTGGTCAATAAAAACTACCCCTTCCGGGGAACTGCCTGCTTCCCAGCCACCGGGAAGTGTTGC
Organism: uncultured bacterium; assembly: GCA_964644325.1. GTDB lineage: Bacteria > Cyanobacteriota > Cyanobacteriia > Thermosynechococcales > Thermosynechococcaceae > CAZXWR01. The sequence goes on from CAZXWR010000008.1 coordinate 13,492, forward strand.
AAGTCGATGCATGGAGCGTCTTTGAAAGAACCTGAGTATAGAAAACTGAGGATGACCCACCCTTCACCTAATCGAGCGGCGATGGGCTCAATGGCCGAGTCCTAGCGTTCACGCTTCACAATCCTAGAGTAGTATGGGCAGCAACTTGCAGCGCATCTGTTACCCCAGGCTCCCCAACCAGCAGCACCTCAACCCCGAGAGTCTGGTTCATCTCTCCACCCCTGCGTGACCTACACAGCTCAAAATAAATATCCACCAACCTTTAAAGGATCTAGTAGATCTTCTGGGTCGCAATCAATGTGAGATAAAACGGGAATAGGATGCAACCTGAATGTGAAACAGCAAACGTCAGGAGTATCACGCTTGACCGGCTCTGTTGATTTGTCCAGGCAACGGTAAAAGTGTAGTCTTCCAGCACCCTTTACCCGTTATCACTGATTCGCATCGATTGACTGCGTGTCCGCCACTACCCCGTTGGGTCTCTTGTAAATGCCTGCTTCTTTACTGGCAACCGCGATCCATGTACTCCCCCATTCAGCTGTTCAACACCTGAAAACTGCCATTCTTGAGATTGGTCAGGGCACAGCCAAACGCGCTGTGATTTTCACGGATTCAGTCAGCTCCAACTCAGGGCATGCTGAGCCAGTTGGCCCCATTTATGCAGTGATTGTCAGCAGTCGGCTGCGAGTGCTGATGTTGGCGGAGCGCTGTGCAGAACAACCCAGCTTCCTGAGAACAGAACTCAGTTTTGATTCAGATCGCATCGCAGCCTTTCTGAGCACCCTGCATCCAGAAGGAATTGAGCAGACCGCCCAGAGCACGCAAATGCAGCAGGCATTACTCCTCTTACAAAAGCCACTGGCAGCCAGTGCCCCGCGCTATGAGCCGATTATTGTGCCGCTGTTCTCGGCCTTGAGCCAGACAGCCCAGGCGGTTCAATCGGCGTCCTTGCCCTTGCCCGTCCCCCACCCGCTACCCGCCTCGGCGAAATCAGAGGCCCTGTGGCTACAGGTCACCCAGCAAATTCGTCAGCACCTCGATCAGAACCTGGATCTACCCGTTCTGTTGCAGACAGCCGTGGAACAGGGACGGGCCTGTTTCGGGGTAGACCGACTCTTCATCTATCAGTTTTCGACGACTGGCAATCCAGACCCGTCCCCCACCTCGAATGCGATACAGGCCAAGGGGGCACAAGCCAATGGGGTACAGGCAAAGGGGGCGATCGCCCATGAGTCCTGCGCCCATGCCGTTCCTAGCCTCTTGACAATGTCCACAGCAGACTTGGCAGCAGGCTGGTCGGCGACGGATACCCCTGTGGTGAGCCAGACCGTAAACTGTGCGGCGGATCTACTCAGTGGCCCCTGGGAACAGCTTTATCGGGGACATGTACGGGCGCAGCTTACCGTGCCCATTCAGGTGCAGGGGAAGACCTGGGGCCTGATGATCATGCACCAGCTCCAGTCTCACCAGTGGAGCCCCTTTCAAATTGAGGGCTTGATCCAAATTGCCGATCACCTCGGGATTGCCATTCAGCAAACCTACCTGCACCAGCAGGTACAGCATCAGAAACAAGTTTTAGAAGCTCAGGTAAACCAGCGCACCCAAGAACTTCAGACCGTATTGGTTGCCACTCAATCCGCCCATCGCGTCAAAAGTGACTTTCTGGCCACCATGAGCCATGAGCTGCGCACCCCACTCACCTGCGTGATCGGCATGTCTGCTACGCTCCTGCGCTGGTCTCTTGGGCCCTTGACCGATAAGCAGCGCAGCTACCTCCAGACCATTCATGACAGCGGCGAGCATCTGCTGGAGTTAATCAACGACATCTTAGATTTTTCACAGGTGGAGTCGGGGAAAGCCACCCTGAGCATCAGTGAATTTTCACTCTCACTGCTGTCTCAACAGTGTTTGCAGATGCTGCGGGAGAAAGCAGCCCAGCACGAAGTCATCCTCAAAGCTAATCTCAAAATCCCCACCAACCGCGATCGCTTCTTTGCAGACCCTCGCCGCGTCAAGCAAATTCTATTTAACCTGCTGTCCAATGCCATTAAATTCACTCCTGCGGGCGGCAAAGTCACCTTGCGAGTCTGGGTAGAATCGAACACCGCTGTATTTCAAGTTGAAGACACTGGCATTGGCATCCCCCCAAGTCAACAGTCGCTTCTTTTTCAAAAGTTCCAGCAGCTCGATACCTCTTACCAGCGCACCTATGAAGGCACTGGACTGGGCCTAGCCCTGACCAAACAGTTTGTGGATATGCACCGCGGCTGGATTGACGTGCATTCTGTCGAAGGACAAGGGTCTATCTTCACCGTGGAGCTGCCGGATCAGGTCTTGCAAGACCAAGCCCGGCAGGAAACAGCCCTGATGCCCCAATCTCAGGCGGTCAATAACCGCATTGTACTTCTGGAAGATGACGATGAAAGTGCCTCTATTATCTGCGATATGTTGACGGCCGCAGGCTTTCATGTGGTCTGGATTGTGGATGATTCAGCGGCCCAAGACCATGTGCGATTCATGCACCCGGCCCTTGCCATTGTCAGCATGGATCTCCAGACGGGTCAGGGTGGATCTCTAATCCGTCAGTTTCGCCAGATCGGCTATTCTCCGGCCCTCAAGATCATGGCCCTGATGAATCAAGCGAGCGCCAAAGCGCAGCAAAAAGCGCAGGCCAGTGGGGCCGATGCTTTCTTGGTAAAGCCCATCGACCCAGAACATCTCCTCCATAAAATTGAGGCCCTGTTCGCCGTCAGCTCATCATGATGCAGCCATCGTGTAATAGGGGCAATCCTGTTTTAAGACCGCTTCAGGACTCATTTCGATCTTGGGCAGACAGGTTCAGGTGATGCAGGATAGTCTTGAGCTGCATGCGGGGAATGTAGGGCCACCCGCCTTCTGTTTCGATCTCCCGCAGCAGCGTGTAGAGTCCATGGCGGGTGTTCGGCAACGCCTGCTGAAAATGGGCATCACAAACATAACGATGCAGCCCTTCCAGTAGCCGCAGAATTTTGAGCAGTTCAACCGGATCGTGATGCACCTCCTGGAGCCACTGAGAGAGATGCGTCAAAATTAGACGAGCATTTTCATTGTCTGACTGGAGCGAGGCGCTCAGCTCTGCAAGGTCTGGTTGTAAAGGGGGCTTGTTATCAATCATCCCGGATAAATGTATCTCGAGCCAGCCTCAGCATAGCCTAGCGCGGGCACGATACACGGCTATGTCCGGGTCACCGCTCGATTCGTTCGCTTTCATCCATTTCAGCCCTCGAAGGTTCAACCGTGCGAACTCCGCCAGGACATGTCACGATAACAAGGGCAGCATCCAATCATGGGTAGGCGATCGCCCTGTTCAGCAGTGGACACAGCGAAGAGCATAACGGCAGAGGTGACGTGGGGCAACATGGGAAATATTTTATTGGTCAGCGGCAGTGATACAGGGGTTGGTAAAACCATCGTGACCGCAGCCCTCGCCAGTTACTTACAGCACCATTACCCACAGCAGCATTGCTCCATCTTGAAGCCCATCCAGTCTGGCATTGGCGATCGCGAATTTTATGCCGACCTGCTTCCCCTTAGCCAGACCCTCGACGAAATTACCCCCATCTTTTTAGAGACCCCCATTGCGCCGCCCATCGCTGCTGCGGTGGAGGGCAAAATCATTGATCTGGCACTGGCCTGGCAAGCCTTACAAAGACTGCAATCCCAAAGTCACTGGACGCTGATCGAGGGCGTTGGGGGATTAGGCACCCCGATCACCGATGAATGGACCGTCGCTCACTTGGCTCAGGCCTGGCATTTACCCACCCTCCTGGTCATTCCAATGCGCCTCGGAGCCGTCGGTCAGGCCGTGGCCCAAGCCGCCCTAGCCCGACAGTTTCAGCTCAATGTGTGTGGGATTGTGATCAGCTGCCTCCAGCCCTGCACCCGCCTAGAGCAAGAGCAGTTAGCCCCCCAAACCTTAATTGAACGCCTGACCCAGCTCCCGGTTCTGGGATACTTGTCCTACTGTGCCCCCCCGGTCACGGCCCCTCGCCTCACGGCCCTAGCAGCTCAGCTGCACCTCGAACCCATTTTCGGCACAGTTCCCCATCCTGTTCCTAGGTTTGCAAGTCACTGAACTGGTGCCAAAAACGCCCCCAGTAAAGCTTCAGGGTGATGTAAAGCGGAAACTGATAGTGCTCTAAGATCAGCCAGCCCACGATGCCCAGATGTGCGGCAAAGGTGAGTCCAGTCCAGACCAGCGGAAAAACTATACTTCCCTGGCTCGGTAACGGCGGAAACGTGTGATAGCTCAACCAGACCAACAGGGTCGGCAAAGCCACGAAAATGACGCCCACCCCCCAGACAATCAGCAGCCAGTCCGTCGGAATTGGCCGTAGCGATCGCCACTGCGAACCATTCCACTGCCATTTCAGCCGCTGAGCATGGTCTTCAAAACAAATAGACTGTGTTTGGTTATCCAGGGTAAAAATGTGACGACAAAACTCACAGGCGAAAGCATCCACCAAAAAAATTCCAGCAATTTGGCCATGGCGACAAACTGGACAGGGATATTGGTGGTCGAAACTGAGGGGTTTGTGGGCTTTGCCCGATTGCCGTGCAGGGCGATTCAAAAAGCTCATGGACTCAAGCTGCATATAAAGACCTGCTCTCGTTCAACCTTGGATCAAAAAGCGGCGAACAGAAAAGCTGCATTTACTGTCAATAGCACCCTAGAGCAGTAGCTTAACAAGCTTTCCGTTCGCCGCCGATCAATCGTTGCAAGATTGATGAACTTTGAAACAAATATATTTTTTATAAATCAGAATTAATGATTTTTGCGTGAGGCAGATAACGCTTGACTGAGACTGAATCGCTGCGCAAGCCGCAGTCCTCAGACATTGGGACGGCAAGTCGCTGACCGCTTCAGCCGCTAGGCCACAGTAATTTCCTCAAGCTCCGCCAACAGCGACTCAACCTGCTCCTTCAAGCGCAAAAACTCCGCTTGATGATTGACCTGGTAATGACGGCGGACTGAGTCTAAGAGCCGCTGTTCGATGGAAACTGCTGTTGCTGCAGCACCACTCGTTGAACTGGAACTTGAATCTGAATAAGCCACAGCAGAATTAATAGTCATTTATACTCACTCCTTATCAAGCACATCCTACTTTAACTCCGCTAGGAATACAAAGTAGACTGTACTGTTACACTTTGCGAGGGTATTGTTGCACTCTTGCGTTTTTTATGCAAACGGTGTAGAGGCCAATAGCGTTAGCCTCTCTCAGCTATCGGTGTTTTCTGGGGCAGACAACGACAGGGTCTACGAGCATCTAACAACCTTGCACCCTCAAGCCAAGCTGTCATAGGAACCTAGCTCAGGCGGATTTCAGCAGGGATCACCAAAGCTAATCGGTCAATTGGGACGCGATTGACTCAGTCCCAAGCCGCGCAAAGCAAGGGCTAAATTCGTGAGGGGAACAGCCAATCAGGGTAGACTTAAGACTGTTCCACTTTCTAAGTGTCTAAACGAATTGTGACTTCAAGTCTGTCAGCTCCAGTCTCGCTAGTGCAGTATTGGCCCGGCTTAATCGAAGCCTATCGTGCCTATTTACCCGTCACGGATTCTACGCCAGTTGTCACTCTGCATGAAGGCAATACTCCGCTCATTCCGGTGCCGTCGATTGCCCAGCGGATTGGACGACAGGTCAAGGTCTACGCCAAATATGATGGGCTAAATCCAACGGGCAGCTTTAAGGATCGGGGGATGACCCTGGCCGTCACGAAGGCAAAAGAAGCAGGGTCAAAAGCCGTAATTTGTGCCAGCACTGGCAATACTTCGGCAGCGGCAGCGGCCTATGCGCGTCGGGGTGGGTTGCGGGCATTTGTCCTGATTCCAGATGGCTATGTGGCGATGGGCAAGCTAGCCCAGGCATTGCTCTACGGAGCTGAGGTGATTGCCATCTCAGGCAACTTTGACGATGCTCTACGCATTGTCCGAGACATGGCCGAAACCTACCCCGTGACCCTAGTCAACTCCGTGAATCCCTATCGCTTAGAGGGCCAGAAAACGGCTGCTTTTGAGGTCGTCGATGCCCTGGGCGATGCACCAGACTGGCTCTGTATTCCGGTCGGGAATGCTGGCAACATCACCGCATACTGGATGGGGTTCTGTGAGTATCACCAGGAGGGTCATTGCACCAAGCTACCGCGCATGATGGGCTTTCAGTCGGCGGGGGCGGCACCGATGGTGCTTGGGCATTCTGTGAGTCAGCCTGAAACCTTAGCCACGGCGATTCGAATTGGGAACCCTGCGAATCGAGATCGGGCGATCGCGGTTCAAGAGGCCAGCCAAGGCTCTTTCCATGCCGTGACGGACGACGATATTCTGGCCGCCTACCGGATGCTGGCTGGGGAAGAAGGCATCTTTTGCGAACCGGCCAGTGCCGCTTCAGTGGCGGGCCTGCTCCAGCAAAGCGAACAGGTGCCCACCGGGGCAACCGTTGTTTGTGTGCTGACGGGCAACGGTCTGAAAGATCCAGATATTGCCCTCAAACAAGACACTTCTCGATTCCATCAAGGTGTCCCGTCTTCTTTAGAAGCCGTGGCTAAGACCATGGGATTTTAGGTGAAGCCTGCCTCCCATTCCTGCCTATCACCTCTAGGCTCTGGCTCTTCCTTGCCTCAGAACTCTTGCAATCATGTACAACTTTCTTCCCATTGCCTACTTCAAGGGTGAATTTATTCCCTTTGAAAACGCTCAAATTTCTATCGCCACCCACGCCTTACACTATGGCACCGGAGCCTTTGGCGGACTACGGGGCATCCCAGACCCGCAAAATTCAAATCAGGTTTTACTCTTTCGCCTGGATCGCCACTGCCAGCGCCTCAGTCAGAGTGCCAAACTGCTGCACTTTGAGTTGCCTGCCGCTGTAATTCAGGCAGCCATCACCGAACTCGTGCAGCAAAATCGCCCGCAGCAGTCTTTTTATCTGCGTCCCTTCATCTATACCTCTGACCTGGGCATAACTCCGAGGCTCCACGACATCGAGCAGAGTTTTTTCATCTATGGCCTAGAGCTAGGGGACTATCTGTCGCCGGATGGAGTCCGCTGCCGCATTAGCTCTTGGTCGCGCCAAGAAGACCGCAGCTTACCCTTACGGGGCAAAATCAGCGGGGCCTACATCACCTCATCCCTCGCAAAAACCGAGGCGGTGGCTTCCGGTTTTGATGAAGCTATTTTCCTCAACAGCCAGGGGAAAGTGAGTGAAGCCTCAGGGATGAACATTTTTGTGGTGCGGCAGGGTCAGATATTCACACCAGGAGTAGAACAAGATATTTTAGAGGGCATTACTCGAGACAGCATCATTCGCCTAGCCCGCGATCTCGGGCTGGACGTAATCGAACGGCCCATTGATAGATCAGAGCTGTTGATTGCCGATGAAGTGTTCTTGAGCGGTACCGCCGCTAAGATAACCCCCGTCAAGCAAGTTGAGAACTACCACCTCCCTTCCCAGCGGCCCATCACCACTCAGCTCCGGGAAAAACTCACGGCCATCACTGAAAATCGCATCCCCCACTACCAAGATTGGATCTTCCCGATCAATATTTAGCCAGGGACTCAGCGCAAAAACGCTCACGGATTAAGGAGGCATGGCGACAATGACCGAGCCGACAAAAGACCAAGCCCACCCGCGGTATGCGGCTGATCGGCAGGTGCTCAATCAAATTTTGTCTGAGCCTCCCACCGACTATTACCTCGCAGAGTTGGCCCGCCTCAATATTCGGTATCAGGGGTTTCCGGGTGGGCGAGATATTCAAAACGATATCCAGAAAGTCCTCAAAAAGTGGCAGATCTCTGAGGCAGAGCTGCTGCAAAAAACCCGTGAAATTCACGCACAGGGGGGGATATATACCGTCCGCTCCAATAAACGAGAAGATTGGACGTAACCCCCGACATGCCGTAAGGTGCTAGCTCGGTGGAGCTTCTAAACTCGCCCATGGCGAACTGACCGCCAAGGGTATTCCCCCCGATGAAAGCGTGAGGGGGAGGCTTTGTCTTGTAAAACACCGCAGTGGACGGTTACTGTATCTTACGAATAGGAAAGGTTCCCATCGTTCAATCTGCATTCTTAGGGCTCCTGGGAGGATGAGTCACCTACTTTGCTTCATGATTCCTGCGATATCCACCGATGCTATTCCCCCTAAATCAGACTCCGCCGCTGGCGTAGAGCGATGAATCGTCAAATCGTAATATCCCTTTGCGTGACCCTATGACCACTTGTGACTTTCAACCTGGCCTAGAAGGTATTCCTGCGGCCCAATCGAAGATTAGCTACGTTGATGGACAGAAAGGACTGTTAGAGTACCGGGGGATTGCAATTGACCAGCTTGCTGAACATAGCAGCTTTTTAGAAACGGCTTATTTATTGATTTGGGGCTATTTACCAACCCAAGAAGAGCTACAAGCCTTTGAACATGAAATTACATACCACCGCCGGGTAAAGTATCGCATTCGGGACATGATGAAATGTTTCCCAGAAAGCGGGCATCCCATGGATGCTTTGCAAGCCTCGGCGGCAGCCCTAGGGCTCTTCTATTCCCAGCGCAACTTGGATGATCCCAACTACATCAGAGCAGCCGTGGTTCGGTTACTTGCGAAAATTCCGACCATGGTGGCGGCGTTCCGCCATATCCGCAAGGGAAATGACCCCGTTGCCCCTCGCGATGACCTGGAATATTCGGCCAATTTTCTATACATGCTCAATGAGCAGCCCACCGATCCTTTTTTGGCTCATGTTTTCGATGTTTGCCTGATTCTGCATGCTGAGCACACCATGAATGCCTCAACCTTCTCGGCTCGGGTGACGGCCTCTACTCTTACGGATCCCTACGCCATTGTGGCATCGGCAGTGGGTACCCTGGGGGGGCCACTGCACGGCGGTGCGAATGAAGAGGTCGTGGACATGCTGGAGAAAATTGGCTCAGTCGAAAATATCCCCGACTTTGTAGAGGGACGCATTGCTCGGAAGGAGAAATTTATGGGGTTTGGCCACCGGGTGTACAAGGTCAAAGACCCCCGCGCAACGATTCTCCAGAAACTGGTTGAGGAACTCGTGCGGCGCTATGGGTCTGACCATGATTATGAACTCGCCTGTGAACTTGAAAAGGTGGTGGTTGATAAGCTCGGGCATAAGGGCATTTACCCAAATGTAGATTTTTACTCGGGCTTGGTCTATCGAAGATTGGGGGTACCTACCGATTTATTTACCCCTATTTTTGCGATGGCCCGGGTGGCTGGCTGGCTGGCCCATTGGAAAGAACAGCTTGAGGCTAATCGGATCTATCGACCGACGCAAATCTTTGTCGGCGATCGCCATCAAAAGTACGCCCCCATTTCCGAGCGCAGACTTTCATGAGTTCAAGGATGCGGAGAACGACAGCTTTCATTTTCTGCCGAGGGTCATCTCTATCCACCAGACCTATCGGTGAAATTAGACATTGCAATAGGTTTGGCCGAGATTTCCGGGCTGGAGACCGCGTGACAAGAGCCCACCCAGATATACTGTTAAAGAAGAAAACGGTACAAATTCCACCAACCCAGAGCGGGGAAAGATGAACTCAGGTATTGACCTTCAGCAACGATTTATCCAAACACTGGTTGACTTTGGTCTACCCAGTGGTGCCGCCAAGGCAGTGTGGATGCCCTTACCCATGCTGCTCATGATTTTTGGGGCAACCGTCGGTGTTTTAGTTGCAGTTTGGCTGGAGCGAAAAATTTCGGCAGCGGCTCAACAGCGCATTGGCCCCGAATACATTGGCCCGCTCGGGATTCTAGCTCCGGTCGCCGACGGCATTAAGCTGGTCTTTAAAGAAGACGTTGTCCCCGCCAACTCAGACCCCTGGCTTTTTACCCTGGGACCTATCTTGGTGGTCATTCCCGTATTTCTTTCGTATTTAATTGTGCCCTTCGGCGAAAACTTACTGATTTCCAATGTGGGGTTAGGTATCTTTCTCTGGATCGCACTTTCAAGCATTGCACCCATTGGCCTGCTGATGTCTGGGTATGCTTCCAACAATAAGTACTCGCTCCTGGGTGGCCTGCGAGCCGCCGCCCAGTCCATTAGCTATGAAATCCCCCTAGCCTTAGCTGTTTTGGCCGTTGTGATGATGTCGAATAGCTTAAGCACTATCGATATCGTGGATCAGCAGTCTGGATTTGGCATTTTGGGCTGGAACGTTTGGCGACAGCCGATTGGTCTGGCACTTTTTTGGATTGCGGCCCTGGCAGAATGTGAGCGACTGCCCTTTGACCTACCTGAGGCAGAGGAAGAAATCGTCGCAGGTTACCAGACTGAGTACACCGGGATGAAATTTGCCCTCTTTTACCTGGGTTCCTACGTCAATTTAGTGCTTTCGGCCCTGCTGGTGGCCGTCTTGTATTTTGGCGGCTGGGACTTCCCGATTCCCATTGACTTAGTTGCCCAATGGATCGGGATCAGTCCGGACAACGTCTTTTTACAGGTGATTACGGCTACCCTGGGCATTACCATGACCCTCCTGAAAGCCTACTTTTTCCTCTTCCTAGCTATTTTGCTGCGGTGGACAGTTCCCCGGGTCAGAATTGATCAGCTTTTAGATCTAGGCTGGAAGTTTTTACTGCCTGTGGGACTCGCCAATTTGCTGCTAACCGCAGGCTTGAAATTAACCTTCCCCTTCGCATTTGGGGGTTAACCCACTCTGAAACTTTGGTGCCGCCAAGCCGCAATTATTTTTTTGACCACAACGATAGCCAGTAAGGACATCCAGAATGCTGAAATTCCTAAGTAAAGTGGGTGACTATGCCAAAGAAAGCGTCCAGGCCGCCCAGTATATTGGACAGGGTTTGTCTGTCACCTTCGACCACATGCGTCGCCGCCCGATCACGGTTCAGTACCCTTACGAGAAACTGATTCCGTCAGAACGCTTTCGGGGTCGCATTCACTTTGAGTTTGACAAATGTATTTCTTGCGAAGTGTGTGTCCGGGTTTGTCCCATCAACCTGCCTGTCGTGGATTGGGAATTCAACAAAGAACTCAAGAAAAAGCAGTTAAAACACTACAGCATTGACTTCGGTGTCTGTATCTTCTGTGCCAACTGCGTTGAATATTGTCCAACCAACTGTCTATCCGTGACCGAGGAGTATGAGCTATCGACCTTCGATCGCCACGAGTTGAACTTTGATAGTGTAGCAATGGGGCGACTTCCCTACAAGGTTACGGAGGATCCAATGGTGACGCCGATTCGAGAGTTTGCCTACTTACCCGCAGGCGTCATGGATGGCCATGACCTGCCCCAAAATTCTCAGCGGGCTGGTCAGCGTCCAGAAGAGCTAGTCCCCCCCACCACCGAGCAAAAATCCTAGGGAGAAGTATCAACGTGAATCTTGCTGAAGGCATTCAGTTTGTTGCCCTGATCATGCTGGCAGTGATGACAATTGGTGCTGCGCTTGGCGTGGTGCTATTCGATAAGATTGTCTACTCTGCGTTCCTGCTGGGTGGGGTCTTTATCAGTATCGCAGGTATCTATTTGCTGCAAAATGCAGATTTTGTCTCGGCAGCACAGGTGCTGGTCTATGTGGGAGCCGTAAACGTTTTGATTTTGTTCGCCATTATGCTGGTGAATAAGCGAGAAGACTATGCGCCCTTACCCCGCCGATGGTTCCGTAAAGGGTCGGCTGCTTTAATTTCTGCCGGACTATTTGCTTTACTGGCAACGATGCTGATCCGGACAGACTGGCAGGTTGACCTAGGCGTGGCACCGCCCATTTCATCCATTGAAACCATTGGTGAACATTTCTTCAGTGATTTTCTGCTGCCCTTTGAGCTGGCTTCCATCCTGCTTTTGATGGCGCTCATTGGTGCGGTTGTCTTGGCTCGAAAAGAGGTGGTCATGGGCGAGGAAACCGCAATTGTGGGTGAAAGGCCTGCGCCTGCTTTAGAGTTGCCGGAACGACCTCGCGAACCTGTCGCGTAAACGGTGACGGCGTTAAGCAACCTGAGCTTAACCTTGGCTGACCAAATAAACCGTTGCACTGCTCATTTTGACGACTTAAGAAATATGCCACTGGAATTTTTTCTATTGCTTGCTGCAGCGCTCTTTTGTATTGGTATCTACGGGTTAACCACGAGCCGCAACGCGGTGCGAGTGTTGATGTCGATTGAATTGCTCTTAAATGCCGTCAACCTTAACCTGATTGCGTTCTCAAACTTCTTGGATCGAGCGGCAATTAATGGTCAGGTCTTTACGGTGTTTGTCATTACGGTCGCGGCGGCTGAAGCGGCGGTCGGCTTAGCCATTATCCTGTCCATCTATCGCAACCGGGATACGGTTGATATGGAGCAGTTCAATTTATTGAAGTGGTGAAGGGGTAGGAGCTGCTTTTGCTCACCCCTGATGATTTAACAGTATTCCGAAATATCTTCTTGGCAGTCGTCGGCGAGGTATGAAAGCGCCCTAAATCTTAAGCCGACGAGCTGTTCGTACAGCGGGTTAAGCTTGCAGAGCGGCGGAATGTGGACAATCTTGCGTCCGAAGAGTTTAATGTCTCTTTCAAAGGGGCACTGCGGTGGAATGAGTTTGCAGAGGAAGCGGGCAACTCGCGGGTCGTGGACTTCTAGATCATCGAGCCAGTGTCGCACTGGCCCTAAAGCATCCAAGGAAATGGGGGCATGCCCTGCTGGTTGCGGCTGTGTCGATTCCCCCTCTGGTTGATCAATCAGGGTGTGCCGCAAAGACTCTAAGGCGGAGACCTCTAGCTTAAGCGCTTTGCTAAAGTCATGGAGTAAGTTATCCTCCGCGCTGGTGAAGACGCCGTCGGCGAGGGCAACCATCACCGCCGTGCGCAGAAAGTTTTCTGCTAGTTTCGGGTTTGAACCGAGCTGCAGCGCTAGTTCCTCGGGAGAAATGGGCTGCTGAATGACGTCTGTGAGGTTTACGGGCAGATCTTCGGTCACAAGATCTTTAATTAAGCCTTTCTCACTTTCGCTAAAATCTCCATCGGCCCAGGCAATGCTCACTAGACCTCTTAACCAGGCAGCACTTTGCTCTGGCGAGTAATCTATGGTTGAGACTTGACTCACGGATCCTACCCTCAATTTACGTTTAGATCGTCAAGGTTCATTTTTCGAGTCGCACTACATACCACTGGAGGTAGCGATCGGGGCCTAAACTCAGTTCACATCCCGTTTCAATGAGCTTGGTGATTTCACCTTCAAGATCGGAGAGCGATTGCCAATCCTGCTGTAATTCCTCTGGGTTCTCTAGGGCGATCGCCTTAATTTTGGCAGCCAGTTCTAGGCGGCTCATGAAGTATTCGGGCTGATTGGTTTCTAGAACCACGTAGGTATCTTCGGGTTCAAACATGATTGGGTCTGGCATCCTTCATCCACCTGTCTGGCTCAGTTCATGGCGTTGGCTGGCGTCAGTTTTTTGGGCAGTGGCCCCTCTCTAGCCCGCAACAATAACCCGTTTTCGGAGAGAATTTGCACGACGTTTGGCAATACTATTGTTGGGGTCTAATGCCAAAACTTTCTCGTAAGCTTCTAAGGCCGGGGCAGATAAGTTCTTTTTTTCGTAGGCATGGCCCAGGTTATTGAGGGAGGTCACATAGTCGGGGTTGAGCTGTAGGGCATCTTTATAGTGACGGATGGCCAGATCATATTGTTCTTGGGCGAAGTAGGCGTAGCCCATGGCATTTTGGACTGGGGCAAGGTTAAGTTCAGTTTCGGGATCGGTTTCTGAGGCTTTAAGGGCCAGCTGGAATTGCTGGAGGGCTTGGGCCGTCAGCTTCTTACTCAGGTAGAGGCTACCCAGCTCAAAATGTTCCTGGGTGGTGCCCTTCTCCTTGCTGAGCTTGGCCTGAAGTTTACCCAGGGTCGATTCTGAGCGTCGGGTTTTGAAAACTTGCTGAAATACGAAAATTCCGGCTGAGCCCAGTAGCACTAGCAGAACCAGCAAATACACGATGGCGAGGGAGCTATCCATAAATCAGCGTTCTTAACTCGGAGAAATAACGGGTTGTCTCTTCTTTAGTGTAATAAACTTACTGCGCGAACAATAGCCCTAGGCAATCCGGGGCGATCGCCCGATGCGGAACACAGTGCCGTTTGTCGGTTTGGCATGGTAGCTATTTCGGTGGCGAGAGCTGGTGCGTCAAACCTTGATGATCCGATGGGACGGCCTGTGGAAAAGCCAAAAAGCATTAAGAAATCCGTCAGGGAGACGAGTTAGGAGTTGATTTGGCTGGATCGCAGCATAAAATAACATCACCTGTACTCTAAGGGATGGCATGCACACCCAATGCACAATGAGTCTCCTGATGTTGCTGTTGTCTGGCGGCGGTGTTTTGGTATCGGGAGCCTCGGCCCGCGCCGATATTCGCCCTGACAATACCGCTGGCAGTCGTGTGAGGCAACCGAATGCCCAAACCTATGAGATTTTCGGCGGTCGCCAGTACAATCAGAACTTAATCCACAGCTTTCAGGAATTTTCGATCCCTCGCCAACGGACAGCCGATTTTTTGCTGCCTCCAGGCAGCGGTATCAAAAATGTGATCACGCGGGTTACAGGTGGGGCAGGGTCTAACATTGATGGCACCCTCAAAATTGGCGGTCAGCATGGCCCGGTCAATCTTTTTTTGCTGAATCCCAGCGGCATTATTTTTGGCCCAAATGCGTCCCTAGACCTCCAGGGTTCTTTTATCGCCACAACCGCAGAACGCATGACCTTCTCGCAAGGGTTTGAGCTGAGTGCGGTGGATGCAACCCCACTGCCAACGCTACTCTCAATTGGCGTACCCATTGGCGTGCAGTTTGGCGATCGCCCTGCGCCCATCGTGGGTCAATTCACCAATCCTGGGCGATTTCCGACTCCGCCGCCCCCGCCGCCCAGTTCAGGACAGTCCCCCAGTCCTGGCCCCAGTCTTGGTCAGTTTCCACCGCCCGCCCCGCCTGCGCCCAGTTCAGGACAGCCAGCCAATTCTGGCCAGCCACCGCCGCCGCCTATGTTCGTGTTGCCCTCTGGGTTGCGCGTGAATGGGGGTCAAACCCTGGCGCTTTTAGGCGGCGACCTAAATCTACGGGGAACCGGGGAGATTGACCGAGGAAGCTTTATTCCTGCGACCTTTGGGGTAAGTGGTGGCGATGGTCAGATTGTCTTGGGAGCCGCTGGGTCTGGGGCCAGAGTCGGTCTAACGGCTCCCACCAGTAGCCAAAGCTGGAGCGTTGATTTCTCGGAAGTCCAGCAGTTTGGCGACATCACCGTACAAGATGATTTAGTCATCATTGATGGTGGCACCTCTGATATTTCGTTCTTTGGGCGCGACATTCGGTTAATGGATGGGGTACAAATCGGTGAACTTGCCACTGGTGTTGCTGTGCCGGGGCGGGGCGGCCAAATTACATTTCAGGCCACAAATCTAGTTTCTTTGAGTGGCGGGAGCTTAATTTCACCGTTACCAACTACTCAGAAAGGCAGCAGTCTTTCCATTCAAGCCCCCCAATTTCAAATGAGCAATTCCATCATTAGCACCACCAGTCAAGGGGTGGCAATGGCTGGGAATATTACGATTGAGGCCGATGAGATTCAGCTTGAGGGCAGTTCAATTTTGGCGAGCGCTCGGCAACAGGGAACAGCGGGAGAAATTCGCCTAGAGGCCCAAAGCATCTCTCTGGACAACTTTTCCAAAATTGAAGCTACAGCCAATTTTGGGCGAGGCGGCAACATTTTTTTGACCGCAGACGATGCTCTTGTTCTACGACGCAACAGCAATATTTCAACCTCCAGCCGCCGGGAAGGGGACGGGGGCAACATTGATATTGAGGCGGGTGTGATCGCGGCCATTCCCGCTGAGGACAGCAACATCAGCACCGATGCCTTTCAAGGCAACGGGGGGAATATTCGCATTCGCACCCAAGGTCTGTTTGGCATTGCTGAGCGTTCAATCAATCAACCGGATACCAGCGATATCACCGCTAATTCCAGTCAAGACGGCGTCAGTGGCAGCATTGATACGAATATCCTGACCTCTAACCCCCTCCAGCAAGAAACTGAATCCCAGCCGCAATTAAACGACATTCCGCTGGCGCTGGCCTGCGTGAACGATCGCCGCGCGGAAACGAGCCGTTTTACCAACTCTGGGAAAGGAGGAATACCTGCTAATCCAACTGATTTATTGGGCGGCACCTCTGTTTGGCAGGATATGCGATCGCTCCCGCCGACTCCAGCTCAAACCTCCCGGCAGCGATCGCGCGATCTAGAAGCATCGCCCTTAGTGGAGGCGCAGGGCTGGTTTTTTGCCGCAGATGGCACGGTGCGGCTGGTGGCGGATGCCGCAGCCGGGGCAATCCCCCCCGCTGCGATCGCCTGCATCGAACCAGATCCGTTGCCCGCGAAGACCTAGACAATGGCTGGTCGTCTCCAAACCTCTCCTGCCACCAACGGTCAGCTTTGGCTGGGCAAACAGTCTTCCCGAGGCCGATGCCAGACAAGATAGGAGTGAACCCATGCGCAAAAAATATCTCTGGCGGCTAGGGCTTGCCTTTGGCCTATCGCTCTGGGTGACCCTACAGACTGTCTTCACCGTGCCAACCCAGGTCCCACCCCAAATTGCGGCGGCTTTTCCAAGTGCCAGAGTAGCCGCAGCAGAACCCCTACTCCAGCAGGGGTTAGACCAGTACCAAAACGGACGCTATCAGCAAGCACTGCTGTTTTGGCAGCAGGCCCAGGCGCAGTTTGAACAGCAGCCAAATCCAGTGCAGGCTGCCTTGACTGACCATTACATCGCCCTAGCGCAGCAGCAGCTTGGGCAGCTTGGGGCCGCCCAAAGTTCAATCAAAGCTGGGTTAAGTCGTCTCACGCAGAACCCTGAGTTGCCACAAAGTCTTGCTGTCAAAGCCCGACTTTTGAATACCCAAGGGAGTTTATCCCTGGCAACAGGACAGGCAACAGATGCCCTCATCAGTTGGCAGAATGCAGAGCAGCTCTATCGTCAACAGCTGGATCCGGTAGGCGTGGCGGGCAGCTTGATCAATCAGTCCCAAGCGGAACAGTCCTTGGGCTATTTTACCCGGGCTCGGAGTACGCTCAAACTGGCCGAAGCGGACTGGCAGAAAGAACCTGACCCCAAGTCTCGGTTAATCATGGCCCTAAGTTTGGGAAATGTGCTAGGACAAATCGGGGAGCTAGAAACCGCTCAGTCTTTACTCAAATCAGCGCTCAGTCTGGCAGAGGCAGAGGGTCTGCAAGCTGACACCGCGCCCCTGCTCATGAGTCTGGGTAAAACACAGCAGTCCTTGGGGCTGTATGCCCAAGCCCAAGAGTCCTACCAGCAGGCCACTGAGGTCAGCGATCGCCCTAAAACCAAAATTGAAGCCAGCCTCAACCAATTCAACCTCTTCATTGAGCAGCAGCGCTGGGCAGATGCTCAATCGTTTTGGCCCTTCATCAAGTTAATGATTACTCAAGATCTCAACGATCGGGAGCGCTTGCTACACCAGCTCAATCTTGCCCATAGTCTGCTGAAACTGCACGCCGCCACAGGCACCCCCACCGTGGGCACCATTGCGGCAGACTTGTCCGAGGCTGATCGATTTGCCCAGCAGCTACAAGACCCGCGATCGCGCTCTTTTGCCTTGGGGTACCTTGGCACCCTCTATGAATCGACCGCCCAGTGGCCTGAAGCAGAACAGCTCACCCGCCAAGCACTCCGACTCGCGCAACAGGCCAACGCAACAGGCAGTCAATATCGCTGGCAGTGGCAGCTCGGACGCCTGCTGCGTCAGCAAGGTCAGCTCGCAGAGGCGAAGGTTGCCTATGGGTCAGCCATTGATATCCTGCAAACCCTGCGTCAAAACTTAGTGTCTATTAGTGTTGACGTTCAGTATTCATTCCGAGATGAGGTCGAGCCGGTCTACCGAGAGTATGTAGACCTCCTGCTCACCGCGCAGCCAGAAACAGCCCTCACTCAAGAAACGCTTCGTCAGGCCAGAAGTGTCATGGAGTTACTGCGGCTGGCTGAACTGGACTTTTTTTTGCGATCTACCTGCTTAGATACCAGTCCTGAGTCCCTTGAAAAACTACTAGAGCCAGGAACAGCAGTTCTTTACCCGATCGTGCTCAATGAACGGATTGTGACCCTGCTCAGCCTGCCCGATGGGTCACTCCAGCTATTTTCTAGCCCCGTGCCCGCGATTGAGCTAGAGGCCTTGGTCGAAGCGTTACGGATCGCCTTAGAAAAGCCCTACACCGCACCTGAAGGAAGAGCCTACGGCCTGACGCTATACCAAGCGCTGATTGCCCCCTTACAAGCCACACTCACCCAGCATCAGATTCAGACGCTCGTGTTTGTCCCGGATGATGTGCTCCAGAATGTGCCCTTGGCCGTTCTTTATGACGGCGATCGCTATCTCATCGAACAGTACCAGATCTCGATTGCTCCAGGGATGAAGTTATTGCCCCCAGTGGCCCGAGCTGCTGCCAGACCCAGGGCCTTAGCCGCTGGGTTATCGAATGCTCGGCCTGGATTTAGCCCGCTCAGTTTTGTCCCCGTTGAGTTGCGGGCCATTCTCAACTACCTACCGGGCAAAATCTTGCTGAATGAGCAGTTTACCAGTCGCGCTATTTCAGGCAAAATTACTGACGCCGCGTACTCCGTCGTGCACTTAGCCACCCACGGTCAGTTCAGCTCAAAGGTCGATCAGACCTTTATTCTGGCTTGGGATAGACCCATCGACCTCTACGAGCTGAAATCCATCATTGAACAACGACCCTTTGGCCGCGATCGCCGTGCGATTGATTTGTTGGTACTCAGCGCCTGTGAAACGGCTGCGGGTGACAGTCGCGCTGCCCTCGGGCTCGCAGGCATGGCTGTTCAGTCAGGGGCTAGCAGCACCCTTGCGACGCTGTGGACGGTGGATGATGAGTCCAGTAGCCTGTTCATGGAGCAGTTCTATGCCGCATTGGCCCAGCCAGGCACAACCAAGGCGATCGCGCTCCACACCGCACAGCAAGCCCTATTACGCGACCCGGATTACCGCCACCCCTTCCACTGGGCACCCTACGTCCTCATCGGCAACTGGCGTTAGAAAAAAGAAGACTGCGGCCATAGAAGTAGCTATCCATACATCGCTTGTGCAGAGAGCAGTTTAATTCCTGACCTAGGGAATAAACGCAGCGCCAGCATTGTATAAGCTAAACACGCAGATAAATCTCTATGGGCCTTCCTGTAGCCCTGCCCCTCGTTCGGTAAAGCTGCAGGAAGTCTCATGATCAAGAACTGCATTTTGCTGAGACAAGCTGACAGAGAGAACAGTAAATCTGTCGCAAGACAGAGAGAGGTTCTGCTCGTCTATGCGATATTTCGATTGTCTTTCCGATAATCAGTGAGTTTGTAACGGCAGAAAGTCTATCCTTCGCCGTGGCGAACAATTCGCGCATATTTTTCCCTCTTCAGGAGAAACAGTCATGTCTGAGCCCAATGGCGTGATGATGCAGTATTTCCACTGGTATATTGAACCAGATGGAAGCCTCTGGAATGAACTCAAGGCAAATGCCCAAGCCTTGGCAGAGGCAGGTGTGACTTCCGTATGGCTGCCGCCTGCTTACAAAGGAACGGGGGGTGGGTACGATGTCGGCTATGGCGTTTACGACATGTTTGACTTGGGCGAGTTTGACCAGAAGGGTTCGGTTCGCACCAAGTACGGCACCAAGGATGAATACATTACCAGTATCAAAGCAGCTCAGGCCGCTGGTATTCGCGTATATGCAGATGTCGTGTTAAACCACAAGATGGGAGCCGACCAGGAAGAGGAGGCTGAAGCCACCCCCCTTAACCCTGAGGATCGCAATCAACCCCTTGGCGAACTGCAAACCGTTAAAGTTTGGACCCATTTCACCTTCCCTGGACGGCAAGGTAAATATTCGGAAATGGAGTGGCACTGGTGGCATTTTGATGCCGTTGATTACAATGCCTACAACGACGGCCCACAGGCTATTTATCTGTTTAGAGATAAAGCTTTTGACAACCAGGTTGACCTCGAAAAGGGTGTCTTTGACTACCTGATGGGCTGTGACTTAGATATGGAGCACCCGGAAGTGCGGGGTGAGCTGAAGTACTGGGGAGAGTGGTTTGTTGACACAACCGGGGTGGATGGGTTCCGCTTTGATGCGGTCAAGCATGTCAAAGCTGGATTCTTCCCGGAATGGCTAAACCACTGTCGCCAGCAGGCAGGCAGAAGTCTATTTGCGGTGGGCGAGTATTGGTCTGCTGAAATTGAAGCGCTGCATCACTTTATCAAGGTCACTGGTGGCGATGTCATGTTGTTTGATGCCCCCCTGCACTACAACTTCAGCGTGGCCAGCAAAAGTGGTAATGATTACGACATGCGGCAAATCTTCGACGACACGCTCGTACAGCAGCAGCCTGCTCTCGCGGTAACCCTTGTGGACAACCATGATTCCCAGCCCCTTCAGGCACTGGAATCGGTGGTGGAACCCTGGTTTAAGCCCCTGGCCTATGCCTTAATTTTGCTCAGACGTGACGGCTATCCGTGCATTTTTTACGCCGATTACTATGGAGCCCACTATAAAGACACTGGCAAAGATAGCAATGAGTATGAAATCTGGCTCGACAGCCATCAGTGGTTAATTGACAAGTTTTTAGAAGCACGTCGATGCTATGCCTATGGCGACCAATACGACTACTTTGATCATGCCAATACGATTGGCTGGACTCGGCTCGGCAACGAGGAACATCCAGGTGGTATGGCGGTGGTGCTCAGTAATGGGGACGCAGGGACGAAGTGGATGGAAGTAGGCCAAGCCAATCAAACCTATATTGACCTCACTGAACA
The DNA here is from genome assembly GCA_964644325.1 of uncultured bacterium. Classification (GTDB taxonomy): domain Bacteria; phylum Cyanobacteriota; class Cyanobacteriia; order Thermosynechococcales; family Thermosynechococcaceae; genus CAZXWR01. The sequence goes on from CAZXWR010000008.1 coordinate 34,356, forward strand.
TATCGACAGTCCTGTCACAACCAATGATGAAGGCTGGGGCGAGTTCCAATGTCCAGCAGGGTCTGTATCTGTCTGGGTACCCCAGGTTCCGTGACATTAAGCTTCCGTGATATTAAGGAACGCAAATTTATTAACGTCGAGATTCTCTCCCTCATTCCCTAACCCTTGCTTCTCCACGATGTCTAGCATCCAAGGGGTGACGGTCTATCTCTCTGGTCTTAAGATACAAGGGGAATCGGACTCTTGCTCCCTCTCCCACCTTGGGAGAGGGCTGGGGTGAGGGCGAAACAATCTTGCAATGACCGACTTTATTTAATTCACGATCCTAAGCTTGCTGCTTATGTTTTCGGCGATCGCCTCGTCTTGAGCATCTTTCTTAGGTCGGACAGGGGGTAGAGGTTAGCAATGACATCGTAGGGAACCTCGTTGCCTTGGGGGGTGATGATCAGAAACTCACCTTCTACCCACCGATGATCGGCAGCTAAGCCCAGCTTTTTGGCGGCTCTAAACCAGGGCCAAAAGTTGGGGGGCATTCTAGGCTTTAGCTCTAGGATACCTTGGGCATTCACGGTGTAGAACTTGCCCACGTAACCCGTATTCTCGTAGAGCAGCTGGTGAATATACTGGTCAAGCTCTTTTTCGTCCTGAATGCGAGGGCGATAAAACGCTTTGATTTGTTCTTCAACCCCCATTTCATTCAGGCGGTCATGTAGCCCCTGTTTGTCATCGGCAAAATAGGCACTGCGCGCTTCAGGATCGGTCACGAACTGGAGCAAAATGCGCACAGGCACCCCTCGGAAGGTGGCAAATGGACTCAACAACCAAAGCATCCCCAGCAGGACAATGCTGATGAGTCCACCGCCCATGGCCCAGAGGAGTCTTTTGTTTTTGGGCGGGGCACTGCGCCTTATTTGAGACTGTATTCCTGAACGCCGAACGATCATGGATATTCCCCTATAAGCTTGTTATCGTTTGTTCCACTAGCTTTTGAACAACCCATAGGTGTTCATCACCCCCCGCAGGTAACTTTTGCATCACAATTAATGCAATTTCTCAAAAAGTGCTGATAGCCCACGAGCTATAGCTTGGACTTTAGG
>CAZXWR010000009.1:0-34098 GCA_964644325.1 uncultured bacterium
TGCTGTTCTTTCTGTTCTATGAGCTAGAGCTGATTCCGTTCTATCTGCTCATTTCCATCTGGGGTGGGCCGAAGCGCAGCTATGCAGCCACCAAGTTTTTACTGTACACGGCACTGTCCGGTGTCCTGGTACTGGTGGGCTTCCTGGGCATTACTTGGCTGAGCGGCTCCGCCAGCTTTGACCTGAGTGCGATCGCCACTGACGGTTTGCCCCTGCGGATCCAGCTGATTCTCCTGGCGTTTTTGCTAGTGGGCTTTGGCATCAAGGTACCCCTGGTACCCCTCCACACCTGGCTGCCCGATACCTACGTGGAAGCTTCTCCTGCAACAACGATCTTGCTAGGTGGAGCGCTGTCAAAGCTGGGCACCTACGGCCTGATTCGCTTTGGCCTGCAGCTCTTTCCTGAGGCTTGGCAGCTGGTGGCACCCGGCCTCGCGATTATTGGCACCATTAGCGTCATGTATGGGGCCTTCAGTGCGATCGCCCAACGGGACATCAAGCGGATGGTCGCCTACAGTTCCATTGGTCACATGGGCTATATTCTGGTGGCCATGGCCGCTGGAACCAACCTCAGTATTAATGGAGCGATCGCCCAAATGGTGAGCCACGGCTTCATTCTGGCGCTGCTGTTTCACCTGGTTGGCATTGTGGAAGCCAAAGCAGGCACCCGCGAACTGGATCAGCTCAACGGCCTCATGAACCCCATTCGGGGCCTCCCCTTGACCAGTGGCCTGCTGATTTTGGCTGGGATGGCCAGTGCGGGCATTCCCGGATTAGTGGGCTTCATTGCTGAATTTCTTGTGTTTCAGGGAAGCTTCTCGATTTTTCCAATTCCCACCATTCTCTGCATTATTGCCTCGGGGTTAACGGCGGTTTATTTCGTGATTCTGCTCAACCGTACCTGCTTCGGAAAGCTGGATAATCAGCTGGCCTATTATCCGAAGGTCTTGCTTCAGGAACGGCTGCCTGCTCTAGTCCTCACCGCTATCATCCTATTCTTGGGGGTTCAGCCAACCTGGCTCCTGCGCTGGAGTGAGACAACTGCAACCACGTTAATCCCTCAGGTAGCCTCAGTGGCCAAGACCGAAATCATCAGGTCTAGCCAGGTTTAGGCGCTGTTCGCAGAGGGGCGCTAACGATGAAGTTTCGAGCCCGCGCTGCCTCCAAAAACCAAAGCTCAAAGCTCCTTATTCTGGTAACCCTTCCCATCGGTAAGTTGATCCATGACCACCACCCTCACTAAGCCCGTATTGCCGCCCTCCACCCACGAATTCTCAGAGATTATTCATCGGTTGGAGGCCGGAGGCGCTATGCTGCCGGACTCCCCTGAGAACTTGATGCAGATCATCGGCATCTACAAAGCCTATGCAGTGCCGATGGACTTTTACTGGCGGGATTTGCTCTACATTGCCGAAAACGTATTCCTGAACCCACTGCCCTTTTTTAAGTATTTCTTACCCCAGCGCTACTTGGACTTGCCCAACCACTACGCTGGGGATACGGCAGATCTGCGGGTCTGGCGCGGACGGGCCACGGCCCACCCTGAACTGTTGGCTTTCATGGAGAAGGGCGAAACCACACGCCTTCCCAAACTGCTGCACCATCTCTGGCATGATCGCATCAATATGGAGTTTGCTGAGGCCTGTATGCAGGCTATGCTCTGGCATGGGCGCGATATGGGCTGGGGTAAGTTTGATGGCTTTTTAGATAGCGATGAGTATCGAGCCAATGCAGACCGGGCCATCCGCGCTTACTTCAAGGGCAACCCAATCATGTCGGGGCTGTATAAGCTGTTCCCGGAAATGTTCCTAGAGCAGTGCCGTCAGATGTCCTACTACGCCAACCTGGGACTATTCTGGGAGGTGATGGCGCCAGTCTTCTTTGAGATGTCCGACCTCTACGATGAGGGCAAGATGACCACGGTGCCGGAGGCCATGAATTTTCTGGTGAACGGCATCTTTGCGATCGCCGGACGCCCCATTTACCATCACGTTTATGTGAAGGGGGAATGCTACGAGATCATTCCTAAATCGAAGGGGTTCATGTGGCTGTACGAAGCAGCCCTGCCCTATGTAGAAGCCGTTTTCTATCGTACTGCTCCTTTCCGAGGCACCAAATCCTACAACGCCCAGGCCAAACAGGTGCCCGCTGAGCAAAAGGACTTTCACTACGGCATTCTGTACGCCGATGTCTTCCCTGTGGGTACTGCAGGTATCCCACCCACGCTGCTGATGCAGGACATGCTGCACTTCTTGCCCCCCTACCTGGTGGACTACTATCAAAAGCACTGTCGGGGCGAAGATGACATGCTCATTCAGCTGGGCATTACCTTCCAGCGTTCCATGTACTGCGTCACTTCAGCAGTCATTCAGGCCCTGCGGGCAGCCCTGTTGTACCCCCTCGATGACCCCAATCCCAAACATTTAGCTGCCAATCGCGCCTTCTTTGAAGCTCAGCTCGATCGGTTTAAGCGTCCGGAAGCCCGCCTGCGGGATATACAACGACCCGAGTACCGCTAAGGGGAGGTAAAAAATGGCAGACATCGTAGATATTGCAGTGGGTAACGATTCCTTTAAGACCCTGGTGGCAGCGGTGCAGGCGGCAGGATTAGTAGAAACCCTCAAAAGCCCCGGCCCCTTTACGGTATTTGCACCCACCGATGATGCCTTCGCCAAGCTGCCCCCTGGCACCATCCAGACTTTGCTGCAAAATATCCCGCAGCTGGCCCGCATTCTGACCTTTCATGTGGTGTCCGGGAAGCTAACGCAAAAAGAATTGGTGGGACGTGCTTCGCTGACCTCCGTGGAAGGATCGCCCATCACCATCAATCTCTCGGATGGGTTTGAGGTTAAAAATGCCACGGTGATTGCCCCCGATATTGAGGCAGATAACGGCGTTATTCACGTCATTGATAACGTGATTCTCATGGGTTAGTCCGGCATCGGTTGGTCGAACTGAGTTCATCTAAGCCGATCCAATAGAGCCAAGTTCTGCTGGCGTGTTTTTCGACCGTCCAGGGCATACTGATGGCGTCCTTTGGTGAAGGCAGAGAGTCCATGGATCTTACGGAAACTCTATCGGTCGTGATTGCTTGCGATCACCATTTTTTCCAGCAGGCCAACGCGCTGCGAGGGGTGCTGGAGTCCTTCGGGATGCATGTTCAGCTCTATGAATTTTTCCAGCAGCGAAAGGTGATTGATTTCCTGGCAGGAAACTATCCGGATTGCGACTATGTGATTTGGTACGGTTGGGGCTACCCAGACCCTGAGGGCGAAGATCAGCTTCGGTTTCAAGTAGTGCACCAAGAGGACGATGACTACCGGAGCAAGAGCGGCTGGGAGCGGGTGAATTTCACCCTGACCCCCTCAACCGTGGCCCAGTATGTCCAAAACTCCAAAGGAACCCTAATTTGTGGTGCGATCGCGGGGAATGTGTGGTCACAACCCCTGCTGCAAGCAGGCTTCAAGGCCGTTATTGCCCCCGAACCCCCAGATATTTCCTGCAACGCTGAAACTCTGTTTTTAACCGGATTCTTTTATACGCTGCTGCTTCATAGGTCTGATTACATCACCTCCGATCGGGTTTTCACGGCGGCGGAAGCAGTTCGGCATGCTGCGGCGATGGATCAGCACTACGAGTGTGGCACCCGGCTGTTTCGTTATTACGCGTGAAGAACAGCTTTAGAGAGGCAGAGGGCCGATCTTTGGGCCGAAGGCACTGCTGTCTCACGGTTGCTACTTTAAAATTAAAAACTAAGTCAGTTATTTAATGGAGGATCATCCCATGGCCAAGGTTTTTTCGGGCAAAGTTGTGATTCCAGGTGACCAAATTGAGCAGTATCTTCAAGCAGTAGAGCAAGCAGAAGCTGACCGTGCTCCTTTCCGCGAGTCCTTAGACAAACTGAACCAAGAATTTGCAGAATACTTAGCGACAAAGTACGTGACCAAAACGGTCAGGAAACATACAACTATAGTGGATCTGTTCATTCACTTTATTTGTGGTTACACTGACGTCGAGAAAATTGAAGAGATTACGAAGGGCATGGTCAATAGCCATTTTCGGAGCTGGTATAGACGCAAAGTAATGGCATCTACGACAGAAAGTGACCTTAGAGTGGCACTGCGGAAGTTTTTTCAATTTCTATCCACCCAGAAAGGCATTTCACATCAGAAAGTGCTTGATGCTCTGAAGTAGCGACGATTAGTCTACATCACGCTTGGTTTGAGCAAGGAGCGAACAGTGGTCACTGCTGCACCAGAACCCATCACCGAGTTCCGGCCTGTGGGAGAACAGCGGGTTGTCCTGCGCGGTTTAGCTTGGGAGGCCTATCTGCAGATTCTCCAGGCCCTGCCACAGATTCGGGGTGCTCGCTTAACCTATGACGAAGGTGTTTTAGAAATTACAGTGCCACTCGAAGCGCATGAATTTGCAGGTCGTTTGATCGAACGCTTTATTCTGACGCTGGTTGAGCTGGCAGGGTTACGCATAAAGACGATGGGTTCAACCACGCTGCACTACCCGTCGCTGCAAAAAAGTGCAGAACCTGACAATGCCTATTACATCCAGCATCAGTCCTGCGTGAAGGGTCGAACTGTTGATTTCAGCCAAGATCCACCACCTGATCTGGTGGTGGAAGTGGATATCACCCACACAGATATTGCCAAAAACCAGTTCTACGCTAGCCTGGGCGTTCCAGAATTTTGGCGCTTTAATGGCAAGGTCTGGCGAATTTATCGGCTCCAGGACGGAGTGTATGTGGAAGTGGAAGTCAGCTCAACCTTCCCCCAGGTGCCCAAGGAGTTCCTGTATCGTTTCTTAGAGATGGCGAGGGAGGATGAAGTTGAGGCGGTGCAGACTTTACGGGCTGGGTGGCCGGGGCTAAAGCTGCAAAACGGCTAGGGGCGATCGCCTTGCAAAATCAGTGCTTGCAAAATCAGTGGGTGCCCCTGCCCAAAATGCTTCAGTCTTCATGAAGACGGCGAGAAAGGGTCTCCAGAGGGCTGATTGAAAATTCTGACGGTTTGTTGGGGAATACCCAACGCTAACCCGGCTCCATTCAGGCGCACTTTCAAACGTCGCCGCAATTCTCGGGCAACGCTCCACTGCTCAGAGGGTAGGGTTTTAACCCAGGTGCGAATCATGACCCCTTCATGGTGGAGTCGATCAATGCCCAAGACTTCCGGGGCTTCCAGAATTTTCGACTGCCAGCCCGGATCGGTATACAGGTCTTGGGCTGTTTCTTTGACTAGGGCGATCGCCACATTGGGGTCGGCGGCTTCGTTAATTTCCACCGCCAGATCCACTCGTGACCAGTCCTTGGTCAAGTTCTCGACCACGCGAATCTCACTATTGGGAATGGTGATCAGGCGACCTTCACTGCTGCGCAGCTGGGTGATGCGGAGGTTCATCGACTCCACGAGGCCCACCGCTGTCCCAATTTGAATGATGTCTCCCACTCCATACTGATCTTCGAGCAAAATTAAAAAGCCATTGATGGTGTCCTTGATGATGCTTTGGCTAGCAAAAGAAATGGCCAACCCTAGCACCCCAGCCCCCGCCAAGAGCGGCACCAAATCTACCCCTAATATCGCCAGAATGGCAAAGCAGGCGACGCTGAACCACACAAAAGTTGCGCCGCTGCGGGCCACGCGCGAAAAGGTAGAAGCGCGCAGTGCCCAACGTTGCGATCGCTCTGGAATCAGCAGGTCTGGCCCCTGGAGGACGGTAAAAAAGCGGTCGATAAAGACAAACGAGAGACGCACCCCCAGGTAGCTCCCCAGACTAACCGCCAGAATGCGCAACGGCACCCGTAGCGATCGCAGAATCAGTAGCTGGAGCCAGCGGGTTTGGTGGAACAGGCCCAAAATGGCCAGCGTGCCACCCACCCAAATGGCCACCTGACCTGTTTGGAGCAGAAACCGCTTGAGCTTGAGGCTGTTGCGCTGCTGACGATCCTGAAGCCGGAACTGGAGGATCTGGTCTGTGGCTTCTGGGGTGTTAGGGGCTGGTGTAACCGTTGCCGCTTCTGAGGCAACGGCTGGAGTTTGCTGCGATCGCCGCAGCCGCCGCTGTAAAACCCCCAGCTCCAGGCTAGTCATCACCATCACCAGGCAGAGCCCGGAGGCCCAGTAAATTTGCTGGCGCAGAAAACCAGGCTGCCGTTCTCCGTAAGCACGCTCAAGGAGTTTGGTGATAGAGCCCTTAAGCGTCTGGGCTGTTTGCTGCAGATTTTGTCCGTACAGTTCTGCATCCAGTCGAGTCACCGTCATGACGTAGCTGGGTGGCAATCTCTTGGCACTCAACTCGGCGGTCTGCACAGACAGCACCGGAAGCGTTTGGGGATTTGATCGCTCGGATGACCCCGGCTGTGAGCTCTGAATCACCTCAAATCCATTCTGTTGTGGCAACTTTGCCAAAATTTGCGAGAGCTGTTCTTCAATGTCTCGCACGCGAACGGTAATGGGTCGCTCTGATTCGGCATTTTGACCGATTGCAGCGGGGATAGGCGCGGCAATGGTAAAGCCCCGCAGACCATCCAGTCGCACCGTCCCGGTTTCAAAGGTTGGCGCACCTTGACTGACCCAGCGCTCAAGCTGAGTCCAGGGGATAGATTGCCAGGGAAGTGAAACGGGTGGAGTGGGCCTGGTCTGGGCGATCGCACTTGTGGTGCTGCCGATAATCCAGAGGCTCCCCAGCAGAATGGCCGTCCCGAGCCAGCATCTGGGCCACCTGGCAGAGCGGATTGGTTTGCTCATGAAGAAGCCTCAGCTTCGGCATAAAAAGGGGCGATCGCGGCTTGAATCGCGGCCCACTGGTCAGGATCCTCGACCTGAAGCTGAGCGGTGCGGCCAGTTCCCCTTGGGGTTAGCTGAATCTGAATATGGGGGGAGGGCCAGGACTGGAGGCGGTCAGGCCATTCGATCGCAATCAGGCCCGGTTCTGTTTCCAGGGCATCCCAGTAGGTTTCAATGTGGAGGGCGTCAACTGCTGCAGGAGACAAACGATACAGATCAAAATGGTAGAGGGGCAATCGTCCGTCTAGGTATTCCTGTACCAGGGCAAACGTTGGGCTCACAATCAGATCGGGTATGCCCAGCCCCTTGCCCAGGCCCTGCACCAGGCAGGTTTTACCGCTGCCGAGGTTGCCTGCCAGCAACAGGCTTGCACCCCGAGGCAGAACTTGTCCTAAGGCAATACCCAGGGTCTGGGTCGCAGCAACCGTCGGGAGATGTAACACACAGGATTGAGGATCAGTCATGACAGTGCCATCGGTGTAAAGTCACTGCACTCTATTGTCGAGGATCTTGAGGCTATCCCATTGGGTCAGCTGAAAGTCTCAGCGGTACGGGCTGAAGGGATGGCGTAGTTGGCATTTGGGGTAAATTACTCAGTGCGCTGATGTGGAAAGAAAGGCACTACTAAAAGCCCATGCTGCTTCACGCTACCATGCTGACAACGCGACAGTTTTCGAGCTGGATTTGATATGGCTGGGATCAACCTTGAGGGGTATCCGCTACCCGATGCTTCTGGTTCAGGTCAATGGCACTTCCCATGAAAATCGCCATCTTGGTTCAGGATCCGACCCTTGCTTCCCCCTTGCGCCTGAAGAAAGCGAGTTTGCAACGAGGGCACCAGGCCTATATTCTGAACTATCAAAACTGTTCCCTGACGGTTCATGCCCGGCGATCGCAAATTTGGCACAGTGGTCGGCTGCTGCCTCGGTTTGACGCTGTAATTCCCTGGTTGAGTCAGGGCAATCCCCTCACGGCGCTGCCTCTGCTGCGCCAGTTTGAATTGATGCAGGTGCCCTTGCTCAATTCCTCGGGGGCGATCGCCATGGCCTGCAATCGACTGCACTGCTATCAGCAGCTGGCCCATGTTGGGGTGCTATTTCCGATGACGGGTTTTGCGTTCACCCCGCGCGAAAGCGGTACGCTGCTCTCTGGTTTAGGCAGTAGCCCCACCGTACTGAAGCTCCCCCACACCCCTGACAAAACGGGAAGTTTCCTTGCAGAAACCCAGGAGGCTGCGCGCTCCATGCTGGAAGCATTTCAGGGCCTCAATGCCGATATTTTAGCCCAGCAGTATATCCACGAAGCCAGTGGGAGCGACCTCCGCTGTTTCGTCCTTCAGGATCAAGTGGTCACCGCTATCTTAAGGCAAGGGGCCACCCCAACCTTTCGCGCGAACCTAGAGGCCGATACTCTCTTGACACCCCTCTCGCCGCGCCCCTCAGAATATGCCCTAGCGCGCACCGCCATAAAGGCCTTGGGGCTGCAAGTGGCCACCATTGATATGCTGCGTACCCATGAAGGCCCGATGGTGGTCAACGTGAATCCCTTCCCCGCCCTAGAACCGCTGGAAGCCGCTACCCAACAGGATCTAGCCACTTCGATCATCGCTCACCTTGCAGAAATGGTGCAAACTCAGTTTCCAACCCGCTAGGACCCGCAGCCAACTGCCTCACTACACAACTGCCTCACTACAATAGCGATAGAGATTATTGAGGTGATGCTGGGCCATGATCAATCCTACCCCGCAGCAAACGATGCCCTGTTTGCCCGTTGGCGCACTGCGTCGGGTTCATCATATTGCCCTAAACGTTAAAGATATGGCGGCATCTCGCCAATTCTATGGCCAGGTTCTGGGCCTCCATGAACTGACCGGCGCAGAAGTTCCCTCGACCCTGCGATCGCTTGTCAGTGAGGGTAAAGTGGCAAACTTTGTCACGCCCGATGGTTTAGTGCTTGATCTATTTGGAGAGCCCGACCTATCGCCACCCCATCCTGACCCCAAGCAGCAATATACGCGGGCCAATCACCTCGCCTTTGACATTGCGCCGGAAGCTTTCGATGGGGCCGTCGCGGTCTTAACGGCTCACCAGATTCCGATTGACCATGGCCCGGTGAGTCGGCCCACAGGTCGGGGCATCTATTTCTATGACCCCGACGGATTTTTAGTCGAAATTCGCTGCGATGTTCGCTGAGTACGCTAGTGAACTAACTCCAAGGCCCGCTTGGCGATCGCATCCGCTGCAATGCCATTGAAGCTCATTAGTTCACCCGCGCTTGCCGTTGTTTCGCCGCGTTTCCAGGCGAATACATCTCGTTTCACCGTGCAGCGCAGCATGACTGGCTCTAGCATCGCGCTAGCGCCACCCGTCACACCAATGAGTGCATCCCCGGCAAATAGCTCAGCGAAGCGTTCATCACTCATAAAATGGCTATCTGGCTCGGCACAGCTCTCCCAGGCCACATCATGGGGACGGTACAGCCGTCGAGGACTGATGAGAGAGAGGATCTTAGCTCCAAACCCTTCCGCTTCCAGCAGCGCCGCTGCCTCAAACACTGGAATCAAGGGCATATCACCCACTACCGCAAACACAATCTTTTTGCCATGCTCGGTTCCCTCAATATCCTGGAGCACAATGGCACCCTCTTGAAGTCCTTGCTTGGCCTGGTCAAAGGTGGTGCGAATCGGCAGCGGCGACTTGCTAGCGGTAATCACTACCCCTTTATTTTGAGTAGAAAGCGCCCATTCGTAGGCCACCTGAATGGCGTTGGCATCTGCGGGAAACAAGGGAAAAATATTGCCGTTCCGCATCATTGAGGCAAAATAGGCTTCAATTTCGGGCCGCTGATGGGTCCAGCCATTGCGGCCCTGCTCCAAAGCGCCCGCCGTAAAGAGCGTGATGGTGGAGGGGGTAGGACGCCGCAGCTCTGCCATCGCCTGGGTAACGGTTTGCCAAATGGGTAGACCATTGATGGCGAAGGACTCATAGGAACACCACAGGGAGCGACTGCCCATCAGCGCCAATCCAGCGGCCAATCCGGCACAGGCATCTTCACTCAGCGGCTCGTAGACCTGCCCCTGGGGAGACTGATTGTAAAGTGAATCCTCAGTGGGGTGGATGATTTTCAGGGCCTGGTTGATGTTCCCGATGCCAGAGGCCTCGTTCCCATCGGCATTGGTGACCACGAAGCGGTGATCTTGCTGACCCACTGCGCCCACAAGGGCACCCATGGCAGTCGTGGATACCTTCGGTTCGCCACCCACGGCAAACTCTTCCAGCGGTAAATTTTGCAGCGATGCGATTGGCAGCACTGATTCCGTAACGGCTGTTTCAGCTGCTGGGCCACCCCCAGCACGCGACAGGTTTGCCCGTACCAGTGCCCAGCTCTCGGGAGAAAGGGCGCGCCCTTTGAGCGCTGCTACAATATCCGGGTTGTCGAGGGTGTGGTAAGCGTACAGGTTATGGGACTTGGCCCCTCTCGCATGAACCCCTGCCCCCTTTAATTGCTTGATAATCAGCACCGTGAGTTTGCCCCCCAGGGCCAGCCGCGCGGCCTGGTCAGTGGCGACCATCATGGCCTGCATAAAGGCCATGCGCTGCTCAAAGGAGAAGGCTGTGCTATCGACGTAGTCGCCGACTTGATTGGCGTCGTCGTATTCCTTAGCATCAATCAGGACGACTTCATCAAACCCGTTCCCCCGCCAGTAGCGGGTCATGGCTTCGTTGGACTGTAAGGACACCATGCTGTGGTGTTCCTGGCTGAACCCGTTCCAAACTAGGACGGGTAGGAAGTTGGTCACTCCAGGGTAAGCCGTGTGAAAGTGAGCCATGCTGCTGGTGATGTAGGGTTCACCCAGGCCACCATCGCCCACAGTAAACGGGAAGAGCGTATTGCGGTGGAGTAGGGCATTCGCCATGGCAAAGTGCTGTCCCTGTCCCAAGGGGCCAGCAGGGCCGAGCAGTCCTGGAATCTGGCCAGAAAGATGACCCAGTAGCCCGTGGCGCTCGCGAAACTGTTCCCGGAGCTGCTGTACGGTTGAAATCCCCATCGCTTCCAAAGAGCGATCCATGAACATTGCGCTGTAAAATCCTGGAGCATGGTGGCCCACTTCCGTCAGAATATTTTTGTGACCCAGCATCACGAGGGCAGCGTAGGCTTCAACGGAACTGGCAAACCCCCCAGGATGTCCAGAGGATTTACTCGCGGTTACTTGTAGGGTCAAGTAGCGGAGGGCATCTGCCGCCAACAGGGTTTGGTAGAGGGCTGATTGATCCGTGGGGTCGGCAATGGCTGTTGCATCAGGGGCGATCGCAGGCTGCTGGCCTAGGGTGTCAAATTGGGGCCAGGGGTCGCCAAAATACTGAATGCCTTCGCAGAAATCAGGAATTGTAGACGAAGGATGGGATGTCACAGCGGTCATGATGGCGATATTCCTCTGGCTTTACGCAACACGATGAGAGTCAAAAAAATGTGTCTGGATTAAAGACACCTTTAGCTTGACTCCAAACACAATGGTTTCAAAAAATATGTGGCGTTACAAATTTCAACTCATTTATACCATTTTGGCTGAACCCACCGGAATTGTAAGTTCTTATGGTTCCTATGGTATTCGCTGATCAGCGGGGTGCCGAATCGGGGGGTGGATGGTTGGATGCCCCAGCCATTGTTAAAATGGGTTGTACCGTTAGGCTAGTTAAGCTACATTGCCCATGCAAAAGCGCAGCAGTATTGATACGACTCAGATTATGCGTCGTGCTGAAGAGCTGGTTCATGCCTCTTCCAACCGCTACCGCATCACTGTCCAGGTCGCGAATCGAGCTAAAAAGCGTCGTCGTCGCGAGAATCTAGAAGATTTTGATGATGGTGGCCTGAAATGCGTCATGCAGGCAATCCTAGAAATGTCCGATGAAATGACTCAGCCTGAAATTATTGGGGACTAGAACTCGGTCGGGATATTTTGAGTCGGGCAACTGAATCAGCCCTGTTCCCGTCTTTGATGAGGGCAGTGACCGGAGCGCAATAGATCTCCGGTCACTGCCACAGAAATTGCAGGATGAAGCCAATGCATCGTCAAACCTGGCGCTTACTGGTGTTTTTTTTGGGTGGGGTAGTTTTAGCCTCTAGCTTGAGTTTTCCCCTTGGGGCTGCTCTGGCACAGTCTCGTTCGCCGAAGACCGTGGCCGAGGAAGTTTACCAGCAGCTTCCCAATTTGCCGCAAGAAAATGGGTACACCCGCAGCGCAACGAACCAAACGGCCACGGATAGTACCTTGGTCAGTCGTTTGATTCAGTATCACACGGCGGTGAAAGGGCGATCGCCTTTGTATCGATTAGATTGGAAGATTACCCTGGCTGACTATCTGGGCATCAATGACTACCTGGATGCGGAGGTCTATCCGGGCAAGTCTTTTTTAACCGAAAATCCAATGCAGCCAGATATTGCTGCGGTGCAAAAGCTCAGCCGAAGTGAGCGAAATGCGCTCATTCAAGCCCTGGTCAATAGGTTTGGCGGGGGAGAGGGTGCTGCACAGGCTGTCTCAACCTCCCAGACTGCTCCAAAAGCTGCTGATCGCCCTCCTTTAGCGCCGACACCTTTTCCCGCGAGGGGTAGTGCAGCGGACTTACTCCTACCTACACCATCCAGGGACAGTTCCAACCCGGAGGGTGACGCGCAGTTTTTGTTGCCTTAGGGACTGTGGCCCGACAATTGCGGCTTGGTGAGGGCTGGCGAGTGGGTTACGACCCAGAACCCCAGGCATTTCAGGCCTTGTTAGGGGGAGATGATTGGGCCGTTGAACTGACCCATGCAGAATTTCAAGATTTCTGTCGTCTGGCACAGCAGCTCAGTCAAACCCTAGAGCAAATGCGGCTAGAGCTGATGGATGAAGAGGCGATCGCCTGTGAAGCGTCGAGTGAGTTTGTCCGCGTTGAGGCTAGGGGTTACCCAGAGGCTTTTGACCTCAGCTTTATTCTTTTGGTTGGCCGGCGATCGGAAGGATATTGGCCAGCCATAACAACCCCTGAAGTCTTGCGAGCCATTCAAATGCTTCAGGTCTTTTGAGAGCGTGAACTTGAGCTGGGTGGCGCTGCTGTGCCCACTCACGACTCAAGACCACTAGCGACCAATCGTCATAATTTTGCCTGAGCAGAAAGATACTGCAAGGCGTTTTATGTTAGTCTTGTTGAGCAAGATTGAACGTAACCGTCCCTGGAACTCATATTGAGCTTAGTGTTCAACGAGTTTAATAGGGTTTCAGCTTCTACTTTGAGCGGTCTTTAGACCTGAAATGGCTGAAACAACCAATCTTCGTCAGATGCCAGGGACAGTTACGATTGAACGGGGCGTAGCGCAGCTTGGTAGCGCACCACTTTGGGGTAGTGGGGGTCGTGGGTTCAAATCCCGCCGCTCCGATTTTTTTGAAAGTACTACTGGTCAAGGTCTTTGGGTTCCTGAACAATACCTGGAGATCTTTCTTTATTGTCAATAATCACCAGAAAATCGACGGTTAAGGGTTGTTGGGATTGTCATTTCACCCCGAAATAAACCTCGACGGCAGAAATCGTGATTGAGAATCATTGCAAACGTCTCCGATTGAGATAGGAGCAGGAAGGGAAGCAATATCACGATGGCCTGTGATGTACTGGATCATCTGGGTCATTAGCTGTACCTGAAATAATTGTGGAGTAGCACAGCATGTCATGCCAGATCCATGCTTGAGGAGTTAATCCAGCTCTCTAGGCTGCGGTTGTTTTGAAGCGGCTGTGAATTTGGATCCAATTGAAATAGCTCACCACTAACCGGGCCGTGACTTTCGTTTACTCCCACACATTGCCAAACTTACTCTGGTGTACGAAAAATCGCACCCGATAGCACCCTAAGCAGAAGTAGAGAGAAAAACCTGAAGAATTAAGCTTTGGTATAAGAGTTATCTATTTCGCGAATCTGCTTTAAGTAGGATCAGACGAATCGACCCAGAGGAATAACTATGAGTGGAAAAGCGGCCCGCGCTCAAGCAGTTTATCAGATTACCAATCGAGAGCTAATGCCGTCTAAAGCACCGGAGCGTCTCGAAGAGATCTGGGCAGAGAACGTCTTTAATCTCAGCAAAATGCAGGCGAGCCTGCCCAAGGCTGTCTTCAAATCCATCAAGAACACCATCGTCACGGGCGACAAGCTAGACCCATCCGTTGCCGACGCCGTTGCCACCGCAATGCGAGATTGGGCCATGGCCAAAGGGGCACTCTACTATGCCCATGTGTTCTATCCCATGACAAACTTGACTGCCGAAAAGCATGACGGCTTCATTTCGGTACAGGGAGACGGCAGCGTTATCTCAGAATTTTCCGGCAAAGTTTTGGTTCAAGGGGAGCCAGATGGGTCCTCATTCCCGAATGGTGGTATCCGAGACACCTTTGAAGCACGTGGCTATACCGCCTGGGACGTGACTAGTCCTGCCTATATCATGGAGACGGACAATGGATCCACGCTCTGTATTCCCACCGTTTTCGTTTCCTGGACTGGCGAAGCCCTAGATAAGAAGGTGCCCCTCCTGCGTTCCATCTCAGCCATGGACAAGGCTGCGAATAAAGTCTTAAAACTTCTAGGACACAGCGAAATTGCCCATGTAAATTCCAGCTGTGGCGCCGAGCAAGAATATTTCTTGATTGACGCCAATTTTGCGAGCCAGCGCCCCGACATCTTACTCTCCGGGCGGACTTTGTTTGGTAAGGCCCCTGCGAAAGGTCAAGAGTTTGATGATCACTACTTTGGCGCAATTCCTGAGCGAGTTCAGGTCTTCATGCAGGATGTAGAAGAGACACTCTATAAACTCGGCATTCCTGCAAAAACTCGTCACAACGAAGTTGCACCCGGTCAGTTTGAAATTGCTCCCTTCTTTGAAGCGGCTAACGTTGCGAGCGATCACCAGCAGCTGCTGATGACGATTCTCAAGCACACGGCCAAGAAGCACGGCTTTGTCTGCCTGCTTCATGAGAAGCCCTTCGCAGGAATTAATGGGTCTGGAAAGCACGTCAACTGGTCTGTTGGTAATGCTACCCAGGGAAACCTCTTAGATCCAGGTGATTCCCCCCACGAAAATGCTCAGTTCTTGGTCTTCTGTGGTGCAGTCATCCGGGGTGTCCATAAGTATGGCTCCCTCATGCGGGCTGCCATTGCTACTGCCAGTAATGACCATCGTTTAGGGGCCAATGAAGCACCCCCGGCCATCATGTCAGTTTACTTAGGCACACAGCTAGAAGATGTCTTTGAGCAAATCAAGAACGGCAGCGTCACCGACTCAAAGCACAAAGGCGTTATGGATTTGGGCCTGAATGTTGTTCCTCCCTTGAGCAAAGATGCAGGCGATCGCAACCGGACATCTCCCTTTGCCTTTACGGGAAATCGCTTTGAGTTTCGTGCTGTCGGCTCCAGTCAATCGGTATCGGGGCCATTAATTGTCCTCAATACCATGCTGGCCGATTCCCTCGAATGGATTGGCGATCGCCTAGAAAGCGAACTAGCTAAAGGGTTAGAACTTAATACAGCCATCCTAACCGTGCTCAAAGAGGTTATGGAGCTGCACGGGGCTGTGGTCTTTGGCGGTAATGGGTACTCTGAAGAGTGGCACAAAATGGCGGTTGAAGAACGCGGATTATCCAACCTGCGTACAACAGCCGATGCTTTACCTGTACTCAAGGCCGACTACGTCAGAGAATTATTTGAGAAAACGGGCGTGCTCACGCCAGTCGAGCTAGAAAGTCGTTTTGAAGTTTATGCTGAGCAGTACATTCTCTCCATCGAAGTAGAGGCCAAGCTAGTGCTCAGCATGGCCAAAACCATCATTTATCCAGCTGCCGTTGAGTATCTTGCCAAGCTAACTTCAACTATTACGAGTCTCGTTGATTTAGGAATTGCCCTTAGCAAAGATAGCGCCAAGACAATTGCCGATCTCACAAACGCCCTTCTGGATACAACTGCTCAACTGAGTGCGGCTCTGGACAAGCATGATTTTGCGTCAACCGAAGACAAAATGCAGTACTGTGCCAAGACGATTCGGCCCCTAATGGATCAAATCCGCGTGTCTGCTGATGCGATTGAAGGGGAAATTGCCGACAGTTCCTGGCCCTTGCCAACCTATCAAGAAATGTTGTTTATCAAGTGAAGGTCACCTACCTTAAGTTGGTAATACATCCCAGAAGCTGTGAGATTGTTGACGTGGCAGCATTGAAACGACTGAGCTTGTGCCATATTCCTGATTAGCACATTGCTCTTCTCTGAATGCCGTCTCATCCACCCATCACACTCGCCGGATCAAGCATTTCGCCTAGATTAGGCCAGCACAATGACTACCTTGTCTTTCAACGAAGCAGGTAAGGCAAGAGTTGTGCTGGCTATTTTTTGGCAGTTTCGTCATCTTGGCCTGTATCAGCTCAATCAGCCTCTCCCCATGAGCCTGCTAAATGATAGAGCGACTTTTAGACGCAGACTGGAGCCCTTCTTTAACCTCTATAGTTGGGATAGAAAAAATCAAAGGAGTATCGTCGCTCTCACCTAAAAAGTAATAGTCGTAATTCTTGATTCAGATATAGGTTCTTTTGACAAAAAACAGCCTTTCACATTCACAGGTATTCACAGTCAATCTCACTTATTCGCCCAATTCATGGGGTGACTGTGCCCTAAACGCGTTTCTGAGCTTTGAGAAGTCCTACCTGAAACCGATCATTTGCCAAATATTTCTTTCAAACTCCTGGGATTGCCCAGTATGATATCAGGCAGACAAGATTAAGCTTTAAGCTGTCTGACGTTTGATACAGCTGGTGATCGTGTGGAGTGTGAGGCAAGATGAAACTATTAACTCTGGCATCAATAACATTGATGGCCTTTAGCGGCGGGGTAATCTCAGCTCAAGCACAAGATAACCTATCTCCCATTGAGCAGCTGCAAAGCAGCCGCGCTTGTCAAGGATGCAACCTCAGCAACGCAAACCTTTCGGGTCTCGATCTCAGCAATACTGACCTCAGTGGTGCCACCCTAAGCAATGCGGATCTCAGTGGTGCCAATTTAAGCGGTGCGAATCTAAGCGGTGCGAATCTCTATTTAGCCAATCTCAGTAACGCCACACTGCCAACAGCTAACCTGAGTGGCTCAAACTGGACTGGGGCCAAGGCCGAGCAGGCTGATTTCAGCAATGCAGACTTGTCCAACGCAGTATTGCGCTATGCCAACTTGTCCAATGCCAATCTTACCGGCGCGAATCTCTCTGGCGCGAATCTCAGCGATACTACCTTAATCGACAGCAATTTTGCTCAAGCCAACCTCAGTGGTGCTACCCTCACCTATGCAGATCTAACTAGAGCGAATGTCGACCGAGCGGATTTAACCGATGCTAAACTCTCAGCTGCCAACTTAAGCAACGTCACCAATTTAGATACCGCTGTTTTGGCGGGTGCCGACTTGACTGGAGCAAATTTGGTTGGTACCAATCTGCCGGATTCGGAAATAGCCAAAACCAACCCAGACTCAGCCCAAGCCGCAGATCCAGCCAATCAGAATCAGTTAGAAATTCTCAATGAAACTGAATTTGGTGCTGCTGATAGCCCTCTAGCAAACATTCCCTTGCAGCGACCCACCGCTCAACATCTGCGGGGCGGGGAAGTTGTCATTCAGGGCACAGCCCGCACATCTTTTACCAACGACTTCACGTCCGATGGAACCCGAACCGATGGCACTCCTTTCTGGCCAAGCCTTGGTGTACGTTGGGGGATCACGGATAGTTCAGAGTTAACCGTTGCCTTTCAGAACTTCGATCCTGTTTCAATCGAAAAGCAAGGTGGGTTTGATCCCTTCTTAGATGACGATAGACCGACTGATGACTTTGCCATTGAATTTAAGCAGAAGATTTGGGAAAACAATGCCCAAACCCAAGCTCTAAGCGGCGTTGTATCTTTAGCTGGATTTAATGAGCCTCGATTTGGATTCAGAAGTCTTGATGGCTCTGGCAACTTGAGCGCAGACGGCAATAGTCTTGTGCCTGGGTTAGCCTTTCCCTTTACCTTCAAGGTGAATCCGCGCTTAAACATCACTGCCTCCCCAACATTTGCCTTTTTCCCAGCAGATAGCGCTTTATTTTTAAGTCGGTTGCCTCTCCCGGATTCTGGCTCTTTTGGCACCACCTTTGGCCTGACAGGTGCAGTGTCTTACCAG
Source organism: uncultured bacterium (assembly GCA_964644325.1). Classification (GTDB taxonomy): domain Bacteria; phylum Cyanobacteriota; class Cyanobacteriia; order Thermosynechococcales; family Thermosynechococcaceae; genus CAZXWR01. The sequence continues at coordinate 17,997 of CAZXWR010000009.1, forward strand.
CTCAATCCAAGGTTGCTGCTGTGGGGCGATGCATTTTTCCCCTTTGTTGGCAATAACAGCATCAGTAGCAGCAGTGGTAATCCCGCAAAAGCCCTGGCATTTAATGCCGGGATTCGCTACCTTCTAACGCCACGGCTAGGTGTTGATGTTTTCGCGACCAATACCTTTGGAACATTCGGGCCAGTTGCCCTAACCGCAGATCGTAACAACATTGGCTTTGGAGCTGGGTTGGTCTTCATGCCTGGTGCTGTGCCAGCCAACGACGAAAACTATCCTAATAACTTCAAGGGTCAGTTCAATCAAGCAGATACGCCTCTAACCACTGATGGCCTAGGCTTTTTTGATGGCGGCACCGTCCCTGCTGGTAGATTCCTGGCACAGTTCCAAGGGGGTAGCAATGGTGTGATGACCGCTTTGCGCTATGGGGCTACGCGGAATTTAGAAATTGGTGCCTATCTGGATTACGTTTTTGGTGATGTAGACGAATCTGAACAAGGTTTGAGCGCTAAGCTCCGGTTTCTCAATCAAGGGGATGGTGCCCCCTTCACCATTAGCGGCGTGGCTACCTTAGGAGTCGGTAATGAACTTGTTCAAAACATTCGTGAAAACGATGCCACGTCATTTGCTGACAGAAATGTGGACAAGTCAATACCATTTCTATTTGGAGGACAGATTAGTGAAGGAAACTCACTTTTCATTGCTACTGCATCCTTGCCCATGCAGTATCAATTCAGTCGCGACACCGCAATATGGGCCACCCCGACCATTGGTTTTGTACAGCGCAGTGGACTAACCTTTGCCGGACTGAGTGTGGGTGGGTCTATACGAGTATTCGGTGATGTTAGTGTGCTTGGTGAATTAGGCGTCACGGTGGGCGGTGATGGTAATGCCTTCATCAATAATCGGCTAGCCGATCGGATCCCTTGGAACTTTGCAGTTCGTTGGCAACCTTCTGTCCTTTTTGGCGCTGACTACGAAGAAGCACTGATGCGTCCGAGTTTTGAGCTGTTTGTTACGAACCGGGTGGGTGCTTCAGCCTTCCAGCAATTCAGAGTTCGGGAGGGGAATAGTCCTGCGGTTGGTGTTGGTATCTCGTTCCCTTTTTAGAAGGATTATTGTTTCCCAGTTTTGTCGGGTTTCAAAGGCTACAAATTACATTGTGTAACTCAGTAGTGGTTTACCTACTCATGAGTAGGTGTGAGGTGATATGAAAATAATAACGGCTACTTCGCTCTCTTTAATCGCAATCTTTGGTGGACTGAGTGCTGCACAGGCACAGGATCAGTCCCCAGTTGAAAAGCTTAGAGATAGTCGCGCTTGTCAAGATTGCAATCTCAGTAATGCAAATTTGAGGGGTCTGGATCTCAGCAATACGGATCTTCGTGGTGCAACCCTAAGTAACGCGGATTTACAAGAAGCTAACCTGAGTGGAGCTGATCTAACGGGTGCAAATCTTTATCTTGCTAACCTCAAGAATGCCAATATCACAACGGCCCAGCTGAACGGCTCAAACTTAACTGGTGTTAAGGCAGAAGCGGCAGATTTCAGCAATGCAGATTTAGCCAATGCTGTCCTGCGTTATGCAAACTTTTCCAATGCCAATTTCAGTGACGCAAATCTCAGCGGTGCTAACCTCAGTGACGCTAATTTTACTGAAGCAAATTTTTCTCAGTCCAATTTAACAGCAGCCACCCTAAACTATGCTGACCTCACAAAAGCAAATGTACAGGGTGCAAACTTTAGTAATGCGAATCTATCGGCGACAAATTTGAGCTACGTCACAAATTTAGAGACAGCCACGTTAACGGGGGTAGACCTAGCCAGCGCCAATTTACTAGGTACCGCCCTTGCTGATTCAGAGATTCCGACAGTTAACTCATCTGAGGCAGCACAGCAGACAGGGGATGACAGCCAGCCTCAGGATAACTCTCCCACCCAGCTAACGGCTTCGGACAGCCCTCTCACTTTTTCTGGGCTGCTGACTGCTGAAACAATCCCGGCCGGAAATGTAGTTTTTGATTTTCGTCAGCGGTTCTTTGATAATACAACGTCATCCTCTGTCAGAACGGGGTCAGGTACGCCATTTTTTGCCGGGCCAGGTGTTCGAGTGGGGATTACCAATGACTTAGAATTTGCAGCAGCCTACCAAGTCTTTGACAGCAGTTTCTTGGATCCCTTGAATGGAAGGATACGAAATCCCAACGAAGACCGCTCCTTCCAACTCAAGTATAGAGTTTGGCAGAATGAGGAAAAAACTCAGATTTTGAGTGGCATCGTCTCATTATCAGCAGCAGAATCTCGAGCAGCAAGATTTGTCCAGGATGGTGTTGTGTCCATTGTCGATGGTGATGGCCTTGTGCCCGCAGTTCAGTTGCCCTTTACGTTTTTAGTGGGCGATCGCGCGAGTTTTACAGTGGCTCCTACGCTGGCATTTTTTCAAGAAGATAGTGCCGTACTTGTGCCTCGATTCCCTGCAAATGGCGGCACATTTGGGACAACTTTTGGGCTAGCCGGGGGTGCAGCCTATCGTTTCTCTGATCGCATTATGGCCTGGGGCGATGTATTTGTTCCCTTCACAGGTAATAACAGCCTTAATTTCAAAACCGGATTGCCAGCAAAAACTGTGGTCTTTAATGCGGGGCTAAGGTACTTTATTAACCCTCGTCTAGGTTTGGATATTTTTGCAACGAACGCTTTGGGAGGGCTAGGGCCTATTTCTCTCACCGCCGATCGCAGCAATGTAGCTTTCGGGGCAGGGATTACAGTCATGCCAGATATTTTCCCGAATAACCGTCGCTACCCGAATAACTTTGAGGGGCAATATAACCAGCGAGATACACCCTTAACCACTGATGGCCTGGGATTTTTTGATGGAGGAACTGTTCCAGCAGGGAAAGTACTGGTGCAATTTCAAGGAGGCAGCTCAGGCATCATGACAGCCCTCCGGTACGGTGTTGTTAGAGATTTCGAGTTTGGTGCGTATCTTGACTATGTTTTTGGTGATGTTGATGAATCGGAGCAAGGACTGAGCGCGAAAGTCCGACTTCTGAATCAAGGTGAAGGGGCTCCTTTTACTGTAAGCGTGGCTGCCACCTTAGCCCGAGGCAATAATCTCCTAGAAAATTATCTCAATAACGATGCTACATCTTTTATAGATAGCGGAGTGAATAAATCATTCCCAAATATTCTTAGCAGAGATCTTGTGGATGGTTTAAATACAACTTGGATTGGTACTATATCTGTGCCTATTCAGTACCAATTCGAAGAAGGAACTGCTCTGTGGCTTACTCCCGTCGCTGCTTTTGTCCAACGAAGTGGGCTTAGCCTAGCTGGGATAAATGTCGGTGGATCGTACCAGGCATTTAAAGATGTGAGTTTTCTGGGAGAAGTGGGTGCTAACTTTGCGGGAGATGGGAATGCTTTCATCAATGGTCGGCTCGCAGATCGCATTGCCTGGAACCTTGGTGTCCGTTGGCAACCTTCTAAGCTACTAGGGTTTGACTTCAGCAATGCTCTTGCTCGCCCTAGTTTTGAGCTGTTTGTCACCAATCGCGTCGGGGCATCGGTTTTCCAGCAGCTTAGGGTGCGGGAAAACAATGATCCTGCGGTTGGGGTAGGCGTCTCAATTCCTTTTTAGTTGGGCTGAGCAACATTCTCGCTTTCTTTGCTGTCTTACTTTAGGAACCCCTCGTGCTGATGTTTGGTGAATAGTTTGTTTCTATAGAATTTATTAAAATTATTTAAGTATTGATGAATGCATTATTTGGTGAATAATTTAGAGGGAAAAACCTTTATAGACCTGCTACAAGCAAGAGCTGCGGCTATTCCCAACCAGGTAGCTTATACTTTCCTCCTGGATGGCGAAACGCAAGCGGTGAGCCTCACGTATCAAGAACTAGACTGTCATGCGCGGGCGATCGCTGCTTATTTGCGGTCCCTTGACAGTATTGGTGAACGGGCTCTGCTTCTTTACCCCCCTGGGCTGGAATTTATTGCAGCATTTTTTGGCTGTTTATATGCAGGCGTGGTAGCCGTCCCGGCTTATCTTCCCCGACGCAATCAAAATGGTGAACGAGTGAGGGCGATCGCCATAGATGCCCAGGCAAAATTGGCGCTGACGACCCATTCTCTTGCGGAACAGCTCCAAAAACAGCTGACCTCAGACCTGAATTTTTCCCAGCTTCATTGGCTAGCCACTGACCAACTGGAGGGAACTGCAACGCAAGATGCTCAGACTTGGACACCTGTTTCTCCCAAGGTGGACGATCTTGCCCTATTACAATACACATCAGGGGCTACCGGTCTCCCCAAAGGGGTCATGATCAGCCATGCCCATCTATTGCACAATGCTGCTGGAATTCAGCACTGTTTCCAAGATGGTTCTGAAAGTTGTGGTGTATCTTGGCTGCCGATGTATCACGACATGGGACTCATTGGTGGAGTCTTGCAACCCCTCTTCGTCGGACGGCCAATGGTGCTGATGTCCCCAGCCCACTTTATTCAAAAGCCTGTTCGCTGGCTACAAGCGATCTCTCGCTATCAGGCGACTACCAGTGGCGGCCCTAATTTTGCCTATGATCTGTGCGTCCAAAAAATTAGAGACGCCCAAAAAGCTGACCTTGATCTTGCCTCTTGGACAGTTGCCTTTAGCGGATCGGAGTCTATTCGAGCGAAAACTTTAGAAGACTTCGCGCATCGTTTTGCAGACTGCGGCTTTAAAAAGACTGCCTTTCACCCCTGCTACGGCATGGCAGAAGCCACCCTCATGGTTTCGAGTAAGCGAGGACAGATAGCACCAACCGTGTGTTCTTTGGATGGTGTTGCCCTTGAGCAGCATCGGCTGCGCCCCGTGGACACGACAGCAGAGTCGACCCGTTACATTGTTGGCTGTGGCCAGGCAGCACTCGAGCAACACATTGAAATTGTCGACCCTGTTACCTTGATTCCCTGTTCAGCCCAAACGGTTGGGGAAATTTGGGTTTCAGGCCCCAACATAGCCCAAGGCTATTGGGAACGCCCGAGTGAATCGGAGTTTGCATTTCAGGCTTACTTAGCCAACAGTAAGCAAGGGCCATTTCTGCGCACTGGGGATTTAGGCTTCAAGCAGAATGGGGAGCTATTTATCACTGGTCGCCTGAAGGATGTGGTCATCATCCGGGGGCGCAATCATTACCCTCAAGACATTGAATGGACTGTTGAGTCGAGTCACCCTGCCCTGCGTGCTGGACACAGTGTCGCCTTTGCGATTTCCGTGGATGGCATTGAACGCCTAGTGATCAACCAAGAAATTGATCGACCAGCTCTCCGAACTTTAGACAGCGATCGCGTCATGCAAGCGATCCGACAGGCTGTCTCTCAAGAGCATCAGCTTCAGGTTTATGCGATCGCTCTGTTTAAGCCCGGTAGTTTGCCCAAAACTTCGAGTGGCAAAATTCAGCGCAGTGCTTGCCGCACCGCATATTTATCAGAAGCCATGACCCCAGTGGCAGAATGGCGAGAAAGTTCGGTTAATGTCCAAGAAATCCAGCAATCCGCGCAAGCGATGCTGGCAAAACTGACTGCTAGAGCTAGCATATCTGCCGAATCTGCCGAATCTCAGCCTGCCACCTCCCTAGGAGATCAGAGTCTTACCTGCGAGGCCATCCAAAACTGGATGGTTGCCAACCTTGCTCTCTATCTGAATGTTCCACCCGAAACCGTAGATGTTAGTGAACCCTTCTCTCACTATGGTCTCGACTCCTCCGTAGCCCTCAGCTTGACTGCGGAACTCTCTGATTGGATCAGTCAGAAATTAGAGCCAACCATTTTCTGGGAATATCCCAGCATTAAAGCGCTGGCTCACTATCTCGGAGACAAGCCTTGATTGCATTGGCTGCTTATCGCAACGGAGGTTAACTATGAGTACCGCTGACTTCACGTCCACCCCCCAGCGAACGGACGCCGAGGCATTTAAGTTTAATCCGTACCTGCCGGAATTTAATCGTGATCCTTACCCGATTTACCATCGTTTACGCAGCGAGGTGCCGCGCCATCGCACCCAAAGTTTTCAGGGAGAAGAATGGCTCTTAACAAGGTATGCGGATGTAAAAGCCGTCCTGAACGACCCCCGTTTCTTAGCCGATGATTTACCCCGACGCCTGACTCAGAAGAGTCGTTTTCTCAAGCAAGACGATGCGTTGGGTGTCCTCAATCAAACTATTAGCCCCTGGCTATTCTTTCTGAACCCACCTGACCATACAAGACTTCGCAGCATCGTCAGTAAATCTTTTGCAGTTGGGGAGCTTGAGCAACTCCGTCCTCAAATTCAGCAGATTGTGACGGATTTACTCGATCAACGGCAGCATCCACAACAATTAGACATCATTGCTGAGCTGGCCGCACCTCTCCCCGCAACCGTCTCGGCACTGATGCTGGGTGTCCCGCAATCAGATCGCCCGCAGTTGATCCAGTGGTCTTATCAACTCTTTCGCGTCTTTGACCAACCCATGTCGCTGGAGGATTATCAAGCCCTCAATCAATCTGCCCTTGAATTTCGCGCCTATCTGATTGACCTGATCGCCCAGCGGCAGCAGCAGCCAGAAGCAGACCTCATTAGCCTGTTAGCGATGGCAGTCAGGGAGCAGAGGTTGAATGCGGATGAAGTCGTCGGATTTTGCGCCATGCTGTTTAGTGTTGGCCAAGAAACGACCGAGAACTTTATCGGGAACAGCGTTTTAGCGCTACTGCGTCATCCCGAACAGCTCAGCCAGCTCCAGCAGAACTTGGATCAAGTTCCCTACGCCCTGGAAGAACTTTTGCGATTTGATAGCCCGGTGCAAATCGTGGCTCGTACTATCCCAGAAGATATCGAGTTTGACGGTCAACTGTTCAAAAAGGGCGGGCGAGTGCATTTATGTTTAGGGGCTGCTAACCGGGATCCAGCCGTTTTCTCTGAGCCTGATCGCTTAGTCTTGTGTCGGCGCGATGCACCCCCAATCCCCTTTGGGGCTGGATTACATTACTGTTTGGGGGCACATCTCGCCCGCCTCCAAGGTCAAGTTGCCCTGGGCACACTACTCCAGCGATTTAATGCCTTTCAGCTCAGTTCAGAGTCGTTGACATGGCGTAAGAACTTGGTTTTAAGAGGGCTGGTTTCGCTGCCCGTATCCATCCGGTAAGCAGGATGCAGCGTTAACCTTCCGGCACCAGATACGCTATAAATACATCATCCATCGTGGTCATTCAGGTCATTCATCTGAATCTCGTCAGGGACTCCGTTTGCGAAGTCATAGGGGATAGCTAGACACAATGCCGAAAGAACCCATTGCAATTATTGGTCTGGGCTGTCGTTTACCGGGAGGCAATAATCCTCAGGAATTTTGGCAAATACTGTGCAATGGGGTTGATGCCATTACAGAAGTCCCCAAATCCAGATGGGATTTGGAGGCTTATTACGACCCAGATCCCAGTCAACCTCACAAAATGACAACCAAATGGGGGGGGTTTCTCGACCAAGTTGACCAGTTTGACCCGTTATTTTTCGGCATTGCGCCTCGGGAAGTCAACAGCATGGATCCTCAACAACGGCTCATGCTTGAGACGACCTGGGAAGCCCTAGAAGATGCTGGCCAAATTCCCAAACAGCTCTCAGGAAGCAAAACGGGGGTTTTTGTTGGGGTGTCCAGCCACGATTACTCTTCACTGGTTGTCAGTGATGATCCCTACAGCCTGACTGGCAATACCAACTGTATTGTCCCCAATCGAATATCCTATATATTTAATTTCAAGGGGCCTAGCCTCGCGATTGATACGGCCTGCTCATCTTCCTTAGTCGCTGTCCATTTAGCCTGTCAAAGTCTATGGAGTGGCGAGTCTACACTGGCGATCGCCGGGGGGGTGCAGGTGCTGTTGTCTGCTGATTTAACGGTGAGCTTCAGCAAGGCTGGGTTGCTTGCGCCGGATGGTCGGTGCAAAACCTTTGATGCCAAAGCAAATGGCTATGTGCGCAGTGAAGGGGCAGGGGCCGTGGTCTTGAAACCCCTGTCTCAAGCTCAGCAAGATGGCGATCCCATTTATGCGGTCATTCTCGGCAGCGCTGTGAATCAGGATGGCCGTAGTAATGGGCTTTCGGCGCCCAATCCCGATGCGCAGGAAGAAGTGGTTCGCACGGCCTATGCTCAGGCCGGAGTATCACCCGGGCGAGTGCAGTATGTTGAGGCCCATGGGACAGGCACTAAAATTGGCGATCCACTCGAATTAAAAGCCCTAGGGGCTGCCCTCAGGGAACAGCGATCCGGCGAGGATATCTGTAAGGTAGGTTCGGTCAAAACCAATGTGGGTCACTCCGAGACAGCTGCTGGCATTACAGGACTCATCAAAGTGGCGCTCGCCCTCAAACATCAGCAAATTCCGCCGAGCCTGCATTTTCAAGAACCGAACCCTTACATTGACTTCAAAACCTTACCCCTACGGGTTCAGCAAACCCTCGAACCTTGGCCCGTTTCGGCAGAGGCAGCCTTAGCCGGAGTGAATTCCTTTGGGTTTGGAGGCACCAATGCCCACGTTGTCCTTCAAGAAGCCCCCCCAAAAACGACTCCCCTGAGTTTCTCGGATGCGAAGCGCCCACAGCATCTCTTGACCCTCTCGGCAAAAAGCGCACCCGCACTTAAGGCACTAGCGGCACGTTATCACGAGCTTTTGACGCATCAACCCCTCGTCAACATTGCGGATCTGTGCTACACGGCCAATACCAGGCGATCGCACTTTCCCCATCGGCTGGTATTTCTAGGCGAATCGGCCAGCGAATTCCACACCCACATCGGCCATTGGCTGACCGGGGAAACCGATAGCCCTCACTTCTGCCAAGGTCAGGTGGCATCGAATCAAGACCCCCGGGTCACTTTCTTGTTTACGGGACAGGGTTCACAGTATGCAGGGATGGGCCAAGAGCTTTACCAAACTCAGCCTCTAGTGCGGCGCATTCTGGATCGCTGCAATGAAATTCTTCAGCCTTATCTGCAACCTTCCCTGTTGGATGTGCTATTTTCCGACACCGAAGACCAAACCTTATTGGATGAAACGGTTTATACCCAGCCCGCACTTTTTGCCCTGGAGTATGCCCTGGCAAAACTGTGGATATCTTGGGGCATTAAACCTGCCGTTGTTTTAGGCCATAGTGTCGGAGAATATGTTGCTGCCTGTATTGCTGGGGTCTTTAGCCTGGAAGATGGACTGAAGCTGATTGCCACCCGGGGCCGATTGATGCAGGCTCTGCCCCAAAATGGTGCAATGGTGGCTGTTCTTACCGATGAAGCGACCCTACAGGCTACCCTGAATGGCAATGGCGTTGCGATCGCCGCCGTCAATGGCCCCGGTAACTTTGTGCTCTCGGGCACCAAAGAAGCGATCGCTCAGATCACCTCAAAGTTAGAATCGCAGGCCGTTAAAACTAAACCCCTGACCGTTTCCCACGCGTTCCATTCACCCCTGATGGAGCCAATGCTGTCGGAATTTGCCCAGGTTGCATCAGAGGTGACCTATGCCCGCCCCCAAATCAGCCTCATTTCTAATTTGACGGGTGCCCCCATTGGGGCCGAAATTGCCACGCCCGAGTATTGGTGTTTGCACGTCCGGGAACCCGTTAAATTTGCAGCCAGCATGCAAACTTTAAATCGGCAGGGAGAACGATTGTTTCTGGAAATCGGGCCACAGCCGATTCTGCTAGGCATGGGCCGAACTTGCTTACCGGATGCTGACTGTCAGTGGCTGCCCAGCTTGCGACCCCAACAGTCCAACTGGCAGCAGCTTTTGCATAGTTTGGGGCAGCTTTACCGCCAAGGTGTGCCCGTTAACTGGGATGGGTTTGATGAAGGCTACCCGCGACAGATAGTCCCGCTTCCCACCTATCCATTTCAACGACAACGCTACTGGTGGACAGAGGCCGACTTTGCCTGGACTCAAAGTCATCAAGCCTTGTCTGGGGATGCTGCTACATCCCAAAATCCACTCTTGGGCCAGCGCATTGCACCCACTGCAGCGCCGGATCAAATTTGGTTTGAGTCTAAGCTAGATAGTCCGACGCTCCACTACCTGCTCGATCACCAGGTTCTTGAACAGGCTGTCTTGCCTGCTACGGTGTACATTGCGGTAGCGATGGCGGCGGGTGAAGTCCTCAAGGAGGCTACCCAAACCGTTGGATTGGAAGCCATTTCACTGGAGCAGCCCCTACATCTCAAACAGTATGAACAGCCCGTCCTGCGGCTCCAGCTCCAGCTCCATGCCCAGGACGGATACACCTTTGAAGTGTTCAGTCGGGATGCTGCGGCGTCTGACGAAACCCTATGTCGGCACGCGACGGGTTCCCTCCGCTTAACAACACCCGTTCAGCCCACTTCAACGCGCAGCCTGGAGCACATTCAAGGGTCTTGTCCCCAGGTCAAGTCTGTCGGCTATCACTTTCGACAGCTGGCCCTCCGTGGCCTGCACTACGGGCCAGCATTTCAAGGGATTCAAAAATTATGGGCCGGCCCAGACCAAGCACTGGGACTGGTTTGTCTGCCGACTGAAATTACATCCGATCGCTCAGCCTACCCGTTACATCCGGCCTTACTGGATGCCTGTTTCCAGGTGTTTGCCTCGGCTATCGAAGAATTTCCAGTGGTTTATTTACCGGTTGGGGTAGAGCAGGTCACAATCTATCATCCGGCACCTCCCGAAGTTTGGAGTCATGTTCAATCCCGCAGCCTTCAGCAGAGTCACCTTCGTGCCGATGTTTGCCTGTACGATACGGCGGGTACCCTGATTGCTGAAATTCGAGGTCTCAGTTTGCGCTCGGTGACGCGTCCCACGCTCCGACGCATTTTTCAGCAGCCTGTAGATCTTAGCGCTTGGCTGTATCAGGCAACATGGCAGCGCCAAGACAGGGAAGAGAACTCAAGACCGGAACCGTCAGAGCAGCGCTGCTGGTTGATTCTGGCGGCAGACCCTCAACGGTGGCAAACCCTAAGGCAACAGCTCGAGGCCCAGGGCGATCGCCCCATTTGGGTGCAGCCGGGAATTGACTACCGAGCCCTAGGGCCAGATTCCTATCAGATTGCGCCGGACTCCCCCACTGACTTTCGACGTCTATTGCAAGATGTGACTCGATCTAAGTCTCTTCCCCTCTCTGGTGTTCTTCACCTTTGGGGAATCGGATCTGGTTCACTCCCAGAACTTGATCTAGCGGCCAAGCAGCGTAGCGTTTGTGGGAGTGCCCTCCATCTTGTGCAAGCGATCGCCCAACAGTATGATCTCCGGCCCAGATTGTGGTTGGTCACGGCTGGCGCATCAGCGATTGAGGGAACCCCGCATCTACAGACCGCTGACCAAGTCATGCAAGCGACCCTGTGGGGATTAGGCCGCACCATTGCCTTGGAATACCCCGAGCTCAACTGCACCCGGCTAGATCTTGACCCAACCGTAACTGTTGACGCCGCCGTTGACGCTACTGTTATGACCGACCTCTACCAGCCGACCGCAGAAGATCAAATCGCCTATCGTCAGGGGCATCGCTATGTTGAGCGGCTTGATCGATATTCTCCCCTCGACTGCACAGATTTGCTCCAGCGGCCTAGTGCGCCAGCCTTTCAACTTAAAATTGCTGACTATGGCATTTTAGATCGCCTAACCCTAGCGCCCGCCCGCCGACAAACACCAGGCCCCGGAGAAGTTGAGATTGAAGTGTGTGCCGCAGGACTCAACTTCCGAGATGTTTTGAACGCCCTTGGCATGCTGCAAGACTATCTGGCCGAGATGGGGTTCTCGGACGCCAGCGAGGTGCCCTTTGGTGGCGAATGTGCCGGGAAAGTAGTGGCGGTCGGGGCCGGGGTGACTGAGTTTCAAGTGGGAGATGCGGTGATTGGCGTCAATGCCATTGGCAGTCTGGCCCAATTTGTGACAACTCCAGTGCAGTTTGTGATCCCTAAACCCGAGGGGCTGACCTTTGCTGAAGCCGCTACGGTGTCCACTGCTTTTTTGACCGCTCAATATGCCCTGCAAGAACTGGCCCAAATTAAAGCGGGCGATCGCATTTTGATCCACTCGGCGGCTGGGGGCGTTGGTCAGGCTGCCGTACAGATTGCCCAGCGTGCGGGAGCTGAAATATATGCCACCGCCAGTCCAGGCAAGTGGGCCGTCCTAGAGGCCATGGGGATTGAGCATATTTTTAACTCTCGGACTCTTGATTTTGCTCCTGAAATTGCCGCCCGTACCGAGGGACAAGGGGTTGATATTGTTCTCAATAGCTTCAACGGTGATTTCATCCCCAAGAGTTTAGAGACCTTAGCACCTGGGGGCCGGTTCATTGAAATCGGCAAAATTGGGATTTGGTCAGCTGAACAAATTCAGGAACAGCGCCCAGATGTCACCTATGTGGCGTTCGATTTATTGGAGCGTTTCCAAGCGGAGCCCCGTGCCATTGTCGGTATCCTACAAGACCTGATGCCTGCCTTCAGATCTCGGGAACTGTGCCCTCTCCCCCATCAAACATTTGCGATTGAGGCCGCCGTCAGTGCCTTTCGCCACATGGCCCAGGCTAAGCATGTGGGCAAGGTTGTTTTGACTTTCTCAGAAGCGACTGACACCCAACGCTCCACGATTTCTGCCGCTGGCACCTACCTGATTACCGGGGGACTGGGTGCCCTTGGCTTGCAAGTTGCTCAGTGGTTGGTGGAACAAGGGGCCCAGCAGCTCGTGCTTGTGGGTCGGCGCGCTCCTTCAGACATCAGCCAGGAAACCATCGAGCATCTCGAAAAGCAGGGTGCTCAAGTGCTAACAGCCCAGGCTGACGTAGCCCAACTTGACGAGCTGCGTGCTGTGTTTGACCTGATCCACGCTTCTCTGCCGCCGCTGCGCGGTATTTTCCACACCGCAGGCATCCTGCAGGATGGCATTCTGCAACAGCAGACCTGGGAGAATTTTGAGCAGGTGATGGCCCCCAAGGTCAGGGGCAGTTGGAATCTCCATGAGCTATCTCAGAATCTATCCCTGGACTTTTTTGTCTGTTTTTCATCGATCGCGGCCCTCATGGGTTCTCCAGGCCAAGGTAACTATGCCGCCGCCAATGCCTTTATGGATGCCCTTGCGGCCTATCGACGCCAGTTGGGCTTACCGGGTCTCAGTATTAACTGGGGTCCCTGGGATGGGGCAGGCATGGCGGGCCAACTTAGCGATCGCGATCGCGATCGAATTGCAGCCACTGGTGTTTCGACGATCTCGCCAAACCAGGGCATACAGACTCTAGAACAGCTCCTGTTGCAGGAATCGTCTGAAATTGCCCAAATTGGGGTTCTCAAGATTCAGTGGGCGCAGTTTTGCCAGCAGTTTTTAAGGACTCCGCCGCTTCTAGAGCGGGTCAACACGGTTTCTGTGTCTCAGCCTTCCTCAGCCTTTCTGCAGCAGCTCGAACAAACGCCAGCCGCTGCGCAACTGGAACTTTTGAGTCATCATGTCCGGCTGCAGGTGGCTAAGGTGTTGGGACTCAGTTCACCGGATTTAGTGGAACCGGAGCGCAGCTTTACAGAGCTTGGCATGGATTCCCTCATGGGCATGGAGTTGAAAAGCAGGCTGCAAAATAGTCTGAATGCCAATTTCCCTGCCACTTTAGCCATTGACTACCCGACCGTTGGCAGTTTAATTCAATATTTTGCCGGAGAATTTCTTTCTTTAGAAGCAACCGCACCTGCCACTGATGCGCCTGCCCCTCTGCCCGGAGTTGCAGAGCAGGTGGAATCGGATTCCTGGGAAAGCAGTCCTACGCTTCAAGACAGGGATGTTCCCGAAACGGCGGTTGCTGCATCACAGCCGCATAACGGGTCTGCTACCTTCGCACCTTCACCAGCCTCAGAGACAACCCCTGAAATTCCACCCGAGTTTTATGACTTTACCCTGTCGCCTGAGTACCTGAACTTACAGCAGTACATCGAACAAGGAAAGGAGATTGGGAACCCATTCTTTACGGTTCATGACGGCATTGCCAAGGATACGACCTGTATCGGTGACCAAACCCAAATTAACTTCGCCAGCTATAACTACCTGGGCTTTTCCGGCGATCCAGATATTTCTGCCGCAGCGAAAGCGGCCATCGATCGCTATGGCACGTCAGTTTCTGCCAGTCGTATCGTGTCGGGAGAACGGCCGATTCACCAAGCGCTAGAACAGGCGATCGCCAATTTCTTAGGCACTGAAGACTGTATTGCCTATATTGGAGGCCACACCACGAACGTCAGCACCATTGGTCACCTATTTGGCAAAAACGACCTCATTGTTTGCGATGCCTTCAGTCATAACAGTATCCAGCTTGGCTGTGAGCTTTCTGGATCGACCGTGATTCCCTTCCCCCACAATGATGTTGAGAAACTGGCAGAGATTCTCGCAGAGCGCCGAGCTGAATTTGAAAAGACCCTGATTGTCATTGAAGGGGTCTACAGCGCGGATGGTGACCTGCCGCCGCTGTTGCCGATTCTGGCGCTCAAAAAACGATACAAAGCCTTTTTGATGGTGGATGAAGCCCATTCCATGGGGGTTATTGGTGCCAGGGGCCGGGGGGTGGCGGAACACTTTGACATCAACCCCAGGGACGTTGATTTGTGGATGGGTACGTTGAGCAAGTCTTTGGCCAGTTGTGGCGGCTACATTGCTGCCAGCAAGGCCATCGTGCAATATCTCAAGTATTCTTCCCCTGGATTTATATTTAGTGTGGGGATGACGCCCCCCAATGCCGCTGCTGCCCTTGCTGCCCTACAGAAGCTCCAGGCAGAGCCTGAACGGGTGGCACAGCTGCATCAACGCACTGCCCTCTTTTTTGAACTGGCTCAGGCCCACGGCTTGAATACGGGTACCAGTAGTGGTTCGCCCATTGTGCCTGTCATTATTGGTGATCCCTACCGCGCTGTGCGTCTGTCCCGCGCGATGATGCAGCGCGGCATTAATGTCCAGCCGATGCTGTTTCCTTCGGTGCCCTATGATGCTGCTCGGCTGCGGTTCTTTTTGAGCTGTACCCACACCGAAGCCCAAATTCGCGAAACCATCGCGGTTCTGGTCGAAGAGATTGAGAAACTCGATCAAAAACCGACTGATAATTGGCTCCACTACTGGATCCGCACCCAAATGGTGGCTGACAAAGTTTCCCAGCGACAGTAATACCATGAACGCTAGGCGTTTTAGGCATTGCATCATCACGGGTGGCTCTAGCGGGATTGGTCAGGCGATCGCGCATCGCCTCTGGCAGCAAGGCAGTAGTAGCATTACCCTCATTGCCCGCGACCCCATTAAGCTCCAAGAAACTCAAGCCGTGCTAGAACAACAGCGAGTCTATCCAAGGCAGCAAGTTTTGGCGATGTCGGCAGATGTTGCCAATCAAGCCGCCAATCAAGCCGCTATTGAGGCTGCGATCCAGCGATTTGGCCCACCTGATCTGCTCGTTCTTTCAGCTGGTATGGCCCATCCGGGACACTTCCAGACCTTACCCATCGAAGTTTTTGAAACCACGATGGCGATTAATTACTTTGGGAGTCTCTACAGTGTTAGAGCGGCGTTGCCCGCCATGGAACAACAACGCCAGGGCCACATTGTACTGATATCCTCTGGTGCTGGGTTGGTTGGGTTCTACGGCAATACACCCTATAGCCCGAGTAAATTTGCCCTTCGCGGCCTCGCAGAATCTTTACGGGGCGAATTGCGTCCCTTGGGAATTGGTCTTTCAATTGCCTATCCTCCCGATACGGATACCCCCCAGCTTCAGGCTGAAAACCGCACTAAGCCCCTAGCCACTCAAAAGATAACGGCAACGGCTAAGACTTGGTCAGCGGCAGCCGTGGCAGATAGTATCTTGCGGGGGATTCAACAAGAATCCTTCGTTATTGCACCAGGCTTAGAAATGGGAATTTTAGCCAAATGGCATAGCTTACTTGCGCCAGTGCTCCATTGGTATTTCGATCGCATTGTGACCCAAACCCGACGCGACTCAACTCAATAACGGGCGTTTCGCACGGTCTTGAAAATTCACAAAACATCTGCGCACGCAGAATTATGATAGGGAGCATCCCACTTTGGCGAAAGTATTGACTCAAGAGGAGTTGAGGGAGCC
>CAZXWR010000010.1:0-30212 GCA_964644325.1 uncultured bacterium
AGCTTTTCTGGTCAAATCTTGCTCACACAACTCAAGTACCCCCTGAATCCTTACTCCAGCCTTGGTACCAGGTGGGATGGTTCATCCACACGTTGCGCTGTAGGGGTTCGGCGTCTGGAGGGCCCTGAATTTGAATCTGGCTCGTCCACATGGCAACTGAGTCACTGCCTTCATTGCGCTCCACAATAAAGTCGTCCAGGGCAACCGTAAACGGAAGCGTCATCAAGCGCGGCCCAAAGGCGGCAAAGTAGTCCCCCCCAGGCGTGGCGATCGCGGTGGGTTGGTTCCAGGGCAGCCACTGCTGTGTACCGTCTGGGGTTTGCACCAGGAGTGCAGGTTCCCCCGATATATCAGGGTTGGCAACAGGCTGAACTTGCCGCTGAATCTGGGCCTGGGTCAGCGCCTGAGTGAGGGTAACTTCAAAATCGGCCCAGCCCGGCTGCACTGTTTGACCAACGGCCAAGGAACCGGATTGAAATCCCTTATTTTTAGACTGAGCCGCATAGAACCACTGGTGATCTGGCCCCGCAATCACCCGGAAGAAATTAGCCGCAGGTACGGCTGGGGGTGCATAGCTGAGGGTGACGGGGAGTCCTGTGCCCGTGATCACGGTGCGCAAAGGCTCGGCCTGACCAAACAAAAACCAGCGATCGCGATTCTTGCCATCGGAAACATCAAGCTGAACCGCTGGATTTAAAAGTTGGTCAGAGGCTGAAAAGGGCTGATGCTGCTCATCTAAGCGAAAATCGGGCCAAAAGCCCGTTACTCGGGCTGTGATCGGGCCAAGGCGCAGGGTTTGTCCTGATTTCTGATGCAGGACAAGACGGGTTTCTGA
This sequence comes from uncultured bacterium, assembly GCA_964644325.1. Lineage (GTDB taxonomy): Bacteria > Cyanobacteriota > Cyanobacteriia > Thermosynechococcales > Thermosynechococcaceae > CAZXWR01. Next base: position 836 of record CAZXWR010000010.1, read on the forward strand.
CTGGGCGGTCGCCAGGGTGATTGTTCCCAGGGCAGGGTTTGACTGTGGCTTAGGCGCTTGCAGCGCGGATTTTAGCGCTTTGGCATCGGGGGCCTGCACCAGCTCCAGTTGTGCTGGGCCAACCTGCTGTTGCTGGTAGCCAAAGGGAGAAGCGGCCAGCCACCGCTCAACTCCTTGACCCATGCGGCGGCTGGTCAACCTGAGCTGTACAGCCGGGTTGGAGATGGGGCCATGGGCCTTGAAATCAACGGTTTGAGCTGCATGATCGGTGTAGTCTAGGAGGGTAAATACACCCACCTGACGGGGCGTGACACGATGGTCAGTCCGCAGGGTCAACGTGGCTTGCTGGGGTTCTTCTCCCGCTTGTGCCACATCCAAGCGGGCTCCTTCTAAACGAATAATGCTGTTGGGGGGAGCGTCAGTGCGTACCCATAACATCCCCTCTAACCCGAGGTGGATGACGGCTGCGGATCCTGCTATCAGGATAATTAACCCCAGATGGGTGAGGGCAAACCCTACTTTACGAGCCCCTCGCCAAGGATAGCGCCACAGGGTTGAAACAGTCAGGTTGAGGGCGAGCAAAGCCATCAAGGCTCCAAACCAGGGGCTTTTGTAGACCACCTGCTGCACCGTTTCGGACCCAACCTGAGCTTCATAGGTCGTAGCCCAAATCAAAATAACGGCGATCGCCCCAAGCAGCGGCACCGCCAACCGAACCGATCCCAAGAAACGCATCAGTATTGAAAAAGTTGACATACCTATCCACGCGACACAGGCCTTCTCTAGCCATGAAAGAGCGGATAGCCTCGCAGAACTGTCAAACAGATAGCAGTTTAGAACCACAATTCTCAAAAAATGCAAGATTCGCATTTCTGTCTTGAAAGAACTGCATGAGTTGTGGGCTAGATCTTTCGTTCGGGGCAGCGCACGAGAGAGTTAAACATTGAAATACCCTATCCTGAACCATTATCAAGCCCGACAGCGTGCCCATGGCTCTAACGGCCCAAAGGTATAGATTCAGAGGCTATGCAATATCGGCGGAGGTCAAGACGTTGGGTTCTGTGTCTCAAATTAATGAGAAAAATTTTTAGTAAGCAACGATACGGCTGTGGAATTAGCTGCTACATTAAAGGCCAGCGGCCATTCCGTATAGCTGAGCATGAAACAGTGGCAAACTGGCCTTTCGTGCAGTTTGAGTTTGTGTTCGTAGTCAATATCATTACTTTTCCAGAGACTCAATGAGAGACCTTGATACCCAACAGACAATTGAGCTACTCAATAAGATCATGGAATTTGAGCTAGCTGGGGTCGTGCGCTATACTCACTATTCCTTGATGGTGACGGGGCCTAATCGCATTCCAATCGTGGCGTTCTTTCAAACCCAAGCCAATGAGTCCTTGCTCCATGCTCAAGAAGCGGGTGAAATTATTACGGGTTTAGAAGGTCACCCCAGTCAGCGCATTGCAACCATTGAAGAGACTCACAAACACTCTGTCAAAGATCTGTTGCAGGAGAGCTTCAGCCATGAACAGAAAGCGCTGGATATGTATAAGAAACTGCTGGATGTAGTGGAGAACGCCAGCATTTACCTAGAAGAGTTCGCACGCACCAAGATTGGCCAAGAGGAACTCCATAACCTGGAAATTAGAAAGATGCTGCGTGACTTCAGCTAATTTTGTGAGCAGGCTTTCTGGAATCGTTATGCTGCACTAGCACCCTGAAGCGATCGACCAAGGAGAACAAGGAATATATTCGATCGCTTTAGGGCACATTAGGCCATTCAATCAATGGCAGACGCTGACAGTGGCCCTAAATAGAGAGGCCAAGTTTGAGGCCCAGGGCAGCATGCACCACAAACAGTAAGAGCGCTGCACTGCCGATATAGGCATGGGCAGCTCGCAGGACCCCTTTGCCCCCAAACCCGGTGGCCGCCAAGATTGCATTCACTGAGAGTAGCAAAATCACAGTAGATCCCGTCCAAAAGTGAGGGCTTTCCAAAATTGCCTGTCCCTGCATCACCAGGGACAGAACACCCCCCGTAAAGCCGAGAACGATAAACACAAACATTAACGGCGCAATTTTCCGGTGATCGGCTCGATTTTTGGTCGATACTTCTGCGTTATCGACACTGTTTAATCGACTTTGCCACCCGGTATACCCGGCAAACCCACCCATCACAAACAACACAATACCCATCATGGCCGGATGTCCCCAGTGGACAATGGGTTCCGGCACGCCCAGGGACGCAAACCAGTCCGCAATCGGCTTTAAAGCTTCCTCTAACCCAGACATGACCTGTTCCTCTGTTGAATTGTAAATTTTTGATACATATATTTTAGGGGACATATTAACCCAGCAATGAAAGTCCAAAAGATTATCTGTGCCCCCCGGCACTGGCCTTTCAAGTGTTGACGTCTAGAATGTCCATGACTCTAGTCTACGCAGCCGACCCACGCTCCATCTACGTTGGGTGAGGGTTGGGAGGGAGTCAGTGATCCGCTAAAGTTTAGGGCATCGCCAGAATTAGGCACCCATCCCAGAATACTGGCGCAGGCCGCGCCGCCAGAGCCAGCGATTAACCCCCCAGAACAGACCTGTCCAGGTCAGCATGATCGCCACCCCCTTGCCCATCGCCACAGGCAAACCCATCAGAATTGCAGCGGGGAAATAAATCAAGTACGGAAACGGCGTCCACATTAAAATATCCCGCACCAGGTCAGGGAAAACATTCAGGGGGGCAATCATCCCGGACAAAAACAGATAGAACAAAAACCAAAGCTGCTCGATGGCAGTTGCCCGCTCCGTCCAGAAGGCAAACATGGCGAAGGTGTACTGAATGATAAACCTTAAGGCAAAGGCGACGGCAATGGTAAACAGGGCGATCGCCAAGTGAGAGAGTGGGGGTAGCCAAAGGGCATCGGGGTACAGACCAAAAAACAGCACAATCAGGAGCAGGGTAAAGGGTAAACGGGCCAGCCGCTCCGATAGATGTCCGGCCACATGATGCCAAGCTGGGTCAATGGGCTGGAGTAGCCGAGGGGATAAACGGCCCTCCACCACTTCTTTCTCAAACTCCCAGATCACCCACACGATGGTGAGCTGACGGATAAAAAACACGCAGATAAAGTAGCGGGCAAACTGCAGCGCTGACAGGTCAAAACGCCCCCCCTGAGAAGCTTCAATCCAGACGCCCATCATAATAATGGGCAAGGAGTTCGCCAGCACCCATAAAATCAGCTCCGCTCGATACTCCACCATGTAGGCGTAGTACACCGACAAAAATGTGCCGATCTTTCGCAGAAGGCGAGTCATGTCACCACTCCAGCACTAAAGACGCGGCCAATAATTTCTTCCACAGGCGGGTCTGTCACGGTTAAGTCCAGGATGGCAAACTCTGCCAGTAGCTGCGACAGATGACGCGGTAAGTCTTCCCGTCGCACAATCAACCGCACTTCTCGACCCTCGATGGCTTCCACTTCCCCAAACCGCGCCAGCTGTTCTGCGGTGGTCGGCTCTTCCAGCTCTAGCTGCACCTGACGATACGGGGCAAAGCGATCTAACAGCCCATCCAGAAGGCCATCGTAAATTAGCTGCCCCTGGTGAATCAGCAAGACGCGATCGCACAGGGCCGTGATGTCCGCCATGTAGTGACTGGTGAGCAGGATCGTTGCCCCAAACCGCTGGTTATAGGTTCGCAAAAAATCCCGGACGTTCACCTGGGCATTCACATCAAGCCCCAAAGTCGGTTCATCTAGGAACAGAACCTTGGGCTGGTGCAGCAGCGCTGCCAGCAGCTCCGCCTTCATGCGCTCTCCTAAAGAAAGCTTGCGCACAGGCTGTGTGAGCTTTCCCGACAGCGACAGCATTTCTGAAAGCTCGCCCACCCGCACCTTAAACTCGCGATCGCTCAGGTTATACACTGCCCCATTGATCCGCAAAGAATCTAGGGCGGGTAAATCCCAGAGGAGCTGCTGCTTTTGACCCATCACCAGGGTGATTTTTTCTAAAAATGCCGGACGACGACGGAAGGGAATATGATCCGCCACCCGCACCTTGCCACTCGATGGATGCACCAGTCCCGTCAGCATCTTGAGGGTCGTCGTTTTGCCAGCGCCATTTGGCCCTAAAAAACCGACAACCTCACCCGGTTGAATTTCAAAGCTAATTCGCTTGACCGCTTCAATCTGACGATATTGACGCTGCAGCAAATGCGAAATAGTCCCGCGCAGCCCCGGTGCCTTAATGGCAACGGGATAGGTTTTCGTCAGCTGGTCCACAAGAATCATCGACATACGGCCTAGCTTAACGAAGATGCCCCCAACTTCACTCTACTTAGACATCTCTAATCAGGCATTACCGGGCTTGCACTGTGCTTGCTCAAACAGCCTCGATGGCCCAACCCTAACAAGCCAGGGAGTAAGAACAGTTCTGCAAGGTCGCAAGGGCCGTTTTCACATTACCCCACGTACAGCCAAAGGCTAAAAATCTCTGATTGCACGGACTAGGCCCGTAATCTATCAAGCTGTAGCCTCTGGGTAACCGCCGCAGAAACCCTTCATCAACAATATCCTTTGAAATAAAAACCCAACAGCGCCGCTTCCAGAAAGATGGCATCACGATAACTTGGCGATGCCCCCGATAGGCACACAACAACGCCTCTGTATCGTAAGACAAACTATCAAACAGGATATCCATCCCTGTTTCCCCCTACTGAAGACCCTCAAACATTTTTTCCCAAGACATATTCCTGACTCAAACCAAAATCCAGATCAAACCAGGCTTTCTTCGAGCGAGTGCTTTAAAGTCAGTGTTAAGTAAATTGCCAGCCCAAAACCTGAAGTATAGGTTTTTATTATCTCACTAATTTAGAATCTCAGGGGCTAACTAAACGACATCCCAGTCAATTGAGGAGCCATCCTGAACCCTCCAACGAAACCCTCTGGCATCAAACCCTCTCTCCCCGCCAGAACGCTGAGGGAAGTGACCGTAACCCACCCTCTCATGTCGGCTGCTGACGTTGGGGCCAAAACTTCAGGGTCTCAGCGAGCCCCTGGGCCAGGGTCGCGGTCAATTGGGGCCGAAGTAGCTCTGGATCGACTTCCTCGAAACGAGTGTGAGACTCAGCCATGCAGGCCCGTAACAATGACTCCCGCTTCAAGGTGCGCAGAAAATCCCCAGTATCGGTCAGCGCTGGATCTTCTAGGTCGGCCAATTCAACCCGGTCTATTGTGAGCAAAAACCGAATCAGGAGCCAGTTTTGGCGAATAGAAGCTAGCCGCAGCTGCCATTGGCTCAGCTGTTTCTGCGCTGACCGATAGGCCAGCCAGTTCACCCAGAACACGCACTGCTGCGCTTCGAGATTCAACAGCCCATCAAACCGCTCCAAAAGCTCTATGGGAAGGTACTCGCGCTGTTTTGCCAGTTGGTACAGCCCAAAGGCTAAAAATGACTGGGTACAGTCTCTGGCACCAACCGTTGCCAAACCCGGAACAGACGACAGAGGGCGGGCTTGGGACGCGAGGGAAATCTCATAGGTCTGGATCAGTGCCGAGATTGCCTTGGCCTGATGCTGCTCTAATTTGGCGGCATAGGCGATCGCCTTTTGCAAGGTGTCATCTGTTTCGGCTTTAGCACATTGGCTCAGGAACTGGCTGGTCTGCTGCTTTTGCACCTGCAACGCATGCCACAGTGGCACCGTTTGGAGACGCGATCGCGTTATATCATCGACCCTGGGCCAGCCCCCTTGAGCGTCCGAGTCGACCCGATGCTGTTGCAAATTGCGGCAGAATCGTTGTTTATGCTGAAAGCTACCAATTTTCATACCGTGTGTGATGCAGGGACTAGACCGAGAGGTGCTACAGGGAAATCGCCTATGTTTCAGAATACTGTAGACCCTGACCCCAGCGAACTGGCAAAACCCGCACTCCTGAATTGCACCGCTGCGCCATATTAATGTTTTTGTTATATTTTAAGGCGACAGCAGCAGCGCTCCTCCGCAATCCTGAAAGGAAGACGCTAAAATGAGAACACAGTAAATCAGTGCTTGAAGTAATAGCGCTCACCCTGATTGGCGATCGCTATGTATCAACCCTAATCAAATCCTTTAAGAGCCATCCCTCATTCTGTGCGTGCTTTCCACGTTGAGACTGCCTCTGATTCACGGTTAGACTCAGCCTTAAGGCCGAACGTATAGCCCTCGAATCGTAGAGTCGTTAGGCCTCGAAGGCACAGTTTAGGAGGATGATGGGTAAAGTCAGCACTCGAACCACAGACTATTCAGAGCCACCGCTCATTCTGATCGTTGAAGACGATCCTGATAATCTCCTTGTTTTGATTTTTCTGTTGCAGCAGGAAAATTACCGCATCATCACGGCAACAGACGGACGCTCCGGGTTTAGATTGGCTGTAGCGAAAAGGCCCCACCTCATCTTGCTCGATATTCGGCTACCGGTTTGGGACGGGTATACCTGCATCAAGAAGCTCAAGCGAAATGCCGTGACAGCCACTACCCCTGTTATTGCCGTGACAGCCGCCACGCAACCCGCAGACCAAGCACGCATTTTTCGGGCTGGTTTTGCAAACTATATTCGCAAACCCTATCTCTTTGAACATCTGCTTCAGGCTGTTGCGACTGGCCTTTTAATGGTTCAAGCGCCGCAGCCTCTGACCCAAATCCATCTTAAGCCTCCAGTCAGTGAAGTGCCCGTCAATGCATCAATGTGCCAAGATAATTGTCGCAACACTGTAACCCGTTTCGACTCGGCTAGCACCTAGCATCTCAAGGACAGGCTGCTGAAATTGCTCTGCAACAATCCGCTTTAGCTCTGGATGAAAAATAGCATCTAGCTGTTGCCGCACTTGTCGGGCCAGCTCCAACTGCCCCCGATCGACCAAAAATTGTTCAGGTGATGTGTTGGATCCTTCTAAAACAACCACAAAAATATTGTCAATGAGTTGACAGGTTATTTTAGTCGGCTCTTGACCAAATAAAAGACTGTGAAGCGCCTGAATTTGTTGAGAGAGCTTAAGTTCTAATTTTTTTTTATGTAAATCTAGTTCGGTCATAATGCTAGGGGGCAACCGGTTTAATAAGAGGATCTGGGTGCTATAAATTTGAGCGGTAAGGTTCGCGACAAACCTGCGAAGTTGAACCAGCTACTCTGACTTCGCAGATTTTGGTGACCGAGTTTGGGGTGTATCCGACAAAATTGCAATTATTCCGGTTCGGCCCGTCTCCAAGGTGGAATCAACCATCATGTCTAAAACAGACACCCCTAAAATCGCTTCCATTTCCGATTGAATCGGCTGGAGCACTGCGTCTGACAACGTCGTGCGAACCTCCTCAGCCAACTTGCTACACCCTTCTTCAGCCAGCAGCTTTTCTGCTTGGGTAATCGAGTCCTCAATGATGACTGTCAGCTTACTATCCGCAAGTTGACAGATTACTTTACTGGGCTTATGTCCCAGATGCTCACGATAGAGCGCCTGAATCTTCTGAGAAAGCTGACGCTCTAGCTGACCACGGGTGAAAGCTGCCTGATTCAACGTAATACTCCCTTTCCTTCAAGACCAATGGCAACAAGCTCACTCGCTTGCGCATGCTGCAAGCAGGGAAGTCATTACCACTAGTGTTACATGGGCTGTTAGTAGCCGGGGAACCCTGACTGTCTTAAGTTTAGAGATTACAGGGGGTCGGCGCGCCTGCTTAAGGTGGGAGAAATTCCCATGGCACCCTATATCCTGGGGTAGATATGGCAGATTGAGACCTGAAGTTACGGGGGTTATGGATCGGTCAGCACATCCTCAAAAATCTCTGTAGGAATGACTCTGACCTTTAACTGAACAGGTTGCTGTAATTCTTGGGCGAGAAAGTCCCGCACCAGTCTGACCTGTTTTTGGGTAATCGACTGCTGGACTGCTTCTACTTCTAGCTCGATGTAGATCGAGCGACGCCGAGGTTGAACACTGACCTGGGAAATTTCCGTATCGGCAAAGGTTAGGGTTTGTCGCCGAATGAGGCTCTCGACCTGACGGCGAACATGTTCGCGAATTAAAATGTTGCGCAGCGACCAGCCCAGGGGCAAGCCCAGGAACACGAGTGAAAGCAGACCCGCAATCAGTCCAGTCTTGGCCCGCTCCACTGAGCCATATTGGCCCAATAAGAAAATCAGGGCTCCGCTGAAAATAATGCCAATCAGGTTGGTAGCAAATAGCAGGGAAGCCCCTAAGACCAGCCGCAGATCGCCCCAAGCAAGGCCAATCCCCACTACACTCAAGGGCGGCACCAGCGCAACCGCGATCGCCACTCCCGGCAGTGCATCGGCAATTCGGTGGCGTGACTTAGCAAAGGCACCCGCAGCCCCTGCTGCCAGGGCCACCCCCAAATCAATCAAGGTGGGTTGACCCCGACTCATGATTTCTGAATTGTGCGCCTGAAGACCCAGCACCAGGGCAATCAACACGGAAGACACAACGGCCATGACCACACCTTTGAAGGTGGTGAAGGCTGACCGCTTCAAAAGTCTGCGATTGCCCACCACCAGTGCATAGGCTGTCCCAATAATCGGCCCCATTAAGGGGGCGATAATCATGGCTCCAATGATGGTGGCGACACTGCCGGCCAGCAAACCCAGCGTAGAAATAATGCTCGACAGACTCACAAGGGCGTAAAAACTAATCGAGGGGACTGAGGCGCGCCAGAGATCCCGATTCAGGGCTGCAATCGGACGCTGTTTTTCTTCCACCCACTGCCAGTCCCCGCTATTCTGGTTCCAGAAGTCGGAGAGACCTTGACAAGCACCATGCAGTTTTTGACGGCCCAGTCGATAATAGGTTTGCCAGAACTTAGAGTGAGGGGCCATTGTCAAAGATCTACCGAGGTGACATACCCAAACTATAGTCGAAAGCCTAGAACGACAGCCCAGGACAGCCACCCCTTTGCAGGAAACTCAGCATGGCACCCTCTGATGCCAGACAATTTGCCCCCGCCACCGAACGAAACCGACAGCCGATCCTGTCGGCATTCCAGAAGGTTCTACCCAGCAGCGGTAATGTTTTGGAGGTTGCCAGCGGCACAGGGGAACATGCGGTTTATTTCGCTGCGGCCTTGCCGAACTTCACCTGGCTACCCACAGACCCCGACCCAGTGGCGATCGCCAGTATCCGCGCTTGGCAAACCCATACCGGGGTCGGCAATCTGCTGGCCCCCATCCAGCTCGACGTCACGGATCCGGGGTGGCCCCAAACCGCAACAGCTGCTCTCCCCCAAACAGCGCCACCCCAAACAGCGCCATCCCAAACGGTGCCACCCCAAACAGCTCCCCAGGCAATTGTGGCCATTAACATGATCCACATTGCCCCTTGGGCTGCAACCCTGGGCTTACTGGCTGGCGCGCACCAGCTATTGCCCCCTGGTGGCTTACTCTATCTGTATGGCCCCTACCAGCAACAGGGACAGCATACCGCCCCCAGCAATGCAGCCTTCGATGAGATGCTGCGATCGCGCAATCCGGCCTGGGGAGTACGCGACCTTGGAACAGTCATCGCTGAGGCAGAACGACAGCATCTCTTCTGTCAACAGGTCATTGAAATGCCAGCCAACAATTTATCGGTCATCCTGACTGCGTCCTAAGCATCTCCGCCTTGTGAGGATCATTCGGCCGCTTCACATACTCAAACATTCCGGCAAAGGAGACTGAGACCGAAGTCGAACACGCTAAACTGATGAGGATGCAGCACTCCTTGCAAACGGCTGTCATCGACCGTCATCCATGTTGATGCCTGCCAGTTCAGAATTTATAACCCTCTGTCAAACGCAGGTATCGCTGCTTGTCCAAAATTTTGGGGCATCCCTCAGCGCCATCTACCTCACCGAAAATTCAGAAATTCCAGGCGAAACGTCCCTCGTTCCCCTAGTACAGTTTCCGGAACCAAGCCAGTGGTCGAAACAGATTCGCTTTCCGCCTGCTGTACTCAATCCCGCGCGCCCAGATAATCTGGCCAAGGTTTTGCGGCCTGCTCCAACCTCCCCTCCGGCCAGCGCTAACACCCCCAACCCTGGCCATTCTGTTGAGCAGCTGGCGAACCAGCTCGCCCCAACGCAAGCAACGCCTGAGTCCACTCGTATGGTGCTGCCCCTCATGCATGACGAGGTCATGTGGGGCTTAATGGTCGTGGCCCGCGAAGGTCGATCCTGGCAACAGCGCGAACAGTCCCAGCTCGAAAAAATTGCCAATACCCTGGCGATCGCCTGCCTACTCGACCAGCGATCGCAGTGGTTAGCCCACCATCAAGAACAGCGCCGTGTCCTACAGGCCCATCAGCAGACCAACTTATCGACCCTGCTCCATCAGTTTCGCAATCCCCTGACTACCCTCCGCACCCTGGGCAAACTCCTGCTCAAACGCCTAGAGCCAAACGACGATAGCCGCCCGCTCCTTGAGAGCATGGTGAGTGAAAGCGACCATCTCGAACATCTCCTGCGGCAGTTTGATGAAGCGATTGATTTGGGCGAGGCTCAGCTTGAATCCGAACTGACAGTGGAAATTCCCCCCCAACAGTCGCTGCTGCCCAGTGCAACCTGGCTAGTCCCAGGCGATCTTCAGTATCATCCCTGCTGGATCGCCGATATCTTGCAGCCGCTCTTGCAGGCGATCGCGGGTCGCATTGATGAAAAACAGCTCCAGCTTCACGTGACGATTCCCGAGCAACTGCCCCCCATCACCGCCGATGCAACGGCCCTCCGGGAGGTGTTGGGCAATTTAATTGACAATGCCATTAAATATACGCCAGCCCAGGGCAAGATCTGGCTCGACATTGAGCGCCAACCCACCGATAACCGTCAGGTCGTTACCCTCACTGATACAGGCCCCGGCATCCCCCCCCAGGACCTCGAACGCATTTTTGAACGCCGTTACCGCGGGGTGCAGGCAGACACCGCTATTCCAGGCACCGGGCTGGGACTAGCGATCGCCCGCGATTTAATCACCCAAATGCGGGGGACCCTCCGCGCCATTAGCCCCGCGCTGCACGCAGGGAGACAACCCAGCCACCCCAATCCTGGCAGTACATTCATCATGACCCTGCCAGAACATAGCGCGTCAAACTCAGCGGGTTCCCACCCTTAGCCATAGGTGGAGCAGCCAAGCTAGCAGCCCAACAGTCTGGAGCGGCAGGCTTCATGCGCGGGGCACGCGGCGACGCAAACGATGGGGGCGATCGCTCTCGTCATAGATCTCTCCCACCAGCTCCTCCAAAATATCCTCCAGGGTCACCAAGCCCACCGTGCCCCCATACTCATCCACCACAATGGCCAGATGCAGACGCTGTTGCAGCATCTCCCGCATCAAATCGGCGACCCGCTTCGTTTCGGGAATATAGACCGGCGGATCCATTGCCTCTGTGACCGCGTCATTGCCCTGGGTTTTCAGGTACTGAAGCGCACGTTTAAGATGAATCACCCCCACAATCTCATCCTTCGAATCTTCCTGCACTGGAATCCGCGAATAGCCACTGGACAAGCAAAGATCCACCAGCTCTTGCAGAGAAGCCATCAGGGAAATCGTACACATCTCCGTACGCGGCTTCACCACCTGGCGCACGCTCAGGTTATCTAGCATGAGCGCCTTGTTAAGCAGCTGCCGCTTTTGCAGATCGAGCTGACCCTTGCCCCCCAGCACCTCAATCATCAGTTCTAGATCCTGCACCGACTCACTCGGCTGAGCCGCACTCCCTTGCAGAAACCGTAACAGCGCCTGCGTTAAATGCTCAAACGCAATCACAATCGGCCCTAGCGCCATCGACAGCCAGTAGATTGGGCGCACCATCAGGCGAAACCAGGGCATGGCATAGCTGAAGGCCAGAGTTTTAGGCGTAATCTCACCGAACAGCAGTAGCAACACCGTCACCACAGCTGTGGCAATTCCTAAGCCAGCCCCGCCAAACCAAATGACAAAGAGGTTGCTGGTCAGAATCGCCGCAAAGTTATTGATCAGGTTATTCCCGACCAGCAGCGTTGTAATAAACCGCGCCCGCTTTTCCAGAACCAGGCGGAACAACCCCTGGGGATCGCCTTGCTCTTTCATCAAGGCCCGCAGCTTCAAATTATCAACGGCTGTAATCGCAGTTTCAGACCCCGAGAAAATCGCAGACAACAGCAGCAGCAGCAGCAAAATAATGAGGTCGAGCCTGACATTTCCCAAAAGGGGGTCAGCGACTGCTACCAAAGCTTGAGGGAAACTCATCCACTGATCGATCACAAGCGATATCAAAATATTGAGTTGCACAGACCAGAACAACGGTCCTAGCCCAAATCATATCGTTTCATTGCTGCTGTCCACTGATTGTTGTTGGCTCCTTCCTTGGACAGCAGGGCGAAGGAGAAAGGCTGACTCCGATCCGCACAGCAATTACAACAGCCCACCCCAAAACAGATAGGGAGGCTCTGGCATGCAGAACCTCCCCAATCCATTCATTGAATTTATCGCCTAACAGCGTGAAGCCACCTAAAACTAGTAGGTTTCAACGTGCCAGCGACCCGCTTTTTTGAGCCCTTTGAGATAGTCTGACCACTCAACCCCATTTTTAGAGGCTGCCGCCGACATCCCTTCGTCAATGCCGCCTTCCATGCCTTTCAGACCGCAAATGTAGACGTGGGTGTTTTCTTTTTGAACCAGTTCCCACAGCTCATCGGCTCGCTCTTGAATCCGATGCTGAATATACATCTTGCCGCCCTGAGCATTTTTCTGCTCCCGACTGATGGCATAGTCCATCCGGAAATGATCTGGGTTACCCGACTGAAGCGCTTCTAGCTCATCCTTGTACAGGACATTAGCGGTGTAAGCCACGCCAAAGAACAGCCATGCCAGACCCTTGAACTGGTAGTCTTCATGCTTTTCTTTGAACATCCGCCATAGAAAAGCGCGGAAGGGCGCAATACCCGTGCCGGTTGCCATCATGATGATGTTGGCATTTGGGTCATCGGGCAGCAGCATCTCTTTCCCGACAGGGCCCGTGATTTTGACGGGATCACCTGGATTGAGACCGGTCAGGTAGGTAGAGCACACACCGTAGACTTTTTCGCCAGTTTCGGGGTGGTTATAAACCAGCTGCCGAACAGACAGCGAAACTGTTTTATCGTCTAGATGATCACCATGCCGGGTCGAGGCAATGGAATACAGCCGGAGCTTGTGAGGCTTACCTTTATCGTCCGTTCCTTCCGGAATAATGCCGATACTCTGGCCTTCTAAGTAGTGGAGATCGCCGCCCGACAGGTCAAAGATTAGATGCCGAACGGTGCCTTCGCCACCCTCACGCACCAGCTCATCATTCGACAAACATTTGCCAATGAATGGATCCTTCGGACGATAAATATTAACCGGGATATCTTGTTTCTTTTCTTTCTTGGGAGCAGCGGCCTCGCTCCCCGCTACAGATGCAGCAGACTCAGCTTGGGCTGCCAGGGGGGAGCCATTGACCGAAACAGGTACAATGCTGGCAATTTTACCGCCCATCTGGGCAATCTGGCGCATAAACTGCCCCATGCGGTCGTAGGGAATGGTAAAAAAACTACTGCCGCTGGAACGAACCGGGGCTTTCCCATTTGTTGAGACGCCTTGGCGAAGCCCAACAACTTCGTAGCGATAGAGGCCATTTCCTGCTGTGCTGCCAGATAGACTGGTGTTATACATACGCGATTTAAATTCTCCGAAGCTAACCTTTCTTAATTTTGCGACAAAGTTTCTTTTCTACACAAGCTTGTACCTGGAACAAACAGGGTGGGCTTTATGGTGTGAACTACGACTTGAGTAACCGCTCAAACTCCTGCTAAGCGCAAGCTAGGTCTTATCTTATCGTGTTTAGGGGCGGCCCCATGATTTTTCCAAGCCCCCCAAACCCGCCGCAATCAAGGTTAGGGGATCCCCACATTTACTTGTTTTTGTAACGGTCTGTTGCAACTTGTTTAAGCAGTGTTTCAACTTCAGTGGCTGTACTGGTTTGAGCACGAATCCGAGGAAGGTGCCGTGTTAGCATTCACCACGTAGCTGTAGGAAGTGTTGGAGGAACTCTTGGCATTACGGGTTGCTGTTGTTGGGTCTGGTCCAGCCGGTTCTTCTGCCGCTGAGACGCTTGCCAAAGCTGGCATTGAAACGTTTTTATTTGAGCGCAAACTAGATAACGCTAAACCCTGCGGGGGAGCCATTCCCCTTTGCATGGTGGATGAATTTGACTTGCCCCCTCACATCATTGACCGTCAGGTACGGAAAATGAAGATGATTTCGCCTTCAAATGTTGAGGTCAACATTGGCGGAACCTTGAAGGATGGGGAATACATCGGCATGTGTCGCCGAGAAGTTCTCGATGGATTCATGCGCGATCGCGCGGCCAAGCTGGGGGCCAAGCTGATTAACGGCACGGTGAATCGCTTAGAAATCCCGCAAAAAGAGTCAGATCCTTACATCATCCATTACGCGGATCTTTCCAGCGGTCGGCCTGAAGGAGAAATGAAGTCTCTGAAGGTTGATGTGGTGATTGGCGCCGATGGCGCGAACTCTCGCATTGCTAAGGAAATTGACGCGGGCGACTACAACTATGCGATCGCCTTTCAGGAGCGCATTCGGCTACCCGAAGCCCAAATGGACTACTACCAGGATCTAGCAGAAATGTACGTTGGAGACGATGTCTCGACGGACTTTTACGCTTGGGTTTTCCCGAAGTATGACCATGTCGCGGTCGGTACGGGCACCATGCAGGTGAATAAAGCCAGCATTAAAAAGCTCCAGGCCGGGATTCGCGCCCGCGCGGCCCATCGGTTGGTGGGGGGTGAAATCATCAAGGTTGAAGCCCATCCTATCCCCGAACATCCCAGGCCAAGACGAGTCGTTGGTCGCGTTGCCCTGGTGGGCGATGCCGCCGGTACAGTGACCAAGTCTTCTGGTGAAGGCATTTACTTTGCAGCGAAGTCGGCCCGCATGTGTGCTGAGGCGATTGTCGAATTTTCTGAAAACGGTCAGAAAATTCCGACGGAGAAAGATCTCAAGATGTACCTGAAGCGTTGGGATAAGCAGTACGGCATCACCTACGCGGTGCTCGATATTCTGCAGCGGGTGTTCTATCGGTCTGATGCAACCCGTGAGGCCTTCGTCGAAATGTGTGCCGATATAGATGTGCAGCGGCTGACGTTTGACAGCTATTTGTATAAGACTGTTGTCCCTGCCAATCCGGTCACGCAATTGAAAATTACTGCCAAAACCATTGGCAGCTTGCTGCGGGGCAGTGCCCTAGCACCTTAGGTCTATCCAGGTTCTTTTACAACAAGCCTGTACTTGCCCTCTTTTAATCGCTGTTTGTTTCAGGGGTTATGGATTGAGTACAGGTTTTTTCAATGGCGGCGCTAGGGTCAATCGGTTGCTGTAGCCACTTAGCACTCTCACAGGTGATATAAACAATGTTCTGGGGCATCCTATCCGTGGCGATCGCCGCTACATAGGAGCTGGGTGCGTCCAGATCGGCCAGCCAAGTATCGCTAGCAGGGGGCCAGGATACCAATTCGGCAATGGGTTCGGGCGTGAGGGGAACGGTCAGAGACTGCAAATTCGGAAACAGGCGATCGCCTTTCAACTTAATCAAGGCTTCTTTTCTAGCCCAAAGGCGATAGAACGTCAGGCACTGCAAGTCGGCAGACAGCGTACTTAAAGTAGACCACTCTGACGCTGTACAAATGCGCTGGAGCAGCTTCAGGTAAGGACGGTTCACATCCATCCGTTCAATGTCGATCCCCACAGCGGCCCCGAGACGAAACGCGAATATCACCTGATCCTGAGCATGAGACAAATTAAAGTGTAGTTCCTCAGGCGAACCATACGAACCACCCAGATGTGGTTTCCCTGCAGCCGCATAAGTCAACGAAACCTGCTGGGGATGCTGCCCCGTATACAGCCCCAGAAGCGATCGCAACAAACAGCGGGAAAATGCAAATCGCGGGTTTGCCAACCCACTACCTCCCGGCTCTGTGCGACAGCGCTCCTCATCACTCAACCATTGCCAGGGTAATTTACAAAAATCCACCGAGCTAGGCAATGATGCCAGCCATACATGTACGAGATTGGGGAATAAGGTCACCGGAACTAGCAGGGTCATGCACGAATTGTCTCAGCTTTTGCGCCACCTCAACTTCCAGTAAGCTTGCAAGCACCAACCTCAACTTAGCGCCGCTTCCTAAGATTGAAGCGTCCAGACCTTTGAAAATATAAACAACAGGCCCCTCCTTAAAGGGGCTTTGAACGGCCAAAAGTCTCGTCACCTATTAGCGTCTCAGTTAAAGCTCCCGACGTGATTTGAACACGCGACCCCATCATTACGAGTGATGTGCTCTACCAACTGAGCTACAGGAGCATGGTCAACTATATTAACATAGCTTCCGCAGGCCAGGATCAGCCAATTCTCTCCCCTTGATGTGTATCCATCTGCCAGAACTTAGCGCTTAGAAACGGCTCGGGAATCAGATAAATACCAGCGCCAGGGTAACTCTACCCCCTGAGAAATACCAATACGGGTGGTTTGCACAATAGCTTCAGGACTCTGGTTCAGCCACATCTGTATTTCAGGCTGTCGATGCTCCAACCAGAGCGGTTGGGATTCAGCTAAATCAATCCCGTTTAAGGTTCGGTCAATCTCGAACAGGCGACAAAGCTTGCCAGGGCCGGCAGCTGCTCGGTGCTGTGCCTTCGGAGAGAACTTAGGATGGGGAAGCGGCAACATGTCTAGATCAAGAGCACGAATCAAGACAGCACTGGGAACCTGATCGCCATCGGTCACCACATTGAAGCAGTGGTACATGCCATAGATCAAGTACACATAGCTTTTCCCACCGGGGCCAAACATGACTGCATTGCGGGGTGTCTGACGACGATAGGCGTGACAGGCTGGATCGTCCGGGGCATAGGCTTCTGTTTCTACGATTACTCCGCGCCGTTGCTCCTCTGAAGGCCATTGACGCACCAATGTACAGCCAATCAAATCGGGAGCCACCGCCAAGGAAGAACGCTGAAACCAGTCTGAACGGATGGCAAGATTAGACTTAGACACAAGGCAGTCAGTCAACGATAAGATGCTACAGAAATGTTGAAGAATTAGAGGCCGAGGCTGGTCTACGCTAGCCTAGAGGGTAAATTCATCATTTTATAGTGACGTCTATTCATAAAACCCATGGATGTAAAACTGGTCATTGTGGTTCTATCGGCTGTGTTTACGGTGCTGTGCCTATTTTTTGGCACAAAGAATGGTTTTTACAACAGTGATGATTACCACGGTAACGGTTCTGCCCACTAGTCCTGATCCACCATGACTGATTCTACTGGTGCAATCACCCATGAACAGCCAGAGGCTGATGATACACCGTGTGTAGAGAAGCCACTTGTTGAGCCAGATTCACAGGAAGCGCTGCGGCAGCGTGTTCAAGTATTGGGGCTAGAGTCTATTCAACGTCACCTCTTAATTTGTGCCGATCAGACCCACCCCCTATGCTGCGATAAAGACGTGAGCATCGTCGCATGGACTTATCTAAAACAGCGGCTAGCAGAACTAAAGCTCGATCGCGTTAGTGCAGAACAGCCTACCTGTATTTTTCGGACAAAAGCAAACTGTCTGCGGGTGTGTCACCAAGGCCCCATTTTAGTGGTGTACCCTGATGGGGTTTGGTATCACTCAGCGACAGAGCCTGTCATTGAGCAGATTATTCAGCGCCACCTGCTCAACCACGAAATTGTCGAAGAATATGCGTTTGTTCAACAACCGCTACCTTCCCCAGAAATGTCATTGTCTGATCCCACACCCTGAAACCTGCAATCATTATTTTTCTCTGGATCCACCATGTCAGAATCTGCTGCTGAATCGCCGATATCTTCGACCGTTCAACTCCTGACTCAGTATCAAGCTGGGCAGCGGAACTTTAGTGCTGCTGAACTCCGACGCGCCCAGCTCATGAATGCAAATCTGAGAGGCGTTGATCTCAGCTACGCAGATTTACGGGGTGCAAATTTACAAAGTGCCCAGTTGCGGGGCGCTGACCTCAGCTATGCCGTCCTTGAACAAGCCAACCTGGAAGCCGCAGATTTACGAGGTGCTTTACTGATTGGCACAAGTTTTCGCCAAGCTAATTTGAAGGACATTTGCCTGGAGGGGGCTGACTTTGATGCCTCTACGCTATTCCCAGAGGGCTACACCCCCTAAAGATATGACTCGATCTTGCGGATCGGCTCAGGACTACAGGCTCCTTCCGACTCAGTCTCATACTGCAAATGGCTAACCCATTACTGAGACTCAATCGCTACTAGGGGTTAGACAGCACAGTTGAATCTACCTCCCAAAGGAGCCTCGCTGTCCACTTAGAAGCCCTATTCAATCTCAAACATGGGATGCCGCAGTTTTGTTAATGGCATTGATTAAATATCCCAAACGCACCTCTTATTGAGAAGAGGTTGCATCTAGTGTAAGCTTCAGTGTTATTGAGGCCATTTCCAATAAGTCGGCTTACAGGGATGGGTCTGAATGATGGGGAACAAGAGATTGAATGCTATTACCCTGCAATTGCAGGGTGACGCGCCAGAGCAGTCTAGAAATCGCCCCGAGACCTTAACCTTGCCTTGGTTTTCTTGCCAGGGTAGGAAATGCTATTCCTTAATCGTTTAGGCCTTTTTTGGAGGGTACTTTAGCTGAAATGACGTACCTTGTGCTCTATTCCTAGGCATCCCTCGCAGGCTGCTTTTTGTGGGGCTGTATCAATGCATCAATATTTTGTGAGGAGTTGTTGTATGTTTCGTTTTCGGTTTTCTCAGTTGTTAGGGCCAATCTGTTTGGGTCTGTTGGCAGCGACCCCGCTGTCTGCGATCGCCCTTGAGCCAGAGGACGCCACCCAGTCGGCTCCAGTTCCTGGCACGCTCAATAGCTTGATCAGCGACGTTAAAGATAATTCTCAGGCTATGGGACAGGTCACCTCTGTCTCGCAACTCTCGGATGTACAACCCACCGACTGGGCTTTCCAAGCACTTCAGTCCTTGGTTGAGCGCTACGGCTGTATCGCGGGTTATCCGGACGGTACATTCCGGGGCAATCGTGCTGCTACTCGCTATGAGCTTGCCGCCGCGCTGAATGCTTGCTTGGATCAGATCAGCGATCGCTTTGCCACCAAAGAAGATCTTGAAACCGTCAAAGCACTGCAAGAAGAATTCAAGGCTGAATTGGCCACCCTGAAGGGTCGGGTTGACGGCTTAGAAGCCCGCACTGCCACCCTGGAAGCCCAGCAATTTTCCACCACCACTAAGCTCAGTGGTGAAGTCATTTTTGCTGGCGCCTATGCAGTAGATGAGTTTGATGCCGATGGCACCGATCGAGTCTTTGCAGGCAATCGGGTTCGGCTTACCTTTGATACCAGCTTCACGGGTAGCGATCGATTGCGGACACGCCTAGAAGCCTCTAACACGGCTGAACTGAATGATGCGACCGGAACCCGAATGGCTCGGCTTGGGTTTGACGGTGCGGATGGTAATGTCTTTGCGCTTGATGAATTGAACTATCAGTTCAAACCGACTGAGCGCCTGAAAGTTAAAATTGATGCCAACGCTGGTGAATTCCAGGATAACGTCAATACGTTTAACCCCTACTTAGATAGCAGTGGTAGCGGCGCCCTGTCTCGATTTGGTCGTTTCAACCCAATTTTCCGCCAGGGTAGTGGCGGTGCTGGGGTCACCCTCGGCTATGACGTCACCGATAATGTCAAGATTGAAGTTGGTTACTTGGGTGATCAACCTGAAAACTCCATTGCTCCTGGTGGTTTAATCAACGGCAGCTACGCTATTCTGGCGCAGGTTGGCTTTAGCCCTATCGATAAAACTGAAATTGGCTTAACCTACGTTCGGAGCTTTGATGAATCAGGCAATGTGAACGTTACCAGCAGCACGGCCAGTGAATTAGCGCGTCGTCCGTTTGGCAACATCAATACTGAGCAAGACCACTTTGGTTTTCAGTTCACCACGCAACCTGCCAGTTTCATCAACCTTTCAGGTTGGGTCGGGTATACGCTTGCCCGAAATCAAAACTTCTCATCCGATACAGCCAACCTGCTGAACTGGGCAGTTTCAGCCCAGTTCCCTGATCTATTCCGAGAGGGCAACGTGGGCTATATCCTAGGCGGTCAACAACCTTACATCATCAGCGCGAATAATGGTCAGCCTGATGAATCAGGCGATCCGAATTTCCACATTGAGGCTGGATACAAATTTAAGGTCAATGACTTTATTGCCATTACTCCTGGCGTCATTGTGATTCTGAATGCGGAAAATCAGAACTTAGCGGGTGTCGATGACACCGTGATCGTGCCTGTGATTCGCACCACCTTTAAGTTCTAACGTTTCTTTCACTGAAACATCCGATTCATGTTCAAGGCAGGTGTCATCCGCACCTGCTTTTTTTGGGTCTGGTTGAGCCGCATTATGAATATTGCCTAGGATAAGACAGGTCAATGTATTATCCTTTGTGACCGATCTGAGGTTCTCCATGCTCGCCAAGCGAATTTTGCCCTGTCTAGATGTCAAAGCGGGTCGGGTTGTAAAGGGGGTCAATTTTGTAAATCTGCGGGATGCAGGGGATCCGGTCGAGCTGGCCCAGGTCTATAACCAGGCTGGCGCCGATGAACTCGTGTTTCTCGACATCACCGCCACTCACGAAGATCGCGGCATCATCTTCGATGTGGTCTACCGTACCGCTGAACAAGTCTTCATTCCCCTGACCGTAGGCGGTGGGATCCAATCCTTAGAAACCATCAAAGAATTATTACGGGCGGGCGCTGATAAGGTGAGTATCAATTCATCTGCGGTACGGAACCCAGACTTTGTGAACCAAGCCAGCGATCGCTTTGGGCAGCAGTGCATTGTGGTTGCCATTGATGCTCGTCGTCGGACTGATCCGAACCGTCCGGGGTGGGATGTATTTGTGCGCGGCGGTCGGGAAAACACCGGACTTGATGCGATCGCCTGGGCCAAAGAGATGGAACTGCGCGGGGCAGGGGAACTGCTGGTGACCAGCATGGACGCCGATGGCACCCAGGCAGGCTATGACCTAGAGCTAACGCGCACCATTGCCCAACAGGTGGAAATTCCGGTGATTGCCTCTGGCGGAGCCGGCACCTGTGACCACATTCAGGAAGCCCTCACAGAAGGCGGCGCGGAAGCTGCACTCTTAGCATCACTGCTGCACTACGGGCAGCTGACGATTCCCCAAATCAAGTCTCATCTGCACAGCAGTGGGGTGACCGTCAGGGCAGTTGAGTAAGGGCGACTGCCTGAAATATGAAATTTTGACAAAGATCTTAATCAATAGGGGTCGATCGATTTTAACTTTGTTACAATATATAAAGTTATGATCATCCTACTGCTGACGATATCGATTTTGACCTACTGGTCACTGCGCCTCATGCGCAGGGCCTTTGAGCAGCGCGAATTTTCCTTAATGTTTGCTGGCACCCTCGTGGCACTGGCAGCGGCAGGACTAGTCGCTGCTTACTCTCTCATGATTGGCTGCGTTGGGTACTTGGGGAATTCCTACACCTCGCTGCCTGTCTCCATGACCTCCTACACAGAGGACGCCTGGGTCTTCACTTCAACAGGCCAGGTTTACACCATCCCACAAGAGCTTTCCATTGCGCCCACCGAAGGCAGTATTGTGCAGTAGTGAAAACTGAATGCTCCCTCTGGTTGGGCAAAATTGCGCTCCATGGCCTCAAATCGAAGTTGAGCAGGGAACATCGTTATGGATTTGGGAATGTGGCGTTGAGATACAGCCGCTCTTAAATTCTACAGGACATTAAACGAAGGTCTCCATTCTCCTAATGTTTCAGAGATCTGAGTAAAAGCGTGACAGGTCTCTGTGCAGGAGGTGATAATACCTTCGTTCTACCGACATCATTTTGCATATGTTTCCCCTTGTTGGCGCTTTGCTTCTGGCCCAGTCCTTGCCTACTGCTCCCCCGACAGAGACACCAGAAACAATTGTGCTGCCCCAGGAAGTCCGGCCTCTGCCTGGGCAACTCAACACCGTCCCCGTCTTCAATAGCAACAGTCCAGAAGTCGTGCAAACGGAAGGGATTCTGCTATCCACTTTTCCCAAATCCGGCAAAAAGGTGCCGGAAGCCCATCAAAATTTCGGCTTTCAGGGACGCTTTGATGTTTTTGCCCACCACATTGCCAAGGCAACAACCCCTGACGACCTCAGAACCCTTTACCTGGGAATTTTGCTCCAGAATCCGGGTGCCTCCCCAGTCACCGTTGATGTCCTGCAAGCAGCTAGCTATCTGAGTCAACCCGATGCTCCCTTCATCAAACTGCCTCCTCTGGTCGAAAATCCGACGGGTCAGGTGTATGCAGGCCCAGGCGGTCGCGCCACTGATACTGTGTTACGCGGGCAGCGTCAATCAGGTTGGCCGGCCCAAATTACCCTGCCGCCTGGGGAAAGTCGGATGCTGTTGAATGTACCCATCCCGGTCAAAACCCTAGACCCGCCGATCAATGGTCGTTCGACCCTGGCCCGTCTGCGCAGCAACGGTCGAGTTTATGCGGCCAGCTTGGCTCTGTTTGCCAAGCTGGATGACACGGGTGCCGAACAGCCCCCCACCCTACAGGACTGGGAACGCATTTTGCAAGAAGGTACCTTTGCTACCCCCCGCGACAAAACGCCGACCCCCCCTGGTGCCTCGGGCAACCTTATCTACAGCCGGGTGGCTGGAGTGGCGAAAGGCTCTATGTGGCAGGCCATGCTGACCGATACCCAGGATGCACCCTACCAGCTCACCATTCCGAAACAGGGACAGGCATTTTCCTACCCGCTGAGTGCACTAGATCGGGGCACCTTTGGCACCGGCCAAATTCAAACCGCCCCTCTGACCACTCGCTACGCCGATACCGCCTATGCTGCCCACGGCAACTACGGTGTGCAGTACAGCCTCACCCTCCCGCTCTACAACCCAACGGATGCCTGTCAGTTTGTATCAGTGGCGCTGCAAACGCCGCTCAAATCTGATGAAGCTGCAAAGGGTCTTTCGTTTAAGTCTAGTCCGCCGGAACGGGTCTTTTTCCGGGGGACGGTGCGCGTGCGCCATACAGACGATGAGGGAGTGCCCCGCACGCGCTATGTCCATCTGGTGCAGTTTCAAGGGCAGCAGGGCCAGCCCCTGGCCGAGCTGCAAATGTGCCCTAAAAGCTCAAGACTGGTGCAGGTGGATTTTATCTATCCTCCCGATGCCACCCCCCCGCAAGTGTTAACGGTTCAAACCCTGAAGTGGCTCGCGGATCCTGCCGAATTGAAGAATAATTGAACCCTTCCCTGAGGGCGGTCATCCGGGTTCGAGCTGGACTGGGTGCTTGGGTCTTCTGAGTGCTTAGGTCTTCTGGGTGCATGGGTCTATTGTTGGAAACCGGAGTCGGAGCCTCTAGGCAGTCGCACCACTTTGCGGCATTCTTAGAAACGAGAAACCCAACGGAAAAGAGGTATTGCATGAGCACTGGAGCAGACGCCATTAAGGTCATGAAGCAAAATGTGGGGAAAGCCGCAGCCGATCGGGTGCAGTCCGGTTCGATTGTCGGTCTCGGAACAGGCTCAACCACTGCCTTTGCCATTCAACACTTGGGCGATCGCCTAAAGTCCGGGAGCCTCCAGAACATTCAGGGCATTCCTACCTCCTTTCAAGCCTCAGTGCTCGCCAAGCAATACGGGATTCCCCTCACCACCCTCGACGAAGTTAACCAAATAGACATTGCCATTGATGGCGCTGACGAAGTTGACCCCCAGAAAAATCTCATCAAAGGAGGCGGGGCCGCTCATACCCGCGAGAAAGTCGTTGATTCCCTGGCCCAGCAGTTCATTGTTGTCGTTGACCAGTCCAAACTGGTTGACATGCTGGGGTCTACTTTTCCGCTCCCCGTTGAAGTTTTGCCGATGGCCGTAACGCCCGTGACTCGGGCACTGGAAGCTCTGGGGGGCAAGCCGGAACTGCGCATGGGGGTCAAAAAAGATGGCCCGGTGATTACCGACCAGGGCAACATGGTCTTGGATGTGACCTTTACAGCCATTCAAGACCCCGCCGCCCTGGAAAAAACCATCAATAACATTCCGGGTGTTCTAGAGAATGGTTTATTTGTTGGATTGACAGACCTGGTGCTGGTGGGTGAAATCCAGGACGGGCAGCCGATCATCCGCGAACTTTAAGCCCGAGAAACGTCTGAGCTTAGCTCACCCCAGCGCGATTTAGCTGCTCTGACTACAATGGGAGTGTCTTGACTTGAACAGTCGGTTTTGCCCAGCAGAGCCGACTGTTTAGCGCTTACCCCTGCTATACATGATGCAGTATCGACGATTTGGCCGCACAGAACTGCAAATGCCTGTCTTTTCCTGTGGCGGGATGCGCTACCAGTTCAAGTGGCAGGATGTGCCCCTCGCCGATGTGCCCTCTGGTAACCAGCAAAATCTAGAAGCTACAATTCAGCAGGCCATTGAGCTGGGAATTAACCATATTGAAACTGCCAGGGGCTATGGGTCTTCCGAGCGCCAGCTGGGCCAAATTCTGCCCCGATTCCCCCGCGATCGCCTGATTGTGCAGACCAAGGTCGCGCCAGTAGAAGACCCAGTCGCTTTCCGTGAAACCTTTCATGAGTCTCTAGCGGCGCTCAACCTAGACTACGTGGATTTGTTCGGCATCCACGGCATTAATACGGAAACGTTGCTGGACTACACGATCCGACCGGGCGGCTGTTTAGCCGTGGCCCAAGCGCTTCAGCAGCAGGGTAAAATACGCCACATTGGCTTCTCCACCCACGCCCCCACGGAGATCATTCAACAGGCGATCGCCACCGATGCCTTCGACTACGTGAATCTGCACTGGTACTACATCAACCAAAATAACTGGCCCGCCATCCTAGAGGCCCAAAAACATGACATGGGGGTCTTTATTATTAGCCCCTCTAACAAAGGCGGCATGCTGTACGAACCGCCCCAACCTCTGGTAGAGCTTTGCCAGCCCCTAAGCCCGATGGTGTTCAACGATCTCTTTTGCCTGAGTCATCCCCAAGTCCATACCCTGAGTATCGGTGCCGCGCGACCCACCGATTTCGCCGAGCATCTCCAGACCCTCCGTTATCTCGATCAGGCTGACACGGTGCTGCCGCCCATCTTGCAGCGCCTGGAACAACGGGCGATCGCAGTCCTAGGCCAAGAGTGGTACAGTCACTGGTCAATAGGATTGCCCAACTATCAAGAAACCCCCGACCATATCAATATTCCGGTCATTCTCTGGCTCTGGAATTTGGCAACGGCCTTCGGCCTCACGGACTACGCCAAAATGCGCTACAACCTGCTGGGCAATGGTGGCCACTGGTTTCCAGGGAAACCGCTTCAGCCTGAAGTGATCCATCGCAGCGATTTCCGCCAAGCCCTAAAGCAGAGCCCCTTTGCGGATAGCATTCCTGGGGTCTTAGCAAAAGCCCACCAGGCGTTTGCTGGGGAAGCAGTTCAGCGGCTTTCTCGCACCGATTAATGATGCGGACCCCAATCAACTCTGAATCTGTGGCCCTCCCCCAGTCTGATTTCTTGCAGGCTGTTGCAGCCCTACTGCAGGCTGAAATTGCACCCCACGCCTGTGAAATTGACACTGACCCGGTCGCCCTGAAAACAGCCCTGACTCAGCTAGCCCAGCAGGGTTGGCTAGCCCTGCGCGTCCAGCATCCCGCACAAGATATACAATTTCAAAATCAACCCCTTGATCGCCTCACCTACCTGAAGTTTCAAGAATGCATCAGTCGCTACTCTGGCGCACTCGCCTTTCTGCAAACCCAACATCAAAGTGCAGCCGCGCTCATCACCAGTAGTGCCAACGCCCCCCTCAAGGAACGCTACCTGCCCCAGCTCGCAACCGGGGAAACCCTACTCGGCGTTGGGTTTTCCCAGCTCCGTCGCCCAGGCCCACCACTCGTGACGGCAATTCCCGTCACCGATGGCTACCGTCTGCAAGGGAAAGTTCCCTGGATTACCGGATGGCGCTTTTTTGATTCATTTATCGCTGGAGCCATCACCCCCGACCAGCAGGTCTTAATGGCGCTCATTCCTTTCCAGACAGCTCACTCACCCCACGGGGGGCACCTCCAGCTGAGTGACCCGCTCCAGTTGGCAGCCATGGCATCCACCCTGACCGTAACAGCGACCCTAGAGCAATGGTTTGTACCCCAGGCAGATGTCGTCCAGCTCTATCCCACCGATTGGCTCCACCGCAGAGATCAGGCCAATGTTCTGCACCATGCTTTTTTTGCCTTAGGCTGCACGCAAGCTGCCCTAGATGTCATGGCTTTAGCACCTGCAACGGATATATCGCAAGCCGTCCAAGCCACATTCCACCAGCAGCTGGCCCAACTCCAGCAGCAAATCTACACTGCTGAAGAAACTGGCTGCATGACGTACCGCGATCGCCTGTCGCTGAGAGCAAGGTCAATCCTCCTCGCCCAGCAAACTGCCCTAGCCTGCGTTACTCTAGCGCGCGGAGCCGCCCTTGATATGGCCCACCCTGCCCAACGCATCTATCGAGAAGCCCTTGCCTATACTGTATTTGGGCAAACAACAGACGTAATGGATGCCACCCTCACAACACTCATGGCCCACCCGCCAAAACCACCCCCCTAATACCCACCTAAAATATGTTATGCCAAGTCGTGATCATGCCAAGCATTGAGCACGATGATCGTAGGTCATTAATTTTCTCGCCCTCTCTTGAACCCAAAATCCATGGATAGTGAACAGCTCGCCCGCTACATTGAAGAAATTGATGGCATCTCGAAACCGTGGTTACTGATCCAACTCCAGCTCAAAAAACTTCATGAACGGCGCGACACCCTGACCGAGTCTGAATATTACCAAGAGCTGTCCGAACTACACGAAGCCCTCATGGGCCTCGGCGAGTGGTGGAAAGGTCAAGAAGCGGATGTGTTTGGCAAAGGTCTCTAAAGTAACGATCATCCTTATTCCATCATCACCCCAGGAACAATCAAGCCTCGAAGAACTGCTGCACCAGTTTAACGATGCGCTCTGAGGCATGACCATCACCGAACGGATTGACCGCCAGCGACATTTGGCGATAGCAATCGGGCTGGGTGAACAATTCAGACGCTTTCGCCAGCATATCTTCAGACCGGGTGCCAATCAGCTGCGCGGTGCCTGCCTGTACGGCTTCGGGTCGTTCAGTCGTTTCCCGCAGCACGAGCACCGGTTTACCCAATCCCGGTGCTTCTTCTTGAAGCCCACCCGAGTCCGTCATCAGGAAATAACAGCGCTGGATGGCACCCACAAGTTCCGTGTAGTCGAGGGGCTCACATAAAAAAGCGCGTGGATGATCGCCGAGAAGCGCCTTGAGGGGTTCTCTCACCGTTGGGTTACGATGCAGCGGCAGCACTAAGGCCGTATCAGGGAACTTATCCAGAATATCTAAAAAGCCTTGGCCAATCTCCTGGAGCGGAGCCCCCCAGTTTTCCCGGCGATGCACCGTTGATAAGATCGTTCGGTATTGACTCCAGTTCAACCCAGGAATGGGGCAGTCCGGCTGGGAAGCCGCTACTTTGAGCAGGGCATCAATCACCGTATTACCCGTTAAATGAATGCCCTGACAAATCCCAGACCTCTCCAAATTTTCAACAGAGACTTGGGTTGGTGCAAAATGAAGCTGTGCGATCTGAGAGATTAAGCGTCGATTGGCTTCTTCGGGATAGGGATTGAAAATATCATCTGTTCTTAACCCGGCTTCAACATGACCCACCGGTATCTTGTGATAGAAGGCGGCCAGGGCTGCGGCAAACGCAGTGGTCGTATCCCCTTGCACAATCACGAAGTCAGGAGAATGTTCCCCCAAAAAGGCTTCTAACCCAGTAAGGCTGCGACAGGTAATTTGAGTCAGGGTTTGCCCGTGCTGCATGATGGCTAAATCATGACTGGCAGAGATCTGGAAAAACTGCATCACCTGCGCCACCATCTCTTGATGTTGCCCCGTCAAAACAACGTCTACACGAAAGGCATCCTCAGCCTGGAAAGCTTGGATCACAGGCGCTAGCTTGATCGCCTCAGGACGGGTTCCTAACACAATACAGAGATGAATTGGAGTCTTTGGCATGGCTACCCTTTAAAAGTGCAGAAAAACGTTAACAGTGACGCAGAACCGCACTCTAGTTTGTCATAAAAAAACCCGGCAGAATACCGGGTTGAACTTATCTCAAGCGTTATTGTGGTTGACCCTGAGAAGCCGATTATGAACGCAACCTGCTCAGCATTCGCTGACCGTAGCAGCGCGTACCTTACATCACCACGCGATCGCAGGTTAATGGGCAAGACGCATAGACCGAGCTATGTAGCGGTTCAGCCTGACCATTCAACCAACGCAGCCAACGCACTTCATGGGGATGAATGCCTTTGAGCGTTAAGATCGCTGCACTACACAAAATCACCAGAACATTGATACTCAAGATCGTGCCGGCCACCACAAACACCGCACTCATCGGCAATACGGACTGAAGTGCAACCGCGAAAAGCGAGCCAACCGTCAAAATCAAGAAGATTAGTGGGAAACCAACCACCAACCAGCATACGGTCAAGGCAAAAGTCCAAACCAAAAAGCTTTTGGTCAACATAATAAGTTGGTGTTTTGGTAATTGTTGAGCTTGAATCAGCGTCATCTTAAATCCTCCCGCCAAGTGTGAGTGAGTGAACTTCTGTTTTTGATAGCTGGTGCAGCTGTTGTGCTGCGATAAACTTTTGAATCAATTTTTCTTAGTATATAGATGCCCTCTCAGAAAATGAATACTTCGACATCATTGTTAACACACACAGGAGACGATAGATGCCCAAGTTCGGCCAATCGTGGGGATCATTCTCATAAACTTGCACAGAGCCGTCTTCCCCTGGCCAAAGCTGACTTCTTAGGACGCAATTTACCGTGATTTCACATGAGTAGGAATACTCAGTCAAACTAATTTTTTTTGATATAAAAAAACCAGGCCGGATGGCACAAAGCCAAATGACGACAGGTGCCGGATAATCTCGGCCTGTTGTTTGAATTGACTCATTGCCCGGAGTGCAATCCCATAGAGCAGGCTTGGCAATGTCTTAAGAAGCGTTTGTGCTGGATGGCCTTACCCCACAATTCTCTAGGATTGTTGCTTGAATGTTTTCCGTCTGATTAGCAGCAAGCGCCTTAGTCCATAGCGCCAAGGTTATCCCCACACGCTAAGGATCGTGAATTAAATAAGATCGGTCATTACAAGATTGTTTCGCCCTCACCCCAGCCCTCTCCCAAAGTGGGAGA
>CAZXWR010000011.1:0-28903 GCA_964644325.1 uncultured bacterium
CCAGCTGCTCCAGCGTATTGTAGTGAACCCGCACCACTCGCTCAAAGTCAGGGTTTCCGGTCATTTGGGGGACGGGAATGCTGTATTTCGCTCGGGCTCGACCCACATTGATACTCAGCACAAAGTAGAGTGCCAGGGCAAATACCGTCACTAATCCAGGCCAAGGAGACATTCGGAAACGCTCATAAACTGCAGCCCTCCAATTGTATCGGGTAGGGTGCGTTGATGGATTTCGCTGAATCTGCCGTTTCTGGGGCTTCAACGCTAGACAGAAGCAGCAGCATCAACTCAAAGACCGACCAGATTGACGACAGGAATTCAAGCTGAATCGTATTGTTCACTACCGTTTTTCCGTGGCTTCACGGAGGGCGATCGCGGTATGAGTTGGGCACACTAAGGATATCCATGCAATAAGCCTCATGTGTACAGTTTCTCGCCATGGAGTGCTGTCATTCCTTGAACTCTAAACATTAATGATGCTTTTGGGTTGGCTAATCGACCATTGCATTATTTCTTGCGAGTTTCGACGGCATGCGGATTTGAGTGAGTCACTCATGAGCCAAACTTGACGCTCTCCTCGCCGCTGGTTGCGGGGGAAGGGCTAGAGCTTGGCCTCAATTTGTGCTGCCTTCCCATCCTGCAAATTGTTCTGAGGCTTTCACTTTGACCTATCGCGTCCTGACACCTTTTCGCCTACGGGGAATCTACCTTCAATGTCTCGCCTAAAACACAATCAACAAAATCCATTATCCCGTTCACTCGTGATTGCCGCCTTGGTTACTGGCGGTACGCTCCAGTTCATCGCGCCAGTCATGGCAAATACTGGGGGGATTGATATTGTCAACCGAGCCACCGCCACCTACAACGACGGTACTCCTGGTGGCCCAGACTATAACGCCACCTCCAATACCGTGACGATTCGGGTTCGCGAAGTTGCAGGTATTACCATTGATGCGGCTGCGCCCAGCAACACGGCACCCAAGCCAGGTGAAAAGCTATACGTAGACTTCACGATTACCAACGCTGGATTTGACCCGACTCAGTTCTTCATTCCAGACACAGCTACCCTCTCCAACACCGCTGATTTCAGAATTGATGGGCCTTTGACCGTCATGAGCGTCAATGGGGCGGCTCAAAACGGTACCACGGGTATTGCCGTGCCCTCAGGGGGTGCTGCAACAGGGGATGCCTCTAGCTTCACGTTCACGGGTGCAGGCGCTGGCGGTTCCATTCCGGTTGGCAGCACCGTGGTGGTGCGAGTGCCCATCGAAGTTTTGGGTAGCGCCACGACCGCCAGCACCCTTGAGGTCTCCTTGGGTGAAACCGATCCCGTTGATAGAGACAACCTGGTACGAGTGAATGGCACGAAAGATGTCTACACCGTTGATAACCCCGATAGCGTCACTGGAGAATATCCCGGTACTCCCGTCGATACCCGGGAGGCCATGGATACCAGTGCAGAAATTACGGTTTCTGCGCGCTTCCAAGCCTTTGCTTCAGTCTTGAAGGCCAATGGCGGCTACGACAATAACAGCACCCCCAACAACCTAGCCGACGACGAACTCACCTATAACCTGGCCCTCAGGGTTGAAAACCCCAGCCCTTCGCCTTCGCCAGAATTAGCACCTTCCGATCTCTACGGCACGGCCATCACAGTTGATACCGCAACCGTCAATCGGGTGCTGATTTCTGACGCGATTCCAGCCGGAACAGAGCTGGGCGCAACGGGTGATATTTCAGTGGGCTCTAACTCCGACTGGCAGATTGTTTACACCACCGATCCGCTTACCACCACTGCCTTAGACGCAGACTGGGTCACGGTTCGTCCGGCCAGTGGCATCACTCGCGTTGGTTTCATCTACAACACCGATGCAGCACCCAGTGGCGATGGCCCGATTGCCAAGGGCACCACGTTGAATGGCTTCACCTTTAAGGTGAAGACCTTAGCCAGCTTCACGGGGGGACAGATTGCCAACATCGCTCAGGTCTTTGGTCAATCGCAACCCGGCACCCCGGCTGCCAACACCGCCACTCAGATTGTTTACGACGAATCGGGTGACCAAGACTCCAACAACAAACTCGTGGGTGCTAACCCAGATGGGATCACCGATGAATCTGGGGGCATTAACAGCGGCGTTGCCGACCCCACGAAAGATGGGATTGACCCCGGCACCGGTACTGACCCCACTGCCGCAACAGCCAACACCGGTACAGATCCAGCCTCGGGTGACCTGGGTGGTGAAACAACGGTTTATACCATCGCCTCTGCTCCCTTCACTGGCCCAGATGGCGCACCTGAAGCCGCAGGCCCCAACCCCGACCCTGACAAGAACAAGGACTACACCAACCAGTCGATTGTTCTGCCACCAGGGCTTGATCCAGCCACGGCTTTAACCGATGCCCAAACCCCCGATGTGGTGTTTGAGAATACCGTTAAAAATGTGAGTGCAGCCAGCCAAACCATCTCGTTGATTCCGACCTTACCTGCCAGCTTTGGCCCGAACGAAGCCGCACTGCCCGATGGCAGCACGGTTACCATTGACCCCGATGGGGCAGGTTCGCTGCCTGCTGTGACCTACACCTATTCGGGTGGATCATTCACGACATCAGGCTCAGCGCCAAGCGTCAGCGTCCCAGCTGGCGGTTCTCAAGACTATACCGTCACGGTCAACCTACCCAGCGGTGCTCAGCTCACGGGCTACCCGGTGGTGATCAATGCCTTTGTGGATGGCGACAGCGATGGTGTTCTAGATGCTAACGAGCCCAGCAACCAAACCATCGATCGCTACTACACAGGCTATGTCAGACTCCTGAAAGACGCCCGAATTCTGGAGGCGGATGGTAGCCCACTGGCTACGATTTCCAACTTCACCACGGATGAAGTTGTGTTGGGTCAGGAAGCACAACCCGGACGCATTATTGAGTACCGGATTCGCTATGAAAATATCTCGGTGGGGAGTGCGTCAGACCCCGCAGATAACAAATATCTGTCGGCCAATGAGCTCACCATTGTAGAAGATGGTGATGATGGCACCAACACCTGGTTCCAAACGACGGTTGATCGTGCAGCGCCCGTCACCAGCGGCAATGGCTCGCTGGTTGCCCCAGGGGGCAGCACCGTGACGCTCACCAAAACCACCAACGGCACAGTAACCAACGACATTGAAGTCTACACCGTTGACGTGGGAGATGTGGCGCCCGGTGGTTCTGGCCAGATGACCTTCGAGCGCGAAATCAAGCAGTAATGACTCACCCTAGGGCAAAGATTAAGTTTTCTTTGCCCTAGGGGCGCTGAGGCACTGCTGAGTGGACGACTTTTTGAATTCTGTGTGACTACAACTGAGGTAATTTTCATGAACAAGCGTATTGGTTTGATGAGCTTAGGGGTTGCGGCAGCACTGACCCTCATCCCCTTTGGTGGCAATGCTCCCATCCTGGCCCAGGCGGTTGAAGCGGGCAAAACTGCTATCAATGATGTGATGAACCGTCCCACCGTCAAGCTCAACTTAGTGGCTGACAAAAAGGTGACGCAGACCGATGCTGAGGGCAATGTAAAAGTTGACTGGCAAGCCCTAGCCAACGGTGCCGAAGTGGGTGCGGGTGATGTGGTGCGCTACACGGTAACGGGTGCGAACCAAGGCGATCGCCCTGCCAAGAACCTGACCGTTGAGCAGCCGATCGCGCAAGGACTCACCTACGTGGCGAACTCGGCAGTGGCCAAGGGTGCCAAGGCCGACATTCTCTTTAGCATCGACAACGGCAAAACCTTCTCGACTCAACCC
This sequence comes from uncultured bacterium, assembly GCA_964644325.1. GTDB lineage: Bacteria > Cyanobacteriota > Cyanobacteriia > Thermosynechococcales > Thermosynechococcaceae > CAZXWR01. The sequence continues at coordinate 3,783 of CAZXWR010000011.1, forward strand.
ACCATCACCGTAACCCTCCCCGATGGGACCGTTGAGACCAAGCCCGCGCCGATTACGTCCTACAGCAATGTGCGCTGGACGTTTACCGAGCCTGTTGCACCCAAAGCTCAGGCGATCGCAACGTTCCAAGTGGCGGTTCGCTAAAGCATCTCCGCAGGGTACTGGCGCACGCTAGTACCCTGCGATTCGGGGAATTGCGGTATTTCCCGGAGCAAGTTTTAACCCTACCCTCACCCTTGGCGGCGGGTAGAAATCTCTAGAGTTGGCACGCTGTGCAGTTGCACCGATAGCAGCGTCCCAGTTTCTGCTGCGCGGCTGCCCTTGGCATTAATGACCCTTGAACCTAATGACGACTGATCAACAGCAAACCCGTAAGCGGCAATCGAGCTGGATTTCATTCCTGGCGATCGCAACAGTGGCTGGCACAGAACTCGCTGCGGCCCTGCCTAGCATGGCCCAAACGAATGTGCAGTCCGCGATTTTCAACAGCGCTGGCTATAGCTTTAAGATGCCGGGTTCTGCACAGCCGATTCAAAGTAAGACCAATGCCGTGCAGGCCAATCCGCTGGTCGACCCCTTCGGACAAGTCACGGGCTGCGCCGGGGAAATATTGCCAGACTACACCGGGTTTTCGGTGGGTATGTACGACCCGGATCCAGCGGATCCAACGGAGACCGAGCTGGGGGGACTCACTGCCCTCACCCTCACTGAAGTCCCCGATAATCCCAACAATGATATCCCGCTCGGGAAGGCGCCCAACGTCAACAACGTCAACCCTTACTTCCTGAGCAATGGTGAAGAAGGGACCTATAGCTTTCTTTTTGATGAGACCCGTGGCCAGTTAAATTTTGGCCGAGCCTACCTGTTGGTGATCCAGCCCCCGACCAGTACGATCTATGCACCCCGCCGCATCAAGATTGTCATTGGGCAACGAACTGGCAACATTGTGGCGTACCGAGCCAGTTCTCTGGATGGTCGCCCCATTAATACCCTGGACGGGCGCACTTCGATTGACGGCTTCTTGGATATTGCCGATGCCGACCGCATTGGCTTAGATCTCCGGCTGCTGCAGCTGGGCACCAGCATTTGTCAGTCAAGCGATATCAAAATCATCAAAAGTGCTGATCGAGCCGCTGCTCAGCCCGGAGATACCGTCATCTACCGCCTGGCGATCTCGAACCTTGCCAGTGCTGCCGTTAACAACCTGGTCATCACCGATACCCTGCCCCTGGGCTTTAACCTCAATCCAGCCTCCATTCGCGCTGAATTTGGCGGTACCGTTATTCCGACGACGACCACCACCAGCGGGCGCACGGTCAACATTCAGCTCAGCGACCTCACCCTACCCCCTAAAAATGAGGGATCTTCCTTAAATATTGCCTACGCCGCCACCTTAACCCCTGATGCGCTGCGCGGGAATGGCGAAAATCGCGCCAGCATTGCGGGGCAGCGGGCTGATAACTTGCTTCCTATTCAGGATGGGCCAGCCCTGCATCGCTTGCGGGTGCAGGCGGGTATCTTGTCCGACGCTGGCACCATTATCGGTCGCGTCTTTGTGGATAAGAATTTCGACGGCGAACAGCAGCCCGGAGAGCCCGGTGTGCCCAATGCCGTGATTTTCTTGCAAGACGGCAACCGCATCGTGACCGACCCCAATGGCCTATTTTCGGTGGTCAATGTGCTGCCCGGTCGCCACACCGGCGTCCTGGATTTATCGAGTCTACCGGGTTACACACTGGCCCCAAATCTCTATGTCGAAGAGCGCAACAGTCAGTCGCGCTTGGTCAACCTAGCCCCAGGCGGCATGGTGCGCATGAATTTTGCGGTCACTCCCACCTTTGAAGGAGGGCCAAAAGAATGAAGCGCCCAGGTTCGTTAAAAGTTTCATCGTTAGTTTTGATGGGGTTGGTCGCGGAAGTGGCGATCGCCCTATTAACAGGCACCCTCGCCGTACGAGCTGAGACAGGCTCAGGATCCGCAGCAGAGGCTGAATTATCTTCGGTTACATCCCCGTTGACAGACCCAGCTCCCTCAGAGGTTCCAGCGGCTGACGGAGACTTAGCCCCGCCCCTCTCCCCAGACGTCCCTCCATCCACCCCAGAGGCTGAGCCAGTTGAACCAGTCGAATCGGCTGAGCCAGCTGAAACGGCTGCACCCACGGCAGCCCCTCTTTCATTAACTCAGGTACAGTTTGTGACACCGACTCCAGATGCAGTCCTGGATATCACTGCCGCAACGGTCACCCTTCAGTTCCCCACCGGGAAACCCATCCTGTTGAAAGCGAATGGCCTATTGGTCAGTGACGATTTGATTGGTCGGACTGAAGAGGCGGCGGCAACGGGCATCACGACGCAAACCTGGTACGGTGTGGCCCTTAAGGATGGCGAAAATACGCTGACCGCTCAGCTTCAGGGAACGGATGAAATCGCCACGGTTAAGGTGATGGTGCGCGGGATTGCCAAAACCCTCAAGCTTTCGACGGTCGAGTCGCGGATTCCCGCCGATGGTCGTGCAATTGCGACCGTTGAGGGTCAGCTTTTGGATGCTCAAGGCAACCGCTCTAACCGAGATGCCGTGGTCACCCTCTCCGCAAGTGCTGGAGAATTTGTTGGTGCAGATGCTGACCCGCAGCGGGATGGCTTTCAGGTGCAGGCGAAGCAGGGTGCCTTTACGGCACAGCTGCAATCAGGGCTGAACGCCAAAACGGTACAAATTAAGGCGCAGGTGGCTAGCCTGGAGGCCTACACCCAAATCATCTTTGAAACCAGCCTGCGGCCATCGATTGCCACTGGGGTCATTGATGTGCGGATTGGCGGCAGAGGCAGCGATTTCTACAGCAGCTTCCGGGATTTTCTGCCCAATGATCGCAATAACGATACGGTCATTGATGCGCGCGCCGCCTTATTTACAACCGGACGGATCGGGGACTGGCTGTTTACCGGAGCCTTTAACAGCGATCGCCCGCTGAATCGGGATGGCGATCGCCGCGATCGCTTGTTTGGCGACACTCAGTTTTCCGAGCAGCCCTACCCGGTCTACGGCGACAGCTCCACGATTACCAAAGTCACACCCTCCCGCGATCGCCTCTATGTGCGGCTAGAGCGGAACTCCCCCGTCCCCAAAGCCGGGACGGACTACTTCATGTGGGGGGACTACAGCACCGCAGAAGAATTTGCGACCCCCTCCCAGGAATTTACCGCGACCCAGCGCAACCTGCACGGCTTCAAAGCCAACTACAACATTGGCAACCTTCAGGTCAGTGCCCTGTATGCCAATGATGTTGAAGGCTTTCAGCGGGATGTGATTGCCCCGGACGGCACCAGCGGCCAGTATTTCCTGTCTCGACGCCTCCTGCTCCCCGGCAGTGAAAACGTCTTTATTCAGCTCGAAGAACTAAACCGTCCCGGCACCGTGTTTGAGGTCAAACAGCTCAGTCGCGGCATTGACTACGACATCGACTATGATCGCGGCACAATTCTGTTTCAGGAGCCGATCTTAAGAACAGACCTCGCCCCCGATGGCACCATCCTGGTGCGGAAGATCGTCACCACCTATCAGTTTGAAACGGACGGCTCCGATACCCACCTCTACGGGGGGCGCCTCCGCTATCACTTCGATCGACGAGCTGGGCGCGAACGGTGGGTGGGTGCCACCTACCTGCGGGAGTCCCAATCGGCCCGCAGTTTTGAGCTGTATGGTGCCGACGCCATGATTGCCCTCGGTGACAAGTCGCGCATCATCGCCGAATACGCCCATTCCCGCCATGATCTCGAAACCGGGAACGCACCCATTAGCGGTTCCGCCTACCGGATTACCGCCGAGGGTGAAATTGCCAAGGGCATCTTTGGCCGTGCCTACTATCGCTCCGCTGATGCTGGGTTTGCCAACGATGCCAGCATCAGCTTTGTGCCGGGGCAGACCCGCTACGGTGCAGAACTCAAGGCGATTCTGAGCCCCCAAACCACCCTGAAAGCCAGAATTGATCACGAAGATAATCGCGGCACAGCCCCCCGAGTTCTGACCACCCTGGAAGATTTGCTGAACCCTGGCTTTACGCCAATTCCCGGTGAAAAAGTAGACAACAGCCTCACCACCGTCTCGGTCGGGGTTGACCAAAAGATTGGCAAAGGCACCCTGGGCATTAACTGGATTCACCGAGAGCGCACCGATCGCATTGTGACCAGTCCCTTTGATGGTGCTTCTGACCAGCTGCAAACCCGCTTTCAGATGCCCTTATCAAAAACGGTGACCCTACAAGCCCTCAATGAGCTGAACCTGGGTGGCAACGATCCGCTCTATGGGAACCGCACCCTCATCGGCGTTGATTGGGCCGTCATGCCCGGTGTCAAAATGCGCCTGAGCCAGAACTTTTTATCGGGCGGCCAGTATGGCTCTAAGGTGCATGCGATTACCAGCCTGGATACAGTCGGCACCTATAAGCTCCTCCAAAACAAGCACTTCAACACGAATGTAAATGGGCGCTTTTCTATATTGGGCGGTCAGGATGGCATGATCGGTCAAGCCGCTGTGGGGCTCAAGAATGAATGGGCGATTCGTCCCGGCTTGCGGATGAATGTGGCCTATGAGTACGTGTTTGCCAACTTCTTTGGCACTGCGGCAGGGCCACAGTTTGTGCAGCCCTATGCCGTTAGCCAGGGTGGATCTGCCTTGGGCTTAGCAGCGGGACATAATTTCTCGGTGGGGTTTGACTACACCGATAACCCTAACCTGAAGGCCAGCGTGCGCTACGACTACCGCACCACGTCTCGCGGCAGTAATAGTACGTTGAGCGCTGCGGTCGATGGGAAGCTGACTCCCTATCTCACCGGGCTGGCTCGTTTTCAGCAGGCTGGGGCCAGCAACCAGTCCCTCGAAGCACTGGGCACCAGCGCCACCCTGCGCCTTGGGCTAGCTTACCGGAATCCCCAAAACGATAAGTTCAATGCACTGCTGCGCTATGAATATCGGCGCAACCCGTCGCTGCTGCCAGACTCGATCTTGTTTGGGTCAGGGAGTGCTGCCATTGACCACACGATCGCCCTAGAGGGGATTTATGCCCCCAACTGGCAGTGGGAGTTTTACGGAAAATTTGCCTACCGTCAAAGCACCAGTTACTTGGCGAAAGACCTCGTGGGCAGCAGTGCCATTACCCTCGGACAGCTCCGCACCACCTATCGCTTTGATAAACGCTGGGATGTGACAGCCGAAGCCCGCATCATTGGGCAACCGTCCCAAGGCTACAGCGAGATTGGCGCGGTGGCAGAAGTGGGCTACTACCTGACCCCCAACCTGCGGTTAGCAGCGGGCTATAGCTTCGGCAATATCAACGACCGTGACTTTGACGGAAGTCGCTCCAGTGGTGGGCCTTACCTGGGGTTAACCGTAAAAATCAATGAGCTGTTCAATGGCTTTGGACTCCAGAAGGTTTCGGCCCCCAAGCAGCAAGAACCGCTCCCGGCGTCAGCCATAAAACAGGCCGCAGATCCAGCGCTGAACGCCTCGACTCCGGATGCTCCAGCTCCGGATGCTCTAACCTCAGATGCCCCCGAGTCCTAACCTATTGCCAGCGATGCCTCAAGGATACGAATCATGCAGTCCCAACGGTTGATCCGATTTATTTTGCCCTGGTGTGCGATCGCGGTGGCGATGCCAGCCACAGCCCAGTCCGCCCAGATGCGGGCCCCTTTCCAAATAGTGGTGAATAGTGTCCAAGACCAGGTTGAACCCAATGCCGAACTGACACTTCGGGAAGCGATTGACCTAGCGAACGGCACCCTAACCCTGGATCAGCTCAGTGATGCTGAGCAGCAACAGGTCACGGCCGGGGTAACCCCCACCGACGAAATCCAGTTTGCCCTCTCCCCCGGCAACTCGACGATATTCTTGGCGAGTGCGCTGCCCGACATTGCCCAGCCCGATCTGATCATTGATGGCAGCGATCGCACGGCTAATCCGACTCCCCCCAATTCCACCCCCTCAAATGTCACACCCAAAGTAGCCCTGACCCCAGCCCCCGGTGCCGAGATATTTCGCGGACTCACGATCGTGGGCGATCGCATTACCATTCGGGGACTCAGCCTGTATGGTTTCACCTCGAAGCATCGCAGGACAGCGACAACGCCCCCTGCCGACATTTTTATCAGTCATCGGCTCCCCCCGCCGGACAAAACCGATCGGTATTACCCCGAAGATAGCTTTCCGTTCCGCGACACCGACAACCCCCCCCAGGGTGTTGTGATCGAGAACAATTGGTTAGGGGTGCCCTTAGATGAGTCACAACCCGACACACCCTCCGCCTTTGGCGTTTCAGTGTTTAATGGCGTGGGCACTCGCATTCTCAATAACCGCATTGCAAACCATCAGGGCAGCGGCATTATTACCAGTGTGCGGGCGGAGCAAACAGAAATTGCAAACAACATCCTGACCCAGAATGGTTTATCAGGCATGCCCGATGCGATTCGCTTAGAAGGAGAAATTGACGGCACCCAAATCCGTGCCAATCGCATCATAGAAAACGCAGGCAGCGGTGTATTTTTGTTTAAGCCTGGGGGTGCCGTGACGATTGAGGGGAATCAATTTGCGGGGAATGGCAACCGTGTCCCGAGTGCTGCAATCTACCTCATGGGAAATGGACACCAGGTTCAGCAAAATCAGATTGAAAAGCAGGTTGGCCCTGGTGTTGTGGTTGCAGCTTACCCCACCAGCAGACAGAACAGCATTTTAGAAAATCGTTTTGTAGACCTAAAGGGGCTGAGCATTGATTTAGTGACCCGTCACCACAGTGATGTTCAAGATTACCGAACCGGAGATGGCCCTAATCCCCAGCGCGATTCCGGCAACCGCCGTCTGGATACGGCGAACGCTGCCATTAATACGCCCCTATTTCTGAGTGAGGTGTTTTATCTCATCGACGGTCGGGTCAATTTAGATGGCAAGGCTGATCCTGGTTCGACGGTTCTACTTTATAAATCTGGAGCGACCGCAGAACCCTACAGTCCCCTGAGTGAACGGGTGGGAGAGGTTGAAGTCTCTGAAAGCGGTCGATTTGGATTTACGCTACAGGATGCTCAAGTGGGCGATCGCTATACGGCGGTCGCCACCGACCCCCGCTACGGCACCTCAGAGCCTGCGGCCAATGTGGAGATCCGTTAAAGCCGACTCACGGTTACCAAATCGTTGTTAAATCTAGGCTGAAATTGGGCATTACATTTTCTCCACTGAGCTGGGTGGGGGCATCCAGACATGCTGTTGCTGCACTAGGTCGATAAATTTCAACCTGTTTGTCCTGAGGATTGATCAGCCATCCGAGCCGAACCCCGTTTTCAATGTAGGCCTGCATCTTTTCTTGGAGAGGGAAAAGGCGATCGCTCACAGACCGCAACTCAATTACAAAATCTGGCGCAATAGGGATGAATTGCTTTAAGGAAACGCCGACCAACCGCTCATTTGCAATCCAAGAAACATCCGGGGAAGGCTTGAACCCATTGGCCAAAAAATAGCCCCCAGACGAATCAAAGACTTTACCTAGCTTGTATTTCTGATTCCATGCCCAAACTTGACCTGTTAGATCAGAATTTAGGTAACTGGTTTCACCAAAGGCTGGGGACATGATGATTAATTTGCCAGTCGGACTCACCTCGATTCGTAGGTCTGGATTCGCGGCACAAAGCTGCTGAAACTGTGTATCGGTGAGGTTCATCTCGCTCACGTCAAGGGAGAGGTGAATTGGGGCAACATCGACGCTCGTAACCATCATTGACCTCTAGTGCAGCGATTAACCGTATTCTATCAAGCCCACAAAACCCGGAAATCGCTATGGGTAAAGCCAATGGATGAATTGCGATCGCCATCGCCCCCGCTAGGGTGCGTGCCATCAGAGGGGTGCTCTGTCCCCTATTTCGACTGTCGCAACAACGCCGATTCAAATCATTCATTGGGGGTTGGGGTGGGTGCAGTCTGCCCATAGCCACACGAGCGACAGTGGGAGAGATGCTTGTAGGTCATCTCGTGGCAGTTTTGGCAGGCGATATATTGGGCATAGCCGCAATGCGGGCAGTAGGCGTCCTGATCGCGAATTTTTTTGGCACAGCCTAGACACAATCTTTTTTGAACTCTCTGAGTCACCTGGGACTGACGGTTTAGGACAAACGTCTGAGCGAGCTTGATGATACCAAACCCAACCAACGGAATCATCAAAATATATAGATAGTTGACCAGGAACAACAGACGACCAAAAATAACCGCTACCCAGTCAAACAGAACCTTAAAGATCGCCCCAATCTGCATGAATTCAAAGATTTTCAGCAGCAGCGGGATAAAAAAGATGACGAGAAAATGCCAGCTCATCAGCGCAATCAGACCGCTACGCCGCCGCAGGGCAACCCGATGGACAAACAGCGCGATCGCAATGAGCGGCAGCAGAAAGAGCGCCTGAAAGCTCAGTTGAATGCTGGGATACCAAAAAGAAGCCTGCTGCTGCCCTTTCTGGAGCGTCCTGTAGAGAGCATCATCCCTAACCAGATTCAGGAGTCGGATACTTTCTAGTTTTTGGGCCAGCTCCGCTTTCAGAACTGTGATCTCAGCCTTAAGGTTTGAAATCGAGCCCTGATTTTGCTCCAAGGTCTGCTTTGCTTGCTCGGCGCTGACTTGATTGATCGATTGATTAGAGTCTTGACCTGCAATCTTGTCCAGCAGCGTTGAATCATACTGGGAACGGATGCTGTTATTGGCCTGCTCCAGCCGCGAAATTTCGGCTTGCTTTTGCTCAATCTGGGTCTGAATAGACAGGTTTTCCGGGCGATTGACCTGATCCTGACGTTCAGCATAGTCGAGACAGATCTGAGAGACTTGACCGAGCCGATCAATCTCAGTTTGTTGCATCACCGTCTTAAACGTTGACGAAGCTGGACGCTCAGCTAACGCTAGTCGTAAAACCCTATAGTCTCGGTCATCTAAGTTCGTGTTGCGGTAGCTGTCCCACGCAACCCGGCAGGGATAGGCTTCAGTGGGACTGAGATGCCAGCCGCTAATATTGCTGAGGCCGGCAAAGACATTGAATAAAACAAATAGGTCAATGATGATAATGACGATGAGGCTGACTTTATTGAGCGGTTCATTATTGATAGAACGGCTCTTTCTAAAGACCTGACGTAAAAAACGTCTTATGGATTGAAACATGGTTTTATGGGACAACCGTCCGTACAGTTATGAACTCAGACCCCACAACCTTCAAGACTGGGTGGATGAATGAAGGTCGGCATTGGGTCAGAATCGGACTAAAAAAACGAAATTCACCGTCAGTGGCAAAAACTGTCCGGAGTCCTCAAAGCGGTAAAGCGAAGTAGCAGACAATTGAGATCCCTCTGGCGATCGCTCAATTATCTGCTGTGCTGACGCATTCGACAACAAAAGTTACGCTGCCACCGCGATCACCACTTTCCGGATATGCTGGCCTGTCCCAAAATACTGAATCCTCTCTCGGGGTTAGCTGAGCTGAGCCACGACCTGATCCCTCAGGAGCGTCTCCTGGGTGAGTAGGTCTTCGACGGTAATGCGGAGCGATCGCGTTTCATCGACCTGAAACCAAACCTTAATGCGATCGCTGCCGGGGTAACCGGGTGGCGTAAGTTGGGCAATACTGCGCGCCCCGTCGCGATCGTTGAGCGGCTGGACATTCTGTTGCTGTGTCGCCAGCAGCGCCCGAGTTACCAGGCGATCGCCATCAAAGTAAACTTCAGTTCCGCTCGATTCCCGGCCCAATTCCCCCACGATCAGCTCCAGGTTAGCCTGTCCTTCCGTGGAAGCCCCCAGCACCAGTTCAATGGGCTCCGGCATCGGGTAGGGCTGTCCAGCCGGAATAATGGTGTGCCAGCCGTGGCAATTTCGGCGCGGATCCCAGTAGCGCACGCCGTAGCTATGGTAGAGGAAATCCTTAACCTCCACCCCCTGAAAAATCTGGAGCGCACCCTGGGCGATCGCCTCAAAGGGCTGACTGCTGGCAATTTTGGCAGGGGTGAAATACTGGGCCACCCAGTCTTTGACGGCTGGAATCTGACAGGTACCCCCCACCAGCAGCACCGCTTCCACCGTCTCGGGGGTAATACCCTGTCGTCTGGCCTGCTGCAAAACCTGGGTCATACAGTCATCCAGCTGCACAAAAAACTGGCGTTCCTGCAACAGGGTTTCCAATTCTGACCGCGTCAGGCTGAAATCGTAGCTCTCAAAAGTCTCTTCATTGAAATACACCTCAGAAGCCTTGGATTGCAGCGATAGCTGAATCTTGAGGCGCTCAGCTAACCGCAGGGTCGTGGCATCAATCGGTGTGCCCTGAGACTGGCTAAAAAATTCTGCGATCCAGCCATCCAGGTCAGAACCGCCTAAATTTCGGCCAGATTTAGCCAGAACCCTCGCTGTTTGGGGACGCTGGGCGCTGGATGCAGCCAGGGGCTTATTGCCCCACTGCAAAATAAAACCCAAAGGCTTCACCCCAGCCGTGCGAGACGGGTTGAGCTGCACCAGGGAGAGATCCAAGGTGCCGCCCCCGAAATCTATCACCAGTATCGTGTTGGCATCCGCCTTGCCATAGCCCAAAGCTGCCGCCGTCGGTTCATCCAACAGTCGTACCTGCTCGATCTCAAGGCGATAACACACCTGACCCAGCCACTGACGATAGGTTTCAAAGCTATCCACGGGCACCGTAATGACCAGGGCATCAGCGGCATCGGGGTACTGTTGTTTGAGCTGCTGCACCAGCCGCTGTAAAAACCACTCCCCAACCTGCTCAAACCCCACGGGCTGACTATCTAAGTTGGGCAAAAAGCCCTGTACAGGCGTGCCAATCCCGCGCTTAAAGCCACTGAAAAATCGCGGATCACGGGCGATATCCAACCCGCGATCGCGCACTTCTTGACCCACCCAAACCGACGCCTGACTCGCATCCGTCACATAAACGAGACTGGGCGTCAAGCTAGGATTTTGGCCTTGCTGAGCACTGATCTGCGGGATTTTCAGGGTTTCTGCCTGATTTAAGGCTGGGTTCCACCGCGCTACGACCGTGTTACTGGTTCCAAAATCAATGGCGTAACTCAACTCCCTGTACCCTTCTCCAACAGCACCACCGGATTTCAATCGGATGCCAATTGCAAAGCGTCTGCACCCGACAAGCATCGCTTTTGACGTTCAGATGTGACGTTCAGATCGCCGCAATTGAGCAGCAGCCTAGGCTAGGTTTTCAATCACCTTATCGATCAGGCCATATTCCTTGGCTTCTTCAGCAGACATAAAGAAGTCCCGGTCTGTGTCTTTCTGAATTTTGTCGAGGGGTTGGCCGCAGCGCTCCGCTAGGATTGCGTCTAGCTGTTGCCGAATCCGCAGAATTTCCTTGGCCTCAATCTCAATATCAGACGCCTGACCTCTACTCCCGCCGAGGGGCTGGTGAATCATAATCCGGGCATGGGGTAGGGCAAGCCGTTTCCCCTTCGTTCCTGCCGCCAGCAAAAACGCACCCATAGAGGCCGCCAAGCCGACGCAAATGGTCACCACTTCAGCCTTGATGTGGCGCATGGTATCGTAAATGGCCATGCCAGCGGTCACCGAACCCCCGGGGGAGTTGATGTAGAGGTAAATCGGCTTGGTGGGATCTTCAGAGTCAAGGTACAGCAAGTAGGCCACAATCGCATTAGCAATGCCGTCATCTACCTCTTCTGACAGGAAAATAATCCGCTCTCGGAATAGGCGCTCGTAAATACTGATCCACTGTTCGTAGGAACTGCCGGGTAAGCGGTAGGGGACGCTAGGAACACCAATAGGCATGAAACTCTCTCCTGACTCAAACGACGATACATGAAATAAAGGTGATGCAAGTTAGTTCTGACTATGTCGCTGACTCTGATGTCTGGGATAAGTCCTGTTCGCTCTCTAAGACACGGTCAATTAGCCCATACTCTTTAGCCTGCTGAGGCGTCATGTAAAAGAGACGCTCCATGTCTTTGCCAATCTTCTCGACAGACTGTCCGCTGTTTTGCGCCAGAATTTCTTGAAACAGCGATCGCTTTTCTAAAACTTCTGCTGCATTGACCAGCAAATCTGAAGCTTGGCCCTGGGACGCTGACTGGGGATGGGTCAGGGCAATCATGGAGTGGGGCAAGCTAGCCCGTTTCCCCTTAGCCCCTGAGGACAGCAACAGCACCGCCATACCAATGGCCTGTCCCAAACAAATGGTCACCACTTCGGATTTAATATGCTTCAGGGTATCGTAGACAGCCAACCCCGCCGCAATCGACATCATGCCCGCAGTCTCATCGGCCATGCCGCTCAGCACCGGATCTCCGAGGGAGTTGATGTACAGGTAAATGGGCTTGGTTTGATCCTGGGAATCCAGGTAGAGCATCGCCGAAATCAGGGAATTGGCCAGACCCATCGTCAGGGGCTGGTTCAAAAAAATAATGCGCTCCTGGCTCAACCGCGTGTAGATATTAATCCATTGCCAGGATTGGCTACCGGGCAGATTGTAGGGAACGCGCAGTATTTCATCAACAGGCATAAGCGTCAGCAACCCAAACTGGGTCTATGAGAGGGCAGGCAGCGGAGCGGGTAAATCTTTGGTGCTTTCTAGAACCCGGTCAATGAGGCCGTACTCTTTGGCCTGAACCGGGGTGAGGTAAAACATCCGGTCGGTGTCTTTTGCAATTTTTTCGGCAGTTTGGCCAGTATTCTTCGCCAGAATATGGAGCATGGCCTCTTTGTTCGCCAGAACTTCCTTGGCCCGAATCTGAATATCGGTGGCCTGACTACGGCCCATGCCCATTTTGGACTGGTTTAGCACGATGGTGGCGTGGGGCAAGCTGGCGCGAAACCCTTTGGTGCCACTTGATAGAATCATGGCCGCGGTTCCCATTGCTTGACCAATGCAAATGGTATGAACGGGTGGCTTGATGTAGTTCATCGTGTCGCAGATCGCGAAGGCTTCCGTCTCCTGACCAATGGCATCGCCGCTATACCAAGAGGTACCGGTGGAGTTGATATAGAAGAATATCGGCTTATCGGGGTCGTCAAACTGCAGGTACAGCAGCTGGGCAATGATGAGTTTGGTAACATCAACGCCAAGCTGACGCTTAAAGTCATCTGACGAAACGAGGGGCAGGCCCAGGTAAATAATGCGCTCTTTCAACAGGAGCGAAGCCAAGTCGGGGGGAGGTGTCCGTTGAGCGGCATCCCCGTAATAGGGGGCTTGGACAGCTTTAATGGTTGACGTCATGGCAGGTGAAATCTGTTAGGAGAGAACGCTGCTAACACTCTAGCAATTTTCTGCTCAAATACTGGTAGTTCGGGTTAGGGCGGATTTCCCAATGTGTGGGCGACTGGAAACCCCTTGGCCAGCAGATTGCTATCCTCTGGCAGAATAGGGGTGTTGGCTCTCAGCGGTCAGGGTTTCTGTGGTCTGAGGCTGCTCAAATTCATCAGGGTTGCAAGGGACTATGGCATATTTTTGGTTCAAGGCATTTCACATTATTGGCGTGGTGGTTTGGTTTGCTGGACTGTTTTACTTAGTCCGCTTGTTTATCTATCACGTTGAGGCCAATGAAGAGTCTGAGCCAGCTCAGTCCATCCTTAAAAAGCAGTATGGGTTGATGGAAAAAAGACTGCTGAACATTATTACCACCCCCGGCATGGTGGTCACGGTAGCCTGTGCCATTGGGCTGCTGGTAACGCAGCCGGAGCTGCTGCATCAGGGGTGGCTGCATGCCAAATTGGCCTTTGTCGCGTTACTGCTGGGCTATCACTTTTACTGTATTCGGTTGCTCAAACAGCTCGAGGCGGGCACCTGTGGCTGGAGCGGTCAGCAACTGCGGGGCTTGAACGAAGCGCCGACCGTTATGCTGGTGGTGATTGTCTTGCTGGCGGTGTTTAAGGGCAGTTTCCCAACCAGTGCCTCGGTCTGGCTAATTTTTGGCCTGGTGGTGGCCATGGTGGCCACCATTCAGCTCTATGCCCGGAAGCGTCGCCTTGATAAAGAGAAATTGCTCACCCAGGGGGCAACGGATGGCGCATCCTAGGGAAGGGGCTAGCCAGCGTCGCCAATGCCTTGGGTTATGGGGCTGCTAGATGTTTCAGGAAACAAGAAGGCGGCTAGCCCTCTGGTATACCGTCGTGACGGCTGTGCTGCTGCTGATTTTTGCCAGTGGGTTTTACTGGTACGTGCGTGAAACCCTGATTGAGCGCGTGGACGATACCCTGCACCATGTTGTGGAAGTTGTAGAGCGATCGCTGGTGCTCGACCGCAGCACGGCTGAAACTGCGGCACCCTACCAGGTAAACCTGGATGCTAGCTTTCAACGAAACTCCGCAGCGGTCGAAGATGATCGCATTGATCTGGAATGGTTTGGGCCAACGGGAGAGCTGCTCTGGTCAACCTGGTCAGAGCCCCTCAATATTCCCGTCCACCTGAGTCCTCTGGGGGAAACCGTCAAGGTAGAGTCTGGCTATCTATTGCGCCAGCTCACCCATCGCCTAGAGTATGGCTCTGAAGTGCTGGGTTACTTGCGGGTGAGTCATCCCTGGTTTGAAGTGGCGCGCCCCACCCGCGACCTAATGGTGGAGCTGATCGCGGGCATTAGCCTCATGATTGGGTTTGTGGCAGCGGTGGGCTGGTTCTTGTCGCGGCTGGCGATCGAGCCGCTGCAAGCTTCATACCAGTATCTGCGGCAGTTTACGGCGGATGCCTCCCATGAATTGCGGAACCCGCTCGCACTCATTCAAACCACGGTGCAGGTGGCCCTCAGTGATCCAGAGATCACGGTGCAGGAACAGCGACAGCAGCTTGAGGTTGTGGAACGCCTTACCAAGCGCCTCGGGCATCTGGTGAGCGACCTCCTGTTTTTAGCCCGTCAAGACAGCGGCATCGTGCAGCCTAACTTACAGCCTTGTCCTCTTGACGCGTTGCTTATGGAAGTCGTGGAAGAACAAATGCCCGTGGCTCGGGAGCGGCAGATTCGGCTGGAGCTGGATCTGGGCGAAGACGTGGAAACGGCCCCTTTGCTTCCCCAGGAGCCTTTTACCTTGGTGGGGGATTATGACCAGCTGGCGCGGCTGTTCACCAATTTGGTGAGCAATAGCTTGCAGCATACCCAGGCGGGCGGCAGCGTGCAGCTGCGCCTTGAATCTCTGGTTCGTCAGGGGATGCCTTACCTGAAAGTCCAGGTTCAGGATGATGGCTGCGGTATTCCAGAGGCAGCGCTGCCCCATGTTTTTGAGCGATTTTATCGCGGTGACCCGGCACGCACCCGCACGCAACTTACGCAGCCTCAAGCTGCGCCCAATTCAGGCACCGGACTAGGTCTGGCGATCGCCAAGGCCATCTGTGAAACCCACCACGGTCAGATTCGGGTGGAGAGTAAGCCCCAGCGAGGCACAACCTTTCAAGTTTTTTTACCTTGGGCAGAGATTAAAGATTGAATACCCAGGCGATCGCGCTAGCATGTGAGACATAGACAAGATCCAGCTCAGGCCGTTTAGCACAATGCTTCAGTCTGGGAGCTAGACAAACCTCTAACGATTGATGCTCAGGATAAAGATTATGGCTAATATGCGTCAATTATTTATGACATCCTGCTTCGTCAGTGCAGCCTTGCTATCAGGGGGGCTGCCTGCCGCCGCTCAACTGCCCGCACCCAGTGTCAGTGAGCCTGCTCCGGTTGAAACAGGCGTCTATTTTTTAAGCCGTGCGAAAAATCTGGCCCGACAAGCGGCAATTACCGCGAATGGAGGACTGCAACAGTATCGACCAGAGCCGAGTATGTACGGCCCTGCGATTAATTCTCCCTATGTTAGAAACCCGGATGGCACGATTACCTTTTCCTTCACGGGCGGTGCCCCAGATCAGTCAGTGCCAACCTTAGAAACTGTAGCCACCGTCCTGCCAGACGGGACTGTGCAGCTCACCTATAATGGCCCCGTTCGATCTGCCGTAGGCGCGGGCACCTTGCCCGCCACCAAGCCAGAGCCCGTTCCGTTTGCGACTCCAATCCCCCCAGCTACTGAACCCAGTAATGGGGATCTGCCGGCCTTACGGAGCGAGACGATCACAGCGATTACGCCGCAAACCCTACCCCAGGGGGCAGCCGGATCCTCCCGCCCTGCCGATCTGGCTTGGGTCGATCAAGATGCTTTCCGCACCAAGGCCCAAAACTGGGCGAGGCAAGCCGCCATCAAAGAAAATGGGGGACTGAGTCGCTATCGGCCTGAAGGATCAATGTACGGGCCATCGGCTGACGCGCCCTATGTCCAAAACCCTGACGGTAGCGTTACCTTTACCTTTAGAGGGGGCACTCCGGGCTCTCCGGTCATGACGGTTGAAACAGTCGTGGAGGTTCAGCCCTCCGGCATCGTCAGCGTTAAATCCAATGAGATGATTCGGCAGTCAGGCATTTAGCAGGCTAGGACTCCCCTTAAAGCTGGTGCAACATCTTATGGGTTTGGGGAACCACTCGAACGCTCTTAAGGTGCTGCTTCAGCTGTGCCTGCCAGGTTAAGACCTGTTCGGGGTTGGGCGGTATCGGTTTATCAGTGGTGCCTAGGGGGGTGACGGGCTGCAGAAATAGGGGTATTTCCCTGTTGACGCTCGCGACCAGTTCAGCAACCTGCGCCAGGTCGGCTTGACTCGTTTGGGCATCCACAATTACCTTGCAAAACACGCTCAAGTCCGGGCGATCGCACAGGGTTAAAAACTGGTGATGGGCCGACCAGTGAGATTCACCGCTGACGCTGGGCAGTTTGAGATCCATCCCCACCATGTGGATGAATGGCAACAGCCCTTCGAGATCTTGAGGTCGATGGCCCCCGGTTTCTAAATAGATGGGCAGCGAGCAGTGCTGCCGTAAAATTGGCAAAAATGTCTCTAGGAAATCAGCCTGAAGTAGGGGTTCACCGCCAGTGAGACTGATGCTGTCATGCAGCGACCCTTGGTCGAGGCGTTTTACCCAATCGAGCAGACAGAGTAGCGAAACTGGGTTGGGGTGATCGATAAATTGGCGCTGCCCTGCCTGCTGCTCAACGCGACACTGAGGCTGAGGATGCCAGGTGTGGGCGCTATCGCAGTAGTGACAGCGTAAATCGCAGCCCGCAAATCGAATAAACAGTTGGCGGGTACCAACGTTGAGCCCCTCCCCTTGGATCGCAGAAAACACCTCAACGAGGGATGCCGTTTTGGGGGTGACCGCAATAGACATTGAAGACATTGATGTAGGAACAGCAGATTGAGACATGGAGAACACCGATAGAGGGCGTTGGGGCAGTCGAGTCGGCGATCGCACCGCATCAATAGACCTGGCTTGATCTTCAGCTGCAGTCATCCGGTTTATACTCAGCGGCATTCACCTGGGTTTCTTCAACCCTGACGCATTGCACCTTCACGGATCCTTGGGGGTCAAGCTCTGCGATCAGTGCCTTGGCCTGGTCATAGAGAAAGCGGGCAAGGTGCTCTGTTGTCGGGTCAGTTGCCATCAAGAACAGGCGGGCACTGGGCTCAACCGTCTGTACCGCCGCCGCCATCGGATCCGCATCATTTAATAGCAAGGCATGGTCGAGATGGGTATCAAGCCAAGTCCGCCAGACATTCTTGAGGGCACTAAACTCAATGACCATGCCCTGTTCATTGAGAGATGTTGTTCCCAGCGTCAACGTAATAATCCAGCGGTGGCCATGGATACTCCGACATTTTTGGGAAGCATGGGTTTGAAAAAAACGGTGGGCTGACTCAATGTTGTGTTGAATCTGAATGGAGTACATGGGGCTGAAACCTGACCAGCGTGCAGTCTTGCACCTGCCGGGTGAAAAATAATAAAGGTGACAAGGCTCTCCTAGACCTGCTGCAAGGGCAAGCGATAGGAAATAGGATCCGTTAGACCCATTTCAGCAAAGGCAGCAAGTCTAAGCTGGCAAGAATCACAAACACCACAGGCTTGAGGTGGCAGCGTCCCGCCACCATCACTGTAGCAAGACCAGGTATGTTGCCAGGGCACCCCCAATGCTTCCCCCAGCTCGACAATGTCTACTTTTCGTTTGTCGACCAGGGGCGCCACAATCTGAATCGGATGACCTTCTCTGCCAGTTTTAGTACCTAGCCGAAAAACCGACTGCATCGCAGCCAGGTAATCCGGTCGACAGTCTGGGTAGCCTGAGTAATCCAGCTGATTGACCCCAATGTAAACTTCTTCCGCTGCGATCGCTTCGGCGTAAGACAAGGCAAAGCTTAAAAAAATAGTATTCCGGGCGGGGACATAGGTAATGGGAATATCTGCCGCCATTTCGCTGGGTGATCGCTGGGTGGGCAGTTCAAGCTCTAGGTCTGTGAGGGCCGATCCCCCCCACTGTCCTAGGTTAAAGTGAACGGTTTGATGCGCTGCAACCCCAGCGGCCTGGGCGATCGCCTGGGCGGCCTGTAATTCCTGTCGGTGTCGCTGTCCATAATCAAAGGAAAGGGCATAGCAAGTATGTCCCTGAGCGATCGCGTAATACAGCACCGTAGAAGAATCAAGACCCCCCGAGAGAAGAACAACTGCTTTCACACCATTAATCCTATGTAGACAATCTTCCTTGAGTACCAGCTTAAAATTTTTAGCTGTTCTTCAGGCAAGCCTCTCATTCTAGACGAGGGCGAGGTTTAGGCCAGTGCCTAACCTATCTGAGTCCAAGCCTTTACTAGACTCGCTTTAACCAGCCTTGAATCGCGTTACCTTCGCCAAAAACGCACGTTCTATGAGCGAATTGCCCTGCCTCATTGTAGCGATCGCCCTCGACTGAGGAACCGAAACCCCGCCAGCTGATTCAGGATAACTGAAGACTTAGAAATGGATGCTGAGTCCGAATGAGAAAGCATCAGGGTGCACGAGGACGGGATTAGACATGTTAGTATCCATCTGACATATTGAATGCTTGACTTTTAATGCCATAGGCTGCACCGTTCGTAAGGTTAGAGGGTTGACAGGAGTGAACAAACGCTTATCGCCACATCCACTGGGAGCCTACTCTCCACGGGAGTACCTCGATCCGATTCGGATTGGTGTCATTGGCATTGGCAATATGGGGCAGCACCATGTCCGTATTTTGAGCCTGCTTAAAGATGTAGAACTGGTGGGTGTTTCGGATTTAAATGTTGAGCGAGGCATTGAGACAGCAAGCCACTATCGCGTCCGGTTTTTTGAAAACTATCAGGACCTACTGCCCCACGTTGATGCTGTTTGTATTGCAGTGCCAACCCGGCTGCACTATGAAGTGGGCATGGCTTGCTTGACCTCTGGCATTCATGTACTGCTTGAAAAACCGATCGCGGCCAGTATTTCGGAAGCCGAGCTACTGGTTAATGCAGCGGCTGAGTCACAGTGTTTGCTCCAGGTCGGCCACATTGAACGCTTTAATCCGGCATTTCAATCTTTGGCTCATGTTTTGCAAACCGAAGAAATTCTGGCTTTAGAAGCCCAGCGCATGAGTCCTTACTCCCAGAGAGCCAATGACGTGTCTGTGGTTCTGGATCTGATGATCCACGACATTGACTTATTGCTAGAGCTGAACGATTCTGCCGTTGTGCGGCTCACGGCCTGTGGCACCCGCAGCGAGCACGCCAACTATTTGGATTACGTCACGGCAACCCTTGGTTTTGCCAACGGTACCGTTGCCACCTTAGCGGCCAGTAAAATCAGTCATCTCAAGACCCGACGCATTGTGGCACACTGTCGTCACTCCCTCACCGAAGCCGACTTTCTGACCAATGACATTCAAATTCACCGAGCCAGCCATACCCAGGCTTCTAATATGCCTCGAAGCCGTGGCACTTATCGCAGCGAAGCCATCACAGAGCATGTGCTGACCCATCGGATTGAGCCCCTCCATGCAGAATTAGAGCATTTTGTCACCTGCGTGCGCGGGGGACAACAGCCCTCGGTTGGCGGTGAACAGGCCCTGCGAGCGCTACGTTTAGCAAGCCTGATTGAGCAGATTGCGCTGGATGGTCAGATTTGGGATGATTCTGTGTCATCATTTCCTGAACTGTCTGGGATTTCTTTAGCAAGACTTCACTAAATTTGAGCCAGTGCTATTGAAATCAGGGTTAGCATTGGTCAATATAGCCTCCAATTGCAATTGACGGGTCATTCTTCAGCGAGGAATTTTCAAGTATGTCGTCAGACTTTGACCGTGGCATTATGAAGTTTAAGGGTGCTGATAGCCCGATGGCGATCGGCTTGTCAGCCCTTGTGATTCTGGGTTTAATCTTTGCACTGGTCTGGTGGTCTTTGCATACAGCCTATGTTTTTCACTAAAAGATGCGCTTGAATTCCGGTGCGTTAGTTTCTAGCAGGTTTGCTGAAAGAGCCAGACTTCCTTGTTTTTCCCAAGCGCAACCTCAGGAGAGCAATTTCGATTAGACTGGACTGGCTCCTAAAGTTTCTGAAAATAATTCTCGACCTATGTCTGATACCGAATTTTCCCAAGGTTCTCCGGAAACCTCAACCTCTTCCGAGGCGCAGGCGCAGGAGAAGCCTGTCAAGAAGGTAATTACGGTCGGTAACTATACCCCAAAACAGAGTGAAGGTCAGGCTGGTGAACAGCGTAAGGGGCGCAAGGGGCGCAAGGATCAGTCAGAGCCAGCAACCAAAATGAACCCGGCTTTGATGCGAGGTCCTAGGCCTGCTAAGGCTAAGCCTCCGGCCACGACCGACCCGATTGAGGCGACTGAGGCGACTGAACCAGCGGTTGACAGTGATGCGGCCGAATCCGCGACCGATTAAGGGATGACGGATGTTTGAGCTGTTGGCAAGGGCCTATAGGGGGTAGCATAGGCAACCGTTAAAAGCGCTGCCGTCGAGATTCCCGCTGCGGCTAGGGTCTCGACGGCAGCACTCATCGTGGCTCCCGTTGTGAAAATGTCATCAATCAGCAGGATGGCAGGGGTGTTCGAGCGGATGTGCTGTAAGTCTCGGCCTAGGGCAAAGGCCTGTTTCAGGTTCTGCTGCCGCGATTGACGCGATAGCTGATGTTGGGCCGCTGTCGGTTTTTGCCGGATCAGTCCCTGATGTTTGAGGGGTAGCCCCGATCGCTCGCAAAAGCTCTCCGCAATCAGGCTGGCTTGATTGTAGCCGCGCTGATGCTGGCGATCGCGATGGAGGGGAATGGGAACGACGGTCAGCGTTTGGCCTGAGGTTGGCCGTTGTTGTGCCCAAGCTGTGGCCAGCCAATGTCCTAATGGCACGGCAAGCTTGGGCTGATGACGGTACTTGAGCTGTGCCAATGCTTGCTTCAGGGCTCCTTCATATTGTCCCCAGGCAATGAGGGGCGGCAAAGACGGCAGCAGAACCGGCTGAGGCGATCGCGCTAGAGCCTGGAGTTTACACCGACAGCTAGGGCACAACAGTTTTGGGCTAAGGCGATCGCACAGCGGACAGCGATGATAGAAGAGTAAATCGAGTCCTTGGGTCACAATCTTGGACGTAACACGTTTAAGCGGGTGTTGCCAGTGATCCATGGGTCAAGGGCCTTGACGAATGAGTTTAGGATAGTCAGTTAAGACCGCTGTCTCAAAAACTGGAAGGTAAGTGCAGCTCTTGAGCATTTCCCAAGTCCGATCCGTAAATGCAACAATGGATGGATGTTGCAAACAAACGGCATAGGTGCGGTTATTGCCGGGGGTTGGCCAATGTCCCCTAATTATGAGGGATGCTGCAGGTGAGAGACGAAGAGTTAGAGGCTTTGCATCGTCTGGATCAAGTCCATCCAGGTCTGATGTCGCAGGTGGGTGAATCCTGCGTACTGCTCGGTGAGTTGCTCAGCAGCGGTTTTCCGGTGCAGTCGGGTTTTGTGATCCCCCATGCAATCACAGCAGCGCTGTGGTCTCAGCTCACTTGGCCGGAGCATCCAATGCTGCAAGACTTCCCCCATCTGGCGCTTCCCCCTTCTGTAGAGGAGCCAGCACAGCTCCAGGCACTGGCCTGTGTGATCGAGCGCAACTTGCAAACCCTAAGACTGCCATCCGCCTGGACGAGGCAATGGCAGTCTCTGCTGCGGGAGGGGTCGATGCCCTATCTGTACTTAACCCCTCAGATTTGGTATGGGGGCAGTGGGGGGATGATCCCGGAAGGCAGGCTCCCTCTGCCCCTCATGCCGACCCTCTGCCGTGCCAAACTTCCCGCCCTGATTCAAGCTCTGCAAGAGCTATGGGTTGGCCTCTGTCAGGCTCAGGCGCTGCTCGTGCTCCAACAGCAAGAATTGCGGCTGGCACAAGTTCGCCTCAGTGTCTTGGTTCAGCCCTTGTCTACCATCCACAGAGCAGGCTGGCTACAGATCTCACCTCAGTCCATTGATGTTGCTAGCGTCCTAGGACTTCCTCAAGGAGTGTGGCAGGGGGAGATGCGTCCTGAGATCTATCGACTGCAGACCAATCCTCAGGTTCAGCACTGGAGCGGGGAACAAGCGTTTGTGCATAGTCCGACTGCGAAGCGCAATCACAAGTCGGTTGTCGATTCCCGAGCACTCCAGGCGCAGCGTAACCTGGAACTCCCCCAGTCGTTGCTACAGTCGCTCCTGCGGCTGGGACAGGCCCTGCGCGAAGAGTCCCCGGAGCGGTCATTGCGAATGGAATGGATGCTGGATCACGCCGGGACAGACGCTGTTGAGAGTCCAAAGCTTTTGGGCATCTTGGCGGGGATTCCCTTCCCGGTCATCCTGCCTCCCTCTGAACAGTCGATGGAGGTGGGTGGTAAACCTGCCCCTGTGGGGCCAACCCCATCCGAGTGGCCTCACACCTTAGCTCAAGGCTTGGGGGTCTCCCCGGGTCAGATCCGGGGCCAGGTCTTGGTGGTTGGCAACCCCCAGGATCTGGAGGGATTGTCAACGCTACAATCGCCAATCTTAGTGTTGACGCAGCTAGCGCCCCAAAATTTACCGTGGCTGGAGCAAGCCGCTGGATTGATTTGTGAACGGGGAGGAATGACCTCTCACGGGGCCATGATGGCTCGTGAACTGAATCGGCCAGCGGTGGTGGGTGTCCTGCGGGCAACGAACCAGTTACAAACTGGACAGTGGGTGATGGTGGATGGCGATCGCGGCTTGATCTACCCGGCATCCTCCGCAGATGCTCAAGATTCCGTCGCTTTAGCTCATGCGCGTGCCTCAACTGAGCCAGCTCCGCCTATCCGCTGTAGTACTGACTTGGCCGTGTATATCGCCTTGAGTCAGGTTAATTCGGTACCCCGTGTGCAGCATCTCCAGCCGGAGGGGGTGGGCTTGGTGCGCGGAGAATGGTTGTTGGCTCCCCTGATGCCAGTCGTTCAGCCCTTAGTTGACAAAGTCCAGACGGACGTTGATCGAAGATTGCCTTGGCAGCAGGATTGGTCACAGGCGTTGGGGCAAGTGCTGGGGGCATTCCCAGGGCAACGGATTCTTTATCGTTCTGTAGATATGGGAGCGCTGAACGATCCCTCTACAGGGCTGGGGCTCCTGCCAAGCGAATTGGGGCAAAATCCTGCTTTAGGGCTCCGGGGGATGGCATGGCACCGTCACTGTGATCGACTGCTGACCCTGGAATTAACCCTACTCAAGGCAATCCTCGCCGCACCAGATCCCCCTTGCTTGGCCTATGTTCTACCCTTTGTGCGATCGCCCCAAGATGTGGCATTTTGCCTTGCCAAAATGAACCAAGTGGGGCTTCCGGTGGGGAAAAACCTAGCCCTCTGGATCATGGCTGAAGTTCCCGCACTGCTCTATCAGCTGGAGGACTATGGGAATTTTGGCATTGAGGGGATTGTCATCGGCTTGAGCGACCTGACGCAGTTGATGGTGGGTGTGGATCGTGAGCAGCCGCTTCTGGCTGACTACAGGCATGAGACCCAAGCCACCATGATGGGTGTCACGGAAGCCTTTGTGCAGCGAGCAGCGGCCATGCAGTGGCAATCGTTGGTGAGTGGCGATCTGCTTTCTTATCCTGCCCACTGGCTCCAGCGGTTGCAAGGGATGGGTCTCTCTGGAATTTCTGTAGATTTACAAACCTACGAGGCCCTCCAGCGATCGCCCCAAAGCCCCGATCAGGTTACGACCGCGTCCCAAGCCCCCAATTGACAGCCAATTAGAATGCAGCGAAATGCGAAAAATGCTGAGATACTGTTAACAGCTACGCTATGAATGTCTTCTGCCCCAGCCTTTTTGAAGCCCGCGGCAACAGGCAGAGATCAGACTCAATCTGGACAGAACGCTTTGACTGTTGTTTAGAAATCCTGGTTAACCCGAGTTCGTTGTTATGCAAACCTACCACTACCTCCTGGCCAGTCAGCGGTTTCTCCTTGAGGAAGAACCGCTGCAAGAAGTATTTGATGAACGCTATCGCTACTATCAAGAAAAGCAAAAAGAAGTAGACTTCTGGCTTGTCAAACAGCCTGCGTTCTTAGAGGCACCTGAGATGAAGTCCGTTCGTGAACGGTGTCCTCAACCCTGTGCTGCGGTCATTTCAACCAATCCCCAGATGATCCAGTGGCTCAAGCTGCGCTTAGAGTATGTGCTCATAGGCTCCTTTGAGGCACCCTCTGCTACGATCCCAGACCCGCTTGCTTCCCTAGAAACGGTCGGGCAGGGCAGCTGACGGCGCGAACTTTAAATCACCAGTAGTCCTGTCGGCCCAAATAAATAGGCGATCGCAATGCCTAGGGCTGAGCCCACAATAACCTGCATCGGGGTGTGGCCCAGTAGCTCTTTCAAGCGATCCTCATTAAAAACGGGATGTTCCTGAAACAGCTCATCAATCATCTGATTTAAGATGCGGGCTTGCTTACCAGCGGCTTGGCGCACCCCAGCCGCGTCATACATCACAATCACGGCGAACACCGATGCAGTCGCAAATTCGACCCCATCCCAGCCCTTTGCCTGACCGACGCCCGTGGCTAGAGCCGTAACCAGGGCAGAATGCGAACTCGGCATTCCCCCGGTCTCGACCAAAATGCGAAAGTTGATTTTGCGGTGTCGGATATACTCAAAAAGCAGTTTGAACACCTGGGCCAGAAGACTTGCAGCGATCGCAACCAGTAACACGCGGTTGAGAAAAATGTTGCCTATATCCTGCATATTGGCGTCTTACCCCATTGAAA
>CAZXWR010000012.1:0-28594 GCA_964644325.1 uncultured bacterium
TTGTGGGGGGCTGTTGCACCCCAGCCGCCTGAAACAAGCTGGGGCGATAGAATACGCCTGTATTATTGGTGCCAAAGGGAATTGACCAAATCTGACCCTCGTAGTACATGGTCGGCCAGAGGGCAGGATCAAGCTGGCTTTTGAGGGGTGATGCCTCGAACCAGTCGGTGAGCGGTCGAATCGCATCGAGCTCGACGAGCTGCCCCGTGAGGGTGGGGTTATACCAAAGTAGGTCAGGGGGCGCATCCCCGACAACAGCCGCTAAAATTTTGGGCAGTTGCTGATCGGGCTGACCGACATAAATCGCATCAACCTGGATATCAGGATGGGTCTGATTGAAATCGTCAACCAGTGTCTGGAGCACTTCTCGATTCGCCGGGGGATTGACGCCATGCCAAAAAGTTAGGTGGAGTTGCGCTGGAGGGGCGATCGCCGCTGAAGCAGGCTGGCCAAGATTTATCCAGGCCATTAAAACACTCACGCAGGTAGCAATGATAAAAATCATGTTCCACTGCCGCCTCCACTCATGAGACGTGAAGGCGAAATATTGGCAAAAATCCTTAGGGTTAAACCTAGCCAATAAAATAGATTGGTGAGTGAACGACTAAAATCATCGTTTTTATTGTCTCAAGTTTTTCGACTGTTATGGCAGGACATAGTAAGTGGGCCAACATCAAACGCCAGAAGGCACGGGTCGATGCCAAGAAAGGTCAGGTTTTTGCCCGACTCTCGCGGGCGATTATTGTTGCTGCCCGCAATGGCTTGCCAGACCCTGATGCTAACTTTCAGCTGCGTTCCGCCATCGATAAAGCCAAAGCCGCTGGCATCCCCAATGAGAATATTGACCGGGCGATCGCCAAGGGGGCAGGCCAGCTCGACCAAGACAGCGATCGCTGGGAGGCCATCCGCTACGAAGGTTACGGCCCCGGTGGCGTTGCGGTCTTAATTGAAGCTTTCACAGATAACCGCAACCGTACCGCCGCTGATTTACGAGCAGCCTTCAGCAAAAACGACGGTAATTTAGGCGAAACAGGCTGTGTTGGCTGGATGTTTACCCAAAAAGGTGTGATCACCTTAGCTGCCCCCCTGGAAGAAGAAAAATTACTCGAGACACTCATCGAAGCGGAAGCGGAATCCTACAGCACAGTGGCAGATGATGAATCTACCGCCATTGAAGTTTACAGCGCTGTCGAAGCCTTAGAAACGGCCACCCATTATCTGCGGACTCAGGGGTATGAAATCCTAGAGGTAGAGCAAAGATGGATCCCCGGCAATATCCTAGAAATCACCGATCTCGACCAGGCCCAAAAACTGATCAAGCTCACAGATGCCCTTGATGAGCTGGATGATGTTCAGTCAGTCACCGCAAACTTTGACCTGGCCGAGTCTATTCTGGCCGCAATCGATACCTGAAAGATTTCTGGACAACAGCCTCCCAGAGAACACCCCCCCATCACTAACCTCAGACCTTGCACCTAAATCATCCCTTGCACCTAGATCATTGTCAGAATCCCTGTTAAGGGGATGACTGAGATTGGGAACAATGAAGAGAGTTCAGATGAATTGCCCACAAATTCTGACTCGAACCCCTTGACGGCATTGTCAGACAGCCGCTCACCATAAGGCTTAAAGCAAAACAGCATGTTATCCTACGATCCTTCCTCAAAGCGACTGGGCAGCTATCTGATTGATGCAGGATTGCTCACTCAGTCCCAGGTCGACGTTGCTTTAAGTGACCAAGAGGCTACTGGCATGAGATTTGGAGACATCATCGTTGAACGAGGTTGGATCAAAAAACAAACGCTGGAATACCTCTGTCGTAAAGTGATTGAGCTAGAGCGCGAGATTGGTCAGCCCTTAAATAAAGGCGTGGTGCAAACCAGCTATAGCCGCTATAATCAGCGCAAATCAGCGCAGTAGTCCTAGGCAAGAGGCATTAAGCGGTCTGAAGTTTGTTCCCTGGGCGAAAAGCTGGCAGATGAAATCTTGGCTTGCTCAAAAAGACAGTCAGCGACTGGACTATCATCCGGTCTTCGCTCAAAGCTGACAAAGCTGATCACTGAACTCGAGACTTAGTCGTTTATTCTAAGGGTCATGGCCAACCCAGAGCAGCTTGCTCAACTGCGACACAGCGTAACGGAGTGGAATAGCTGGCGGATTCACAACTCCGCCGCAAACATTGATCTCTCCGGAGCAAACTTAAGCGGTCTCAGCCTCCAATTTGCCAACCTGAGCAACCTTAACTTGACTCGCGTAAATTTTTCGGGAACAGACCTCAGAAACGCCAGCCTCCGTTGTTCTCGACTTGATGCTGCCAACTTTATGCTGGCCGATCTCATTGAAGCCAACCTCGAAGAGGCGCAACTGCCCTTGGCTAACTTTGAGGGTGCAGATCTGTACCGCACCAATCTGTCGAGCACAAACTGCTACAGGGCCAATTTTACCAAGGCGATCGTGCGCAGAGCTAATTTGTCCAAAGCGAACTTAGTGGCCGTTGAAGCGGCTTATAGCGACTTCTTACAGGCAAATCTCATGCGAGTGAACTGTACGATGGCTAACCTTGCCCATGCCAACTTGGAGGGCGCCAATCTCATCGAAGCCTGTCTAGACTGGAGCAACTTACTCAACGCCAATTTGCACAAAGCCAATCTCTGTCGAGCTTCATTGTTACAGGCTAACCTCTGCCGTGCGAGTTTCCAAGATGCCTTGCTCAAAGGCACCCACATGCCCAACAGCCGGGTACAGTCATCTCTGGAGACAAACAATCCCCTAACGCAGCCGTCCTAAAGTCTCCCTTCCCATGATGAAGCCATGATGAAGCTGCATCATCGTGTTAGTGACTGCATCAACTATCCCTGGTGCGGCCTAAGCGCTAGGAACCATAAGCGAAGGGTTCCCTGCTCAACTTCTCACGGTCACGCAATTCTTCTGCGTTCTCGGAAGCCTATAAGCAGAAGCACCCCCTCAACTGGGTACTCTACAATTACAGTGCAAGATAACTTTGGCGTTGTAGACTAGGGGCCAGTATTTGTATCGCGATTGATCCTGGATTCAATGGCGGTGACAAAGCTATCCTTTCGACAGCGCCGACTCCCAAGGTCTGGTGTTATTTGTTCTTGATGATTGTGTCGTTACATGCCAGCTGCTTATTCTTCTCAATCCAATCCTCAGAACCCCGTCACTGATCAAGTCTTTCCGATTCTGGGTTTCCCGGTGCACCTAATGACGGACTATGGTCAATGGCTATCGGATCGAGTTGCTCAGGCACAGGGAACCCATGTCGTCACGCTAAATGCCGAAATGGTGATGCAGGCCCAGCAGGATGAGCGCCTAGCCGCCGTGATTCATCAGGCAGACCTCGTCATTCCGGATGGGGCTGGCATTGTCCTCTCATTAAAACTCAGGGGCCAACAGGTGCAGCGCTGTCCCGGCATTGAGTTGGCGGAAAAGCTCCTGTCCATGACTGACCAGTCGGTCTTTTTCTTTGGCGGAGCACCAGGCGTCGCAGAGGATGCGGCTGCTAGGCTCCAGCAACGCCTGCCCACGCTGAATGTCGTGGGGACTCAAAATGGCTATTTGTCTGAAGCTGATTTGCCCCTGTTTTTAGATCGTCTCCAGACGCTCAAGCCCCAAATTATCTATGTGGGCTTAGGGGTACCGCGCCAAGAGTTCTGGATTGCCCAGCACCGGGATTTGCTGCCCCAGACTCTCTGGATTGGCGTGGGCGGTAGCTTTGATATTTGGGCAGAGCGCAAGAGCAGAGCACCGGGCTGGCTGAAGGATAACCATCTGGAATGGGTCTACCGTCTCTATCAGGAGCCTTGGCGCTGGCGACGGATGTTAGCACTGCCCAGGTTCGCCTGGCGTTCATTGGTCGAGATGATTGGATAAGAGGTTAAGTAAGATGACTCGCGCAATTCTTTCACCCGATCAAGGGACTTTTCTCAATCCTGCTGAACCTTCATCAAATGCGATCGCACCTGCTCATGCGGCCTATGCTGTGCAGCTGCGCGATGTCTATAAGTCCTATGGCAACAATGGGTTTTGCCTCAAGAACCTGAATTTCGTGGCCAAGCAAGGCGATTTTCTCTTCATTACAGGCACCTCGGGGGCGGGGAAATCGACGCTGATGAGACTGATGTACGGTGCAGAACGACCCGATAAGGGTGAGGTGCGCGTCGGGGGACAGAATGTAGCAAATCTCCGAGGCAATCGACTTTCGATGCTGCGCCGTCGTTTGGGGGTTGTGTTTCAAGACTATAAGCTGATCCCCCGCTGGACTGTTGCCGAAAATGTGGCATTTGTATTGCGATCGCAAGGGATTCCCACGGATGAAATCAACCGCCGCCTCTACCCCACCTTGAAACTGGTGGGTCTCAAGGAAAAAGCCGATCGCTTCCCCCACCAGCTTTCGGGCGGTGAACAACAGCGTGCTAGCATTGCCCGCGCCATTGTCGGCTCCCCCCGGTTACTGCTGGCCGATGAACCGACTGGGAATCTAGATCAAGACAATTCTATCCAGGTTTTAGGGATTCTCAAAAAACTCAACAGCTTGGGTATCACAATCATTGTGACCACCCACGATCTGCACCTGATTCGGGTGGGCCAAGCGCCGGTTGCCCGCATTCAGGATGGCAAGCTTAAAATGGTCACCGTTGCAGACGCCGTAGAATAATGCGAGTATCCACATCAGCCTTACGACTTCCCTTCAAGGGCACAACCACCCAGCTCCATTACCTGCTCCAAGAAACCCTGCGTGGCTTACGCCGGGGTGGCTGGATGAACTGGGCAGCGGTGAGTACCGTCACCGTCTTGCTGTTTCTGCTAGGGGTCAGCTTACAAACCAACTGGCAAGTGGGTTCTTTACTACAGCAGGTAGGATCCCAGCTGGAAATATCCGTCTATCTGAAGCCTGACCTCGCAGGTACGACACTCCAACCGCAAATCGAACAGTTCCCTGAGGTCGCCTCGGTGACAGTTGTCCCTCGGGAAACATCCTGGCAGCGCTTGCTGGAAGATTTGGGGGCGACCGACATTCAGGGTGCTACGGAAGCCCTGGGCGAAAATCCCCTGGTAGACGAGCTCAAGGTGCGCACCTTCAACGTTGACAGTGTTGCGGCTCTAGCCACGACGGTCTCCCGTTTTGCCGAAGTGGATCGGGTCTCCTACCTCGGGGAAGCAATCCAGAATATTCTCCAGCTCAATCGAGGGTTAGCCCAGGTAGGATGGGTGGTGATTGGTCTGTTAACCCTGACCGCTCTGGCCGTGATTAACACCACGATTCGCCTGATTGTGGTGGCTCGGCATCAGGAAATTGAGGTCATGCAGCTAGTGGGTGCTACCACCACCTGGATTTATTTGCCCTTTGTGCTCCAGGGGCTCTTTTTCGGCGTGCTGGGTGCTGGGATGGCTTGGATATTTATTACTGGTTCG
Organism: uncultured bacterium; assembly: GCA_964644325.1. Classification (GTDB taxonomy): domain Bacteria; phylum Cyanobacteriota; class Cyanobacteriia; order Thermosynechococcales; family Thermosynechococcaceae; genus CAZXWR01. The sequence goes on from CAZXWR010000012.1 coordinate 5,434, forward strand.
CGACACTTCATGGGTCAAATGCTGGCCTCACAGCCCGACTTTTTACAGTCCCTCGCCAGTGGGCTGCAGTTATCCCCTGGCGAGATGGTGCTGCTGCCTACGATCTTGTTCATTTCTGGAGGCTGCATTGGACTTCTGGGGAGTTTCCTGGCCGTCCGCCGCTTTGTCCTCCGTTAAGATGTAGCCCCTTAAGATGTAGCCGCTAGGTTCCCTCTTCTTTGACGGGCTCCCATTCCGTATGGAAGGTGCCTTCTTTGTCAATGCGCTCATAGGTATGGGCCCCGAACAAGTCCCGCTGAGCCTGAGTCAGATTCTGCGGCAGGCGATCGCGGCGGTAGCTATCGAAGTAGTCCAGCGAAGCGCTAAAGGCAGGTACAGGTATCCCAGTGGTCGCAGCCATCGCGACGACTTCACGCCACGCTAATTGACGATCTAGAATCGACTGCTTAAATTCAGGGGCCAGCAGCAAATTGGCTAAACCAGAGTTGTCGGCAAAAGCCGACTTAATTTTGTCAAGGAACCCAGCGCGAATAATACAGCCCCCCTTCCAAATCCGGGAAATTTCGCTGAGGTTCAGGTCAAATCCATAGGTTTGAGAGGCGGCACTCAGTAAAGCCATGCCCTGGGCATAGGAGCAAATTTTAGAGCAGTACAGGGCATCCCGTACCTTATCCACAAATTCTGCTGCATCCCCCGTGAAGGTGGCAGATGGCCCTTGAAGCTGCTTTGAAGCGGCCACACGCTCTGCTTTGTAAGCGGAAGTAATGCGCGCATTCACAGCGGCGGTAATGGTCGGAATCGGTACCCCCAACTCCAGCGCACTCACGACCGTCCAGCGCCCGGTGCCTTTTTGCCCAGCGGCGTCCAGAATTAACTCGACTAGGGGCTGCTGGGTGTCGGGGTCAATGTACTTGAAGATCTGCGTGGTAATTTCAATCAGAAATGAGTTCAGCTCCTCCGTTTTGTTCCAGGCGGCAAACACGTCGTGAAGCTGCTGGTGGTTATACCCCAAGACTGACTTCAGCAGATCGTAGGCCTCAGCAATGAGCTGCATATCGCCGTACTCGATGCCGTTATGCACCATCTTCACGTAGTGACCTGCGCCACCTGGCCCAATGTAGGTCACGCAGGGGCCATCATCTACCTGCGCGGCAATTTTGGTGAGAATTGGCTTGAGGGACTCGTAGGCCTCCGCAGTGCCCCCTGGCATCAGACTCGGGCCATTGAGCGCCCCTTCCTCGCCACCGCTCACCCCCATCCCGATAAATCGAAGGCCCGCGGCCTCCATTTTCTGCGTTCGCTCGACCGTATGTTCAAAGAGGGAATTGCCGCCATCAATGAGGGTATCCCCCGGCTCTAGCAGCGGCATCAGCTGATCAATCACGGCATCGACTGGCCCACCCGCCTTCACCATCACCACAATGCGACGCGGTGGGGTCAAAGAAGCCACCAGCTCCTCTGGAGAATAGGTCGGTTTGACATTCCGCCCGCTGGCCCGAGTTTGCATGAACTCATCTGTTTTGGCGGTGGTGCGGTTATAGACAGCGATCGAAAAACCGTTCCGCTCAATGTTGAGGGCCAGATTCTCGCCCATCACTGCTAACCCAATTAATCCAATATCTTGCAGCGCCATAGATTCAATTCACTTAGAGACAACGGAAAATTGACATTGAGGCCGTCACCTTAACCGGATTACTCCCAGGGGGTCGGCACCGATACCCTACCTTAAGGGGAACGACCCAAAGTCTGCCAATACCTGAGGAACTTTTTTGGGATCGACGGGAATGGATCCCGTCAAACCCTCACCCACCCAGAATTCATCAGGAATTAATAACTTGAGAGGATGACCGATCAAAAAAATGTGACTTTTTTATTTCCCCAGGGTTTTACCCAGATCTGCCCCAGTTCTCCCCAGGTTTTCCACAGTTCTCCCCAGGTTTTCCACAGCCTATCCTGGCAAACACCCCACCTTGAGCGTTGACCTGTGGAAAACTCACGCAGTCTGAGATCTCCACAGGCTATTGTTGCGAAATGTAACAAAAAGTGGCCTTAAAGCCTGAAGGCTCGTGACCCGGGATTGTTTTTATGAACGGCATTGGCGATCGCTACCCATTGACAAACCCACCCCCAGGTAGCGCACAATGAAGCGACTAAAGTGAGTTGTGCCTCTGGGTCAACATCCGGGTCGCAGTACATTTGTGCGGCGGCGAGGACTGTTGTTGGGCTGGGGTTTGCACAATTTTGCCGTGCCGCCCTGTTGCGCTATAGCTCACTGTGTTGATGAATCCTTTGCGTACGAAACCAATCCTCATGACTGCAACCGTCAGTATTTTGGCCGAAATCCCGGAAGAACTGCATGAAACCCTCAAGGGATACCTTGAGTCTCATCCAGACTGGGATCAAGACCGGGTTTTCTCGGCTGCACTGTCTTTGTTTCTCATGCAGAACGGAGACTGCGATCGCCGAGCCGCTCGTGTATATCTCGATACCTTGTTCAATCGCATTGCCAGCTAGTCCTCTATGCCGCGCTTCCGGCTGTCAGTGCGCCTCAACTTTCATCGGCTCTCAATCCTTTCGAACTCATCGGCCACTGCCACACTCTGTGGAGTGGCTTTTTGTATGGTGTACATTGGCAATCAGTTTGGTGGCGGAGGATGCCTGAATGTCGGAGTCTACTACTGCATCTGTGCAGATACACAACCGCGATCGCACGGCTTGGATTGAGGTGGTGCCAGGACGCGGCGGCATTATCAAGCGTTGGGTGGTGGCCCAGCAGGATTTGCTGTACATGGATGAGGCCCGCTTCGCCGATCCAGCCTTGAGCATTCGGGGCGGCATCCCGATTTTGTTTCCCATTTGCGGCAATTTACCGGGGAATACTTACACCGTTCATCAACAGACCTATTCCCTCAAGCAGCATGGCTTTGCCCGCGATTTGCCCTGGTCGGTGCTGGCCCAGACCGATACGTCTCTAGTGCTGGGGCTGGTCAGTTCAGACGAAACCCGAGCGATCTATCCCTTCGACTTTGAGCTACAGCTTACCTATCAACTCCAAGGCCGACAGCTTCAGATTCAGCAGCAGTTGACCAACCCAGGTCACACCGCTATGCCCTTTTCCATAGGCTTTCACCCCTATTTCCAGGTGACTGACAAATCAGCCCTCACCTTTGAGATTCCAGCAGCACAGCTGCTGGATCACCAGACCCAGGAGCGATCGCCCTATCCTGGTCACCTGAATCTAGAGGTTCCGGAACTCGATGTGGCCCTGTTCCCGGTGTCTGGACAACGGGCCGCGATGCGCGATCGCCAGTCTGGACGCGCCATTGAATTGACCTACAGCCCTGACTTCACCACGGTAGTGGTCTGGACCGTCGAGGGCAAACCCTATGTCTGCCTGGAACCCTGGACGGCTCAGCGCAATGCCCTCAACACAGGCGTTGACCTGCTGACCGTCCCGCCAGGTCAAACCTGGAATGGCAGCATCATGCTCCAGATGACGTCGGGATGAATCTACGGTTATCCGATCGGGATTTAGTGTTTTACGGACTACAATAGAGAGCGACCCACCGATTTTGCCGCTCTATAGGTTCGCAGCACAATGGTTCAAGGTATGGTTCAAGACAGGGTTCCAAGTCCCGTCGCATCGGTTCTCTCAGGACTCGATCTGGCGGAACTCAATCGGCAATTTGCCGCAGCACATCCCAAAAGCATCCTGCAATGGTGTTTAGATACTGTGCCCCAGGGGCTAGTACAAAGCACCGCCTTTAGCGTCAGCGGCATGGTGATTCTTGATTTGCTGTACCGCGATTTAAATCCGCAGCCCCCCGTGCCTGTGTTCTTCATTGACACGCTGCACCATTTTCCAGAAACCCTGCAACTGGTTCAGGATGCTAAGCAATACTATGGGCTGCATCTCCAGGTTTACCGCCCGTCCGGCATGGATTCGCGGCAGGGCTTTGAGGCTCGCTACGGGGAACAGCTCTGGGCGCAGGATGTTGATCAATTTCATCAGCTAACTAAGGTGCAGCCTACCCAGCAGGCTCTGGCTGACCTGCAAGCTCAGGCTTGGCTCACGGGTCGGCGGCGCGATCAGTCCGAAACGCGATCGCACCTGCCTGTGTTTGAGTGGGACAACCAGGGACGACTCAAGGTCAATCCACTGGCCTACTGGGATCACAAACAGGTGTGGCACGACGTGGTCACCAACCAGGTGCCCTACAATGCCCTCTATAACCAAGGGTATGCCAGCATTGGAGATGAACCCCTAACCACCCCCGTCCAGCAGCATGAGTCAGAACGTGCGGGGCGCTGGCGCGGGCTAGCCCGCACCGAATGTGGTATGCATGGAGTCTGAAACGGTGCCAAAAATTACGGTCAAGCTATTTGCCGCCTACCAGGAGGCCTACGGACAACCTGAGCTTTCTCTGGAGGTGCCTGAGGGGACAACCGTACAGATGGTGGGCGATCGCGTGCGCCAGCCCTATCCCGCACTGCAGGCGCTGGCAGACGTGACGCGCTATGGCACCAACCTGGTTTTTGTGGCTCCTGATTCCCCAGTGGTAGAGGGGGACGAGGTTGTCCTGATTCCCCCTGTGAGTGGGGGATAGCAGACTTGTGCGCTCGTCCTTAGGCTGGATGTTGGGCCAGTAGCTCAAAGAGTTCATTGTTCAAGTCATAGCCAAACATCTCTGCCATTTGCTGGAGCTTTTGGGTGCCTTGCTGGCCCTGCTGGGCCAGCCAATGTTCAATCACAAAGACTTTCTGCATCAGAAATAAATCGAGGGCCTGGGGGTTGAACTGAATTCCTTCGCGTGGGCGAAACTCGTGGGGCACTAGCATGGCTGCGTAGCGCACCACCTCACCCGAGCGCCAATCTAAAAGATAAGGGAGCCATGGATAAACACTATCCAGCCGAATGAACCAGAGCCGTACTTCCGGAATTTCAGGGAGTTCTACCGCCTGCTCCGCGGGCTGTGGATAGTCAATTTGAAACTGCAACGATTGCTCGTGGGCAAACAGCTGACCTGAATCTAGCCAAGACTGCAGCAGATGACTGACTGGGGAAAGATCCAGGTTCTCTAGATGGCGCTGGTTGATGGAAATGGGGGTGGGCATAGCGATCTCGTGCAAAATGGCGCTCCTGAACCATTCTGCCATTTGTCCTTGCCAAACCCACTCGCCGCTAACTCATAATCGGTTTGGGTTTAGTTATGATGGGATGAACGGATAAATTATTTTTTAAAGAGAGATAAGGACGCGCCATGCTAGATGGCTATCAAGAGACTACTCTGTGCCCCCCCGTTCAGTCCTTGAATGATGCACTTGCGAAATGTCAGGAATTGGGCATGCGCTTGAGTCGCCAGCGTCGCTCAATTTTAGAGCTTTTATGGGATGCTCAAGAGCATTTATCGGCTCGGCAAATCTATGATCGACTCAACCAGCAGGGCAAAGATATTGGCCATACATCGGTCTATCAAAACTTAGAAGCCCTCTCCCAACAAGGCATTATTGAGTGCGTCGAGCGCTCCGATGGGCGACTCTACGGCAACATTAGTGATTCCCATAGCCACATCAACTGCGTTGATACAGACCAGATCTTAGATATTCATGTCTGTTTGCCCGCAGAGCTGATTGCTGCGGTGGAAGCGCAAACTGGGGTCACCATTACCGACTATCGCATCGACTTTTTTGGCTATCGGCAGGCGCCTGCGGCCTCAGATCAATCCCCCTCAGCTTCGGCCTGATTCCCGCGATCAACCTGACTGGACGTTCACTGTCACAATTCGCAGGAGTTTCGCAGAAAGGCGGCGAAAGAACTCTAAACTAGATGAGATACAGCCCGCTTTGCAGGCTAACGCTCATCCCTATCAGATGTGCTGGGTCGGCCTGGGTGAAGGGCTGTATGCGGTCGTTTCAGGCCAGCTTTGATCGGGTGGGACGGGTGGAACGAGTGAGAATCATCCACCCTTTGCTGTGTGTAATGTGTTGAAGCAGTTTGGGAAGGAGAATAGAACGGGTATGGCTGAAGTGACCACCAATACACCGCTGTTGCTGCGGGCAGCGCGGGGCGAATCTGTTGAGCGCCCACCCGTGTGGATGATGCGCCAAGCCGGACGCTACATGAAGGTGTACCGCGACTTGAGGGAGCGCCATGCTTCGTTTCGGGAGCGTTCTGAAAATCCCGATTTGGCCATCGAAATTTCCCTACAGCCCTACCGTGCCTTTGCGCCCGATGGGGTCATAATGTTCTCGGATATTCTGACGCCGCTTCCAGGGATGGGGATTCCCTTTGATATTCATGAGGGACGCGGCCCTTTAATTGACCCCCCGATCCGCACCCAAGCCCAGATCAGTCAGCTGCGCCCCCTTGATCCAGAAGCAGCTTTGCCCTTTATCCGCACAATTTTAGAAACGCTGCGGCAGGAAGTGGGCGATCGCGCAACGGTACTGGGGTTTGTGGGTGCGCCCTGGACACTGGCGGCCTATGCGGTGGAAGGTAAAAGCTCGAAGGACTACGCTGTGATCAAGCGTATGGCTTTTTATGAGCCAGAGCTCCTGCATCAGCTGTTAGGACACCTGGCCGATTCCATTGCGATCTATGTGCGCTACCAGATTGACTGCGGCGCGCAGGTGGTGCAAATGTTTGACTCTTGGGCTGGGCAGCTGAGTCCCCAAGATTTTGAAACCTTTGCCCTGCCCTACCAGCAGCGCATTGTGCAGCAGGTCAAAGAAACCCACCCCGACACCCCCCTGATTCTCTACATCAGCGGCAGCGCTGGCATTCTAAAGCGGATGGCCTCCTCGGGTGTGGATATCATCAGCGTGGACTGGACGATGGATATGGCGGAGGCTCGGGCAATTTTGGGGCCAAACATTGGCGTCCAGGGCAACATGGATCCGGGTGTCCTGTTTGGCACCCAGGATGTGATCCGCGATCGCATCTACGACACCATCCGCAAGGCTGGCACCCATCAGCACATCATGAATTTGGGCCACGGCATCTTGCCCAAAACCCCGGAAGAAAATGCGGCTTTCTTCTTTGAAACCGTGAAGCAGTATCGCTACTGAGGGTGACGGGTGGTAGATGGACGGCGCATTCTCGTGACAGGTGCCAGCGGCTGCATTGGGCATTACCTGAGTGACGCCTTAATGCAGCAGACGGATCACGAGCTATTTTTGCTGGTGCGGGATCCGAGCAAGCTGCAATTGTCCACGCACTGTCGTCTTGGTGTTCACGTGGTCACAGGCGATCTCCGAAATCTAGATCCCCTGAAGGAACTGCTGGGCAGTATTCACTGTGCGATTTTAGCCGCGACGGCCTGGGGTGATTTTGAGGTCGATGTGACCCAGACGCTGGGCCTGATCGCGCTGCTGGATCCGCAAGTTTGTCAGCAGGTGGTGTATTTCTCGACGGCTAGCATCCTGAGTCGCGAGGAGACGCTGTTGCCCGAGGCTGCCGCCCTAGGCACTCCCTATATCCAGGCAAAGGCGTTGTGCTACGAGAAGCTCCAATCCCTTGAGCTGGATTTCCCCCTCTACACGCTGTTCCCGACCCTAGTGGTGGGGGGCGATCGCCATAAACCTTACTCCCATCTCTCGGCAGGGTTACCCCAGGTGGTCAAGTGGGCTAAATTGCTGCGCTTCTTGAAAACAGAGGGCAGCTTTCACTTTATCCATGCCCAGGATATTGCCACGGTGGTGGTCGCGCTCATCCAACACCCTGAGCGAGCCCCGTCCCGACGGCTGGTTCTGGGTCAAGCGGCCCTGACCGTCAACGAGGCGATCGCCACCATTTGTGCCTTTGCCCAGCAGCGCATTGGGCTACAGCTCGATCTAAAACCCTGGCTTGTCAATCTGATCATCCGGTTGTTTCGGATTCAGATGGGGCCGTGGGACTATTTTTGCTTGAACTATCGCCATTTTCAGTATGCTCAGCCCGTGAACCCCCACAGCTTTGACTTACCCAGCCAGACCTCGTCTTTGACTGAGATGCTGCATCAGTTTGTCCCGGCAGAGCGTTGAACGATTTCACAGGCAGACTCAATCGCTATCGGGGATACAGCCCCGTCAGCCCATGACCGTCATAATCAAACAGGTCAGCGACCGGATTGCAGATTGATGACGGCAGGGGGGTACTATGAGCATCTCTGAACAGCGCCGATCCAGCAGATCTGAACAGGAATCGACATTAACTGTGCTGGGGCTCCCCGCTGAGCGGGGCAGATGGCTCCTGATTCCTTTAGGCATGGGGGTTTTGCTCTGTCTAGGGACCGTGTATTCCTGGAGTATCTTTAGAAAACCTCTAGAGACTGAGCTAAATATTGGCGCGACCGAAAGTCTGTTGCCGTTCACCGTGGCGCTCGTGTTCTATTCGGCCCTGATGCCCATTGCCGGATTTTACATTCCGCAACTCGGGACTCGGATGGTGACTGCAATAGGCGGGCTGATTGTTGGGCTGGGCTACATTCTGTCGAGCTTTGCCACGCAGATTGGGCCGCTGATTCTCACCTACGGGGTGATTACCGGAACCGGGGTGGGCATCGCCTACGGGGTGCCAATGGTTGTGGTTTCTCGCTGGTTTCCGGAACAGCGCGGGCTGGCGCTGGGGTTAACCATTGTTGGGTTTGGGTTATCTCCGCTGATCACGGCGCCCTTAGCAAATTACTTGATTGATCTCTACACCGTGAGACCCACGTTACGGATTCTGGGCATTCTCTTTACCCTGTTGATCCTGGGTATTGCGATCGCCATGAAGCTGCCGCCCCAGGGCTGGCAGCCGTCGCGGACTCGGGTTGCGCCTACCGCCTCTGTCCCCTTGAACTATCCGGCTAACTTGTTTAGGAGCCAGTCCTTCTATGGACTCTGGATCTGCTACGCAATCGGTACTCTCATTGGCTTAAGTGCCATTGGTATTTCGAGTCCGGTGGCCGAGGAAATGATCCAGATTGAGCCCGGACTGGCGGCCAGCAGCGTGGCGCTCTTTGCGCTGTTTAATGGGGTCAGCCGCCCTCTGTTTGGCTGGCTGAGCGATCGCTTTCAGCCCCACTATATTGCGATCGCATCCTATGCCCTGATTTTAGTGGCCTGTGTGCTGATGGCCCATGCCCAACCCGGACAAGTCATCCCCTATCTCACGGCTTTTTGTCTGTTTTGGTTTTGTTTGGGTGGTTGGCTGGCCATGGCACCCACCACCACGCTGCGGTTTTTCAACCCAGACCAATATGCCCAAAATTATGGCATGGTCTTTACGGCCTATGGCATCGGAGCCCTGGTCGGCACGCTGGTCACGGGCCGTATTCGAGACTGGTTTGGCACCTACACCTATGCGTTTTATCCCATGGCGCTGCTGGCCATTATCGGCATTGTGGTGGCCAGTCTGATGCTGAAGCGCGATCGCTCCTCAATCGTTTGAAGGGTTCTCTCCGAGGGCGATCGTGACTAGGGACATGCCCTGGAGCCGCCTCTTCTTTGGGTGGATACATTCTAGCTCGGCAAGTTTAGGGCAAATAGCCCAGCTGCCTGCCCTCGTTAGGTCCTCTGATTTGCCATAAATACACTTTGCAGTACTGCCTTCATATATCCAGGTTCCACAACATTCCAGGTCTAGGTATATCGCGACACATTTCTATCGGGTTGCTACTATTATTCTTCGGGAATCAGTAAATTTCCTGCCGAACAGATGATTTAGCAACTGTTTTGTGGGTTTATTTACGTGGGGCTATTGTTTTTATAGCTTTCCAGTGTATTGCACTGATTTCTATGGCCGCAAATTGAGGGTGTTTCAGGGATGAAACGGCGTAGATTTTTTCAGTATTTGGGAGTGGGAAGTGTGGGTTGGTGGGTAACGGCCCAGACAGAAGCGACCGCTAAAAAGTTCGTGCAATCAGCTACGTTCCACCCCTCAGACTGGCAAAACTTTCAGTTTGAGAGCGTTTCGCTGAACCAGATGGGCCAGCCCATTCACATTCATCACCATCGGGGGCAGTTTCTCCGAGAGTCCTTGAATCACGGTCAGACCTTAGAGATGGTTGCCATCCCCAGTGGACGCTACTGGATGGGTGCCTCTAGAACTGAGACCGTAGCCCAGCAGCAGGAGCTGCCCCGCCATTCGGTGCAGGTTTCTGCCTTTGCCATCAGCCAACATCCGATTACCCAGGCTCAATGGGCAGCCGTAGCGGCTCTACCCGCCATCCGGCGAAATCTAGCCTCAGCGCCCGCGTACTTTAGCGGCGCAGACCATCCGGTTGAAAGTATTTCCTGGTGGGACGCGGTTGAATTTTGCGATCGCCTCAGTCAACACACAGGTCGTCGCTACCAGCTTCCCAGTGAAGCCCAGTGGGAATATGCCTGCCGTGCCGGAACCGATACCCCCTTCCACACCGGGGTAACCATCACCAGTCAGTATGCTGACTATGTGGGACTCTATGCCTACCAATCAGAAAAATCTGGGACTCATCCCCGTCGCACCATCCCCGTGGGCAGCTTTGCTCCCAATGCCTTTGGCCTTCACGATATGCACGGCAACGTCTGGGAATGGTGTGCTGATACCTGGCACGCCAACTATCGGGGTGCCCCGATCAATGGCCTAGCTTGGGAAAGTCAGGCTCAGTCGTCACTCCGTACCCTTCGCGGTGGCAGCTGGTTGAATCCACCTGCCAAAATCCGCTCGGCCAGCCGGTCTGGTTATCGTGCCACGGCCCTCAATCGCACAATTGGCTTCCGCGTAGTGACGGCTTAGGAAGGGATAACCATCATGGCTTTAATCCAGAAAGTTCCAGTCACGGTGCTCACCGGGTACTTAGGCGCTGGCAAAACAACGCTGCTCAATCGCATCCTGACGGAAGAGCACCACCAGCGAATTGCTGTGATTGTCAATGAGTTTGGTGAGGTTGGGATTGACCATCAGCTCGTGATGGAGGCCGATGAAGAAGTCTTTGAAATGAATAACGGCTGCATCTGCTGCACCGTGCGCGGTGACCTAATTCGGATTATTGGCAGCTTAATGGATCGGCGCGATCGCTTTGATCACCTGGTGATTGAAACCACTGGGCTCGCCGACCCTGCCCCTGTTATTCAATCCTTTTTTGTGGATGAAGTGCTGCTGCGGCAAACTCAGCTAGATGCCGTGGTGACTGTAGTGGATGCCAAACATATTTGGGATCACTGGGACAGCAGCGAAGCCCAAGAGCAAATTGCCTTTGCCGATGTCATTCTCCTGAACAAGTGCGACCTGGTTTCAACTGATATCCTGAATGCCCTAGAACGCAAAATTCGCGGCATGAATGCGATCGCCACGATCCACGCCACGATCAGCTGTAACCTACCGCTGGATTGCCTGCTAGGCCTCCAGGCCTTTAACCTCAGCAATGCGCTGAGTCTTGACCCAGCGTTTTTAGACGAAGCCGCCCATGAGCATGACGAGTCCGTTTATGCCGTCGCCATTACCGAACCGGGCCGCATCGACAGCGACAAACTCAATCGTTGGCTGTACCAGCTTGTGCAGCGGCGCGGCCCCGACCTGTTTCGTATGAAAGGCATTCTGGATGTGGATGCTGCCGACCGTCGCTTTGTCTTCCAAGGCGTGCACATGACCCTCGACGGGCGACCTGGTAAACCGTGGCGCGTTGATGAAGTCCGTCGGAACGAACTGGTCTTTATCGGCCGCAATCTAGACGAGGCTGAACTCCGAGAGGGCTTTCAAACCTGTTTCGCTGAGTAACACAGCTCTATGTAGCAAATCCATCTCGCGATTGATTTGGGTGCCATTTTTGATGATGAGTGAGAGGTTAACGCATTGAAACTACAGCACAATCTAGGGGGACTCGAAGGGCTAGGTCCCATCAACTTTGAAAAGCAAGTCTTTGTTGAACCCTGGGAAAAACGTATCTTTGGGATTCACACCGCAATGATGGCTCTGAGCAATCAGCTCGATACTTCACCCCCCAAATATCAGATCGGTAAAGTCCCAACCACCTTCAAAAGCTTTTGGACCTGGGGACACCTCCGGCAGGGGGCGGAAGCCATGAATCCCTTTGAATACTTTCGGCTGCGCTACTACGAAAAATGGCTGGGCGGGATCTCTGGCTTTTTCGTGGAAGAAGGCTATATTACCCAGGCAGAACTCGATACCCGTACCGCAGAGTTCCTGGAAGACAGTACCAAAGCCGCCGCCCCCTTACCCAGCGGGGGCAAAGCCGAAATTGATACCCAGGTGACGAAATATTTGCAGCAGGGAGACTCGCCGCTGCGGCCCCTGCCTGCCCCTGCCAAGTTCAAAGTGGGCGATCGGGTCAGAATTAAAAACGTGGCTCCGGCAGCCCACAGCCGCTTACCCGGTCATTTGAAAGGGAAGGTGGCCGAGGTGGTTTTGGTCTATGACGATGCGTTTACCTATTTTTTCCCGACAGCAGATGGTATTGGCACGCCAATGCCCGTTTATAGCCTGCTCTTTAAGTCGGAAGATATTTGGGATAAATCGCTAATTGAATCCAACGCTGTTTACTACAACGACATTTTTGAAGTTTATATCGAGCCAGCTTAGGGAGTGCGCCATGCCGAGTAACTATCCCGGATTTAAGTACAGTGCCGACCGCGAAACCTATAGCGCCGCCAAGGTGAAAGCCCTGGAATCTTTGCTGATTGAGAAGGGCATTGTCACGGGGGATACGGTCAATAAAATTCTCAGCTACTTTGATACAGAAATGGGGCCGTTCAATGGTGCAAAGCTCGTGGCCCGTGCCTGGGTTGACCCGGACTTTAAGGCGCGACTGCTGGCAGATTGTAACGCGGCTTGTGAGGAGCTGGATTTTCCGGAGGGAATGTCTGGGGCGGAAGGTGAGCATATGCGGATTGTGGAAAATACGCCTCAGGTACACAACGTCATTGTGTGTACCCTTTGTTCTTGCTATCCTTGGCCAACCCTGGGGCTGCCGCCCTACTGGTTTAAGGATCCGACTTTTCGAGCAAGGGTGGTTCGGGAGCCCCGTGCTGTGCTCAGCGAATTTGGGGTGAAGCTTGACGACTCGGTTGAAGTGCGAATTTGGGACAGTAGTGCCCAGATTCGCTGGTGGGTGCTGCCCATGCGGCCCTCGGGCACGGAAGGCATGAGCGAAGAACAGCTCGCCGCTCTCTTAACGCCAGAAGCCATGATGGGCGTGGCGACCGTTACGGTTTAGTTCAGTACGAATCATAGGGGACAGTCGGATTATGTTCACAAAGTTTGAGCATTTTGCAGCGACGAGTTTAATGGGGTCACCTGAAGAGGCACCGCCGCGAAAAGAGGGTCATCTGTTCTTTGACCGGGACTGGGAGAAGATGGCCTTTGGAATTGCGATCGCCCTCTCGAAACAAGGACATTATGAGTGGGAGGACTTTCGCCAAACCCTGATTGAAACCATCGGTGAGTGGGAAGCGACCCACAGCCTGGACGACCCGGAATGGGACTACTACCAGTGCTGGCTAGCCGCCTTAGAAAAAGTGGCGATCGCAGCGGGGGTCGTTGAGGCCCAGGAGCTAGAAGCCCAATTGACCCAAATACTGGATTGCAAAAATACAGGAGCGGTTTAGCCGCTGCTAACGGTGGCGATCGCCGCTTTTTTAGGGAGATTGGGGTAAACCCGGCAGTCATCGCCTGCGTTACAGTACAGGCACTGCCGATTTACCAATCCTCCATGCCGCAACCACTCACCCAGGGGAGCGTTAGCTCTCAGCTTGTCCGCCTCACGCTGCCAATGGTGTGGGGCGTTTTTTCCGTCATTGCTTTTAATCTCGTGGATACTTATTTTGTCGGCCAGCTGGGTACGGCGCAGCTAGCGGCCATGAGCTTTACGTTTCCCGTGGTGATGGGTCTGGGCAGTTTAGCGATGGGGTTGGGCATTGGCGCTTCTGCGGTCATTGCTCGCGCCATTGGCGAAGGCGACCACAGCCGGGTGCAGCGCTTCACCACCAATAGCCTTACGCTTTCGCTGGTGGCGGTGATTTTCTTTGTCACGATCGGTTTATTTACGATTGACCCCCTCTTTACGGCGTTGGGTGCCAATGCTGAGGTGCTGCCTCTGGTGCGAAGTTACATGCAAATCTGGTACTTCGGGATGGTGTTTTTGGTGGTGCCCATGGTTGGCAACAGCGCCATCCGCGCTGCTGGCAACACCCTGACTCCCAGCATCATTATGACGATTGCCGCCGGGGTCAATATTGCCCTGGATCCGCTGTTGATATTTGGCCTAGCGGGTTTTCCCGCATTGGGTTTGCAGGGGGCGGCGATCGCCACGGTGATCTCGCGGGCGACGACCCTGGTGGCGGCCCTGTGGGTGCTGGGGGTACAGGAACGGATGCTGTCTCCGAAGCTCCCGGATCTTGAAGAAACCCTCTGGTGCTGGAAGGATATTTTATATGTTGGACTCCCGGCCTCCGCGACCCAAATGATTACCCCTCTTTCGGTGGGGATTGTAACCAGTCTGCTGGCGGGCTACGGAGCGGCAACGGTTGCCGCCTTTGGCATTGCGTCCCGCATCGAATCCTTTGCGATGATTACCATGATGGCCCTGGCTGCGAGTATCGGGCCGTTTGTGGGGCAGAACTGGGGGGCGCAGCAATATACAAGGGTGCAGCAGGCTCTCCGGATCAGCGTTCTGTTTTGTTTATTTTGGGGCGTCCTGATGTTTGTGGTTTTGGGGCCGTTTGGGGCGTCGTTGGCGGCCCTCTTCAATCCCGATCCTGATGTGATTGCGATCGCCGCTCGGTATTTGTGGATTGTGCCTATCAGCTACGCGGGGGCCGGGGTCATTCAAGTGTCTAGCGCGACGTTTAATGCCCTGAGTCGGCCAATGCCGACTGTGATCATGACGGGGATGCGCATGGTGGTGCTCTATGTGCCGTTAGCTTACGTAGGGAGCCACTGGTTCGGTGCTAATGGTGTCTTCGGCGCGGCGGCGATCGCCAATATTTTAGTGGGTTTGGGTGCCTACCTCTGGAATCAGCGGGTTTGTCATCGGTGCGGGGAGCCAGTGCAGGAATCAGTGGCTTCAAACATTACATCTTCTTCTATGTAACCTGTTTAACGATATTCCTGGCCCTGTGATGATCCATGACGGTTGGATCAGGAGCCCTGGCAAAACCTATAACTTGAGGTAAAGAACGGGGTTGCTTGCACGGGGAATTGTCGAGTCAATTGCGAGAGGCAGAGCAACGGTAAAACTGGGCAAGATAGAGAGGTACGCTGATTTCGATTCTGTTTGGCTCAGTCGTCGGTGAAACCTTTACAAAACCTATCGTTACGAAAGCGGTTGGCGTTGGGAGTAGGCTCTATGCTACTGCCATTTTTAATGCTGGCTGGCAGTTCGATTAGGCTTTTTCAAGAGGGAGCGCAGAATGTTCAATTAACCTCCGCCCAACGGACAGCGACCGTGGAGTCTGTATTTGCGCTTCGCTCGCGCCTTCAAGAGACGAGTTTGCAGTTTAGTAAGATTTCTCCCCAGGGATGGCGGGAATTTTCACGCCAGCTACAAACCAGCGATGGCGCGATCGAACAAAGCTACGACGAACTGTTGCAGATCCCCCCGCACTTAACGGAAAAGGAACGGCTGATTGAACGCAGCCGAGTGGCATGGCAAGATTTTTCCCAAACTGTGCGCACGGTCGATACCAAAACCCTTGGCGATCGTCAGGCTTGGCTGGCATGGCGAGCCGAGGGCGATCAGGATTTAGAGTCGGCGATCGAGGCGGCTCGAAACGTCGAATATCAGTTGATTTACTGGCAAGCCCAAGATAATGAAAAGCAGTCCAATCAGTTTTTAAGATATGTCATCGTCGTTCTGACTGGCGTCAGCGTTTTGTCCTTGAGCGTGGCTTTTGCGATTGCTGTTTCCTTGTCTCGTTCTATTTTGGTGCCTCTGCAAGAACTGCAACAGGGGGTTGCCTGTTTTGGCGATGGCGACTTCAGTTACCGCATTCCCATTGAGCAGCAAGATGAACTTGCTCGCTTGGCAGATGCCATGAACAAGATGGCAGCGGCCCTTGAACAGAGTCAAAAGACTCTCAAGGAACTCGCAACCGTGGATGGACTGACGGGGGTTTACAATCGGCGCGAATTCAATCGATATCTTACCCAAGAATTCGAGCGGGCGAGGCAGGACAACTCTGTGCTGTCTGTCATCATGTTCGATATCGATCACTTTAAGAAGCTAAACGATACTCACGGTCACCAGTCTGGAGACAATGCCCTGCGCGAAGTGGGGGCGCTTCTGAAGCGGGAAGTCAGGCCGGGGGATATCGTCGCGCGGTATGGCGGTGAAGAGTTTGCCATTATTTTGCCCCATACGAGTACGGAGGCTGCTGCGAAGGTGGCGGAACGCCTGCGCGAACTTTTGGCCGACCAGTCTATTCCTACCCAGGATGGAGCATGCATTCAGGTTACCGCCAGCTTGGGATGTGCGACTTTCCCGGCTGATGCTAGATCAGAAGAATTACTGATGCAGGAAGCCGATCGCGCTTTGTACCATGCGAAGAAGAACGGTCGGAATCGAGTCTGTCAAGCGAGCTCGGTTGCGGTCTAATCTCGGGACACAACTGCAAGTGATTTGTTTGGGGATTCGTTCCCCCACGGTTGTGGTTGAAATGACCTGGGATCGGTTTCACAAGCTGGAAAGGAAGGGAACAGTCTTGAGTTTGTACAGCGGCGATCGTCCAGCCCAGGGGTTTGCCTTGCCGATGGCTTTGGGGTTAGGGATGGTGATGCTGGCCTTGGGGTCGGCTAGCGTTATCGTGGCTCAAAGCGATCGCGACTCAGCCGCTTTGCGACAGACTTCCGGGGCCAGTGTATTAGTCAGTGACAGCGCGATCGCGCGGGCAATGGTTCAGTTAAGCCAGCCCCAAAATGGCGTCTTGCTCGTCCGCAACTACGACCCCATTAACCCTGCAACGGGTACCACCTACTTGGGGGCGGATGGAATTACCAAATCTGGCGACGAAACTGGAACGGCGATCAATGAGTGGACGGGCTATAACCCCAGTGGTGAACCCTGTTTTCAGCAGCTTGGCCGTACGGCTCCGAACATGCCACTGACTGGCTCGATGGGGTCTGGGGGAACCTATACTATTCGAGCCTATCGCTACAGCGAGCAGAAACGAGAGGGCACGGTCTTAATTGAAGGGACGTTTCAGGGGCAGTCCACTTACGTGGCTGCCACTCTCAGCATTGAACCCTATCTGGACGACTTCCCTGGCATTGCTCTTAGACAACCCAGCCCCAGTCCTACCGTCGGGGTGTTGGGGTTACGGGGACGTTCCATTCTAGGGGATAAGGGCAATGTCTACATCATCCCCAGCAGTTCTGCCAATCCCTCATTAATCGGACAGTCGGCACGGGGAGATGTAGACCGTTCAAGCTACCTCAACGCGGTGTGGTCGTCGCCTGCCGACGGTGCAACAGCCGATACGGTCTCTGGAAAGATCTTTGCTTGTGACTTGAAAATTAATATTCCGCCAGGGGCCACGGGAACCAACTTGGGCACCATTACGACCAGCATGACGTTCAACGGCGCGGGTGGATCGGCTCCCACGCTCTATCGCGTCGCAAGCATTAACCTGAGTGGAACCGAGACCATAAGGATCGACACGACCGGTGGCCCCGTCCAAATCGAACTGATCAATCCTGGCACAGGGGGCATTACACTGACCGATACCGCCAAAATTCTAAACGTGCGAACCGACGGACAGCCGCCTCAAGTCGGAGATGCACGCATCATCATTCGCGGCGATCAGCCCGTGAATTTGCGAGATCGCACCTGCATGCAGGATGTCTTTTTATACTCTGCCCAAGACGAAATCCGTTTATTTACGACTGGAGCGGGTTGTCCGAGCGGACAAAATACAAATTTCGAGGGTATTGCCTGGGTTGAGGCAGTTCTCAGCTCGAAGAACAATTCCTCAAACCGCAACATAAACTACCTAGGTTTTGCCAATGGCCCCGCCGATACAACAACAATCCCTGGAGCAACTTCGGGTATTGCTGTACCCGATGATGTCACAAGCGCGATTGACCTCCTGAAATATACGAAATGGCCTGCTCAGTATACCTATGGCGGCATTAAAAATTGGCAGAGAGTACGGTTGTAATCCTTCAGTTCAGTGCGGGTCAATGCTGGGACACGGCTCAGCACAGACCTGACTCAACGGATGCTTGGCGGATGCCTGCATTTTTCTCTGGCTTCCGCATAAATACGATCCTCGCCACTGAGTTGGGTTAACTGCTTTCCGCAATAACCCCGATGCCTAGGCTGGGAAGGTCTTTATAAGATGGGCTAGGGTGAAAAACTATGATTTTGGCGTTGCCAAGGAAAAGAACTTGACTTGGGTCACGGCCTATCAATCCCGACACGATCGCCCTGCGAGTCTTGGGGGACGGTGGATCAGTCCCGTTGATCAATAGGGTGCCATCGCAAATTAACACAAGGTTCGGTATCAATGAGCGGTCTTTCTGCCAAACGATTGCTGCGCAGGTCGTGGCATCCATCTCCCAAGCTCGCCTTCTGCTTTGTTCGGTCGTCCAAGTGCGATCGCGCTGATCGGGGCTTTTCCCTGATCGAAGTCATCGTGTCGCTGATGGTTACCTTAATTTTCCTGTCGGTGACCATGCAGATGTTCGTGTCGGCATCCATCTTGCGCGCCAAGTCTGACCGCTACAACAGTGCCTACAACTGGATGCAAGAAGATTACGAAACCATGCTTGCCAAAGCCAACGCCTACGAAATCGACGCAGTCCCCTACTCAAACTTCTGTAATCCTGCCAGTGCTGCCAGCGGATTGGCTGCTAACTTCATCACCGATACAACCCAGGGGCTCGGTGGTGCAACCACCACCCTTGGCCCAAAATCGGTTGGGGGGCAAGACTTTTACCTCACGCGCACGGCTTCCTATGCCGGATCGGCAGACCCCGAAAAGTTGGTGAGCGTGCAATATGCTTTAGTTCCGGTCGGCGGGGGTGCCTCGGTCTTTCAACTCTCTGCGGAGGTTGCGATTTACGCCGCGTTCAAATGTCTGCCGTAATCATGCTGCGATCGCCAGGATTGTCCGTACATGGGAAAAAGCCATCTGATCGTAAATTCTGTTCCAGGTTGGGAATGTTAGGAGAAGGGGGGAAGTTTCATGGTCACTCGGTTCAAACGCAATACTCGCCGCTTTTTCCGCGCGAACCCAAATCGCAAATCCTGGCGGGGATTTACCCTCATTGAGGTCATCGTCATCGTGGCGGTGATTGGCATTGGTGCTGCTTTTGCCACCCCCAGTGTCTCGGCCATGCTTGACTCCACTGCCCTCAAACAATCCGTTGTGGAGGTGAGGACAGCCTTTCAAGAGGCCCAACGACAGGCTATTCGCAAAAATCAGGTCTGTGAAACCCAGTTGACCCAAGGGGGGAGTAGTAATAGTGGTACTGGAGAACAAGACAAACGGAAGGTGATGGGGAATTGCCTGACCTCGGGCGATCGCACCCTATCAGAGCAGGTTGAAGTCAAAAGCAATTTGGCTCCCTTGTCCGCCGCGAGTTTGCCTACCCGTGCAGAAGTCGTGCAAGTCACCTACACCAATCTCGGCAGTGCAGAATTTACCGTTTTCCCCAGCTCGCCGCAGCCCGCAACGGCATTGCCCTCTATGGGCAAAATCGTGACCTACGTGCCCAACAAAACCCAAATCAAGAAGCGCTGCATCGCCATTTCAAGAACCATTGGGTTGACACGCATTGGTGAATTTGACGGTGAAGATTTATCCCCCGCAGGAATTACCTCCCAGGGAACCTGCACCCCATTGGATTGGAAACAGCAATGAGCCACATCTTGAAATATCGTCTACGCCTCAGGCGGCGACAGCGGGGCTTAACCTTAATCGAGCTTTTGGTCGCGGCATTGGTAACGACGATCGCCATTTCGATCGCTTGGACAGCAGTGATTTCTATCTGGGACATGAGCGCTGTTGCTGAAGCACGCACGGCACGACAGGTTGAACTCAACCAATCCCTAGACTTTTTGACCAACGAACTCCGACTTGCCCGTGCAGTCAACAGCCACAGTGGGCTGATTGCCAACGGTACAACCGTCACGGTCGAAGATGTCGTCCGCAGTACGGGGTTAAATCTTACTCAGTTAGGTCCTTATGAAACCATTGCCCTCTATTTAGAACGACCGACTCAGTCTGCCGCCCCGGCTATTTGTCCTGCTGGAGGCCCCAATGCAGGTGCTCCGCCACCCTTTCCCTCGGATTACGATGCCGTCGTATATGATTTGCGACCTAGTCCGCAAGGGTGGCTGGGGCCGCGCAGTCTTATTCGGTATGGTCGCATTCCTGACGCGGGCGGAACGATTAATCCCTGCTCACTGCCCATCTCAAGCGACACGATGGCAGATGCCCTCGCCTTGAGTGGGAATAGCTCGCCACCCGTTTGCAACGGGACGTTGACCGGAGGGTCTGGGTTTTACGTCTGTACGGAAAATGGCAAAACAAGTTTGGAATTACAAAGCACCCTCATCCAGGCTGCAACGAAGAAAGTTGCCAGTTCTGTCACGTCTCGCTTGCGGCCCATTAGCCCCAAAGAACTGTCCTCCACAAGTTGCGCGAATGAAGGCGGTTTAGCCTCGGTCAATGGTCTCAATCCGACAACCGTTTATTTCCTCAACAAGACTGCAAACCCTCTGCGCATTTACTGGTTGGACTATGGAGGCGTCCGGCGAAACTATTTCGATCTACCGGCACAGTCTGGGTACAATCAATCGACTTTTGTGACCCATCCATGGGTCGTGACGGATGCCAACACCAGTGCTTGTCTAGGCATTTACATGCCCGATCGACAACCGTCTGCGGCAATCGTGCAGTAAGCGATCGCCAAGTGATTCATGCCAATGCATCAGGCATCCTTTTTCCAAAGGATCGAGAATTAAATAAGATCGGTTAGTCGCAAGATTGTTTCGCCCTCACCCCAGCCCTCTCCCACCTTGGGAGAGGGAGCAAGAGTCCGGTTCCCCTTCTCTCAACTTGAGAGTAGACCGCAGGGCGTGCGAAGCAGGGGCTAGGGGATGAGGGTGAGAATCTCGACGTTAATAAATTTGCGTTCCTAACATTACTCAAATTTCAAGCGTTTGAGCTTAAAAATTAGCCTTTTCAGACGCTCTAAATCTTTTTTGAACTCAAGTTAGGCGTTTGGGTGCAAATAAGGTTATTCATCTTCGTCTCTAAATACAAAAAGCTCCCCCTCGGGGGAGCTTTTTATACTGACTCATCAAAGGATAGTTGTTGCCAACCCCTTAGAGCGCATTACCCCGAGGCAGAACCTCCTCAGGGAAGACAAAACGTTCGTGAATCTGGTCTTGGGGAGCCATCCAAGCTCGCAGACCTTCATTCAACAGCTGGTTCTTAGTGTAGAACGTTTCAAACTCAGGATCCTCCGATGCCCGAATCTCTTGGCTGATGAAGTCATAGGCCCGCAGGTTCAGCGCAATCCCCACAATCCCAATCGAGGCCATCCACAAGCCAGTCACTGGCACAAACAACATGAAGAAGTGCAGCCACCGCTTGTTGGAGAACGCAATCCCGAAAATCTGTGACCAGAATCGGTTTGCCGTCACCATCGAATAGGTCTCTTCAGCCTGAGTCGGGCTGAAGGCGCGGAAGGTGTTGGACGCATCCCCATCCTCAAACAGGGTATTCTCCACGGTCGCTCCGTGAATCGCACAGAGCAGCGCGCCCCCCAGAATACCGGCCACACCCATCATGTGGAAGGGATTCAAGGTGAAATTGTGGAATCCTTGAATGAACAAGATGAACCGGAAAATCCCCGCCACTCCAAAACTAGGTGCGAAGAACCAGCTCGACTGTCCCAAGGGATACAGTAAAAACACAGAAGTGAAGACCGCAATCGGCCCCGAAAATGCGATCGCATTGTAGGGACGAATGCCAACGAGGCGAGCGATTTCGAACTGACGCAGCATGAAGCCAATTAGACCAAAGGCCCCATGGAAGGCCGTGAAAGTCCAGAGGCCACCGAGCTGACACCAGCGGGTGAAATTACCTTGCGCTTCCGGCCCCCAGAGCAGGAGTAGGGAGTGACCCATACTGTCAGCGGGCGTGGAAACGGCAACGGTCAAGAAGTTGCAGCCTTCTAGATAAGAACTAGCGAGGCCGTGGGTGTACCAGGAAGATACGAAAGTGGTACCAGTCAGCCAGCCACCGAGTGCGAAGAACGCACAGGGGAACAAGAGCAGGCCAGACCAGCCCACAAAAACAAAACGATCGCGCTTGAGCCAGTCGTCGAGGACGTCGAACCATCCTCGCTCTGGCTGCACGCGCCCCATTGCTATGGTCATGAAATTAAATCCTCTTGCTCCAGATAAAACGTTGCAAGGTCATAAAGTATTGCGTAGTTGCAATAGAGCGTCCCCTGAAAAACAGGGAAGCGCCTGTGGGAGTTGAGAGCAGAAGCTAGACGCACTCAGCGAACGCCAAGATCATTACCCTTTACTAATGTAAATCGAAGCGAGTCGGCTGAGAACATTCCGTTTATTTTGGAGCGTTCAATCCGAGATCGCGTCATCGGGTAGCGAACCGCAAGACACAAAGAAACCCCAGGGCTAATTCTGGAGCTGACTCTGGCAGAGACTCAAAAATAACTCTTAGGCCTGCGGCATCTTGCGCTCACCCAAGGGCGTAACCTTAATCTAACTAACCTTTTGATAACGGAAATTTTACGAAATATCAAGCGACGCTGGCAGGGTTTGAGGGTTGTGGTACCGATTCTCTTCAGTGCAGTGGGATGCGTTGAAAATACATGAAATACTTGCTGGGCAACAACTTGGAGGTATTCAAGGGCCGCAGGTCAGACCTTGACCCAGGTCAGTCAGCGAGTTGCCAAAATATTTAGAAATATAAAGACATTCCTTAGATTTATTCATTTTTGGGTCTTGATTGCCGGACTAACTTTGTCCCTGGCAGTCGAGATCAAGGCCCATGCATAGGTCTATTCACTGGGGGGTAAGGGGTTAGGGGTCGTCGTCTGTGAGGCGGTTGCGGGTGCCGGGAACTGCGATGGCGGCTTATACTCAGTTACAGGCTATATCAACTTGATCAAAATTCAACTTCTGTGGCTTTTGCTATGACTGTTCAAGCGCCTCAAAATCCA
>CAZXWR010000013.1:0-27634 GCA_964644325.1 uncultured bacterium
GGGGTGAAAATTTAATGGCGTTACTGAGCAGGTTGGTGAGGGCCTGCACAACATAGTCAGGGTCAGCCCAAATGGTCAGGGCGGTAGCATCAGCGGTGGTAACCAGGGAAACACCCAGTTGCTGGGCCATGGGCTGCATAGCTTCAAGGGCCTGCACCATCAGGTCAGCGGCCTGACAGGGTTGTTTTTCCATCTTGACTTCACCTGACTCAATGCGCTGCAGGTCAAGGACGTTATTCACGAGGCGCACCAGTCGTTCCGTATTCTCATCGGCGATTTCGAGCATCTGTTGGCCAGCCGTAGACAAGGTGCCTAATCGCCCGGTCACCAAAATTTTTAGGGCACTGTGCAGGGAAGTGAGTGGGGTGCGGAGTTCATGACTCACAACGGAGATAAATTCGTCTTTCATGCGCTCGATGGCCTTGCGATCGCTGATATCGCTGGTTAAGGAGAAAAACCCTTTGACCTGCTTTTGGGCTTCGTCAAAATGGGGAATATAGGTGATATCCACCGAGCGTATGCTGCCGTCTTGGAAGGTCAATTCTTGTTCAAAGGTCACCACTTCTGCAGCGAGCGCTGCTTCTGCATAGGGCTGAATCGTGCGGTAATTTGCTGCTCCCCAAAGGTCTCGCAGATGGCACCCTTGGATCTGGACTAGGGTGCGACCAAACCAATCTGCATAGGCCTGATTGTTAAAGCAGTAGCGTTGTTGGGCATCAACATAGGCAATCAGAACTGGCAACGCGTTGGTCACCAGCCGGAGCTGCTCCTCACTGCGACGCAAAGCATCTTCAGCCTGCAGGCGATCGTCGATCTCTTGTTGGAGATGGTCGTTCGCCTGCTGTAGTTCGGCAGTGCGAGCCGCAACTAACTCTTCTAAATGCCCTAACAGTTGACCGTGGGCCAGAGCAATACTAATTTGGTCAGCTAGCTGTTGCATAAGTTCGAGCTCAGAGGATACCCACTGACGAGAACCACTACATTGATGGGCAATCAAAAGTCCCCATAGCTTATGCTTCGGGGGGGACTGGCCAGATGGATGCGTACTCAAGTCGTGCACAATGGGCACGATAAGCTTCGCCTTGATGTCAAACTGATCGACAAACTCAACGAGACAGTCAGCCAGCCCCGCTGCGGGGTGATGCACATTGGCGATCGCCCGGACGCGGCCCTTAGCATAGAGGTGCTGGTACTCTTCTGGGAACACCTCTTCGGGGAATTTCATCCCCAAAATGGCCGGGTATTGGGGCAGTACTGCCTCGCTAATGGGTTTTCCCGTACCGTCAGCGAGCACATGATAGATGAGCACCCGATCTGCCTTGAGGATGCGTTGCACTTCAGTTACAGTCGTGCTCAGTATTTCATGTAAGTGGAGTGACTGCCGAATTTTGAGTGTAACTTCTGCAAACAGCTCAACACGCTGCTGTTGCTGCCGAAGCTCAGCGGCAATATTGCGAGGGGTAGCCTGCTCCTGTGGAACCTGCTGCTGGCGAGACGATGAACGCGAAGATCGACGAACCGA
Source organism: uncultured bacterium (assembly GCA_964644325.1). Lineage (GTDB taxonomy): Bacteria > Cyanobacteriota > Cyanobacteriia > Thermosynechococcales > Thermosynechococcaceae > CAZXWR01. The sequence continues at coordinate 1,523 of CAZXWR010000013.1, forward strand.
CATGATTTACGGAAAAACTTGCCTTCATATTAGCTCTATCCCCCCAGCAACCGTTCAAATTTAGCAATCTAAACGCTGCCCCACTTCAATACCAGCAGTGGTGCCGCTGTTGTGCCTGAGTCGTTCTAGAACTTACCGGAGAGGCAGTGTTTCTCGCCTTGGCCTTGCCTGTGACGGAAACTGAGGCAATACAGGTCCCCGTGGGGCTTCATTGATCTTGGGGGCTGTCTCTGGCGGCAATGCTGCTGCTGCTTTCAGCGCCTTTAACTCTAACTCCAGCGCTAGTCCATGTTCTAGTTCACGCTGGAGGTCTCGTTCTAACTGTCCCTTCGCCTGAAGCAGCTGAGTAACCTGCTGCTGTAGATGGGTATTTTGGGTCTGTTCCTGCTGCAGGGCAGCCTGCTCCTGGGCCTGGGTGGTCTTTAGCTGGCTCACTTTGGTTTGCAGGGTTTCGAGTAAATCGGTGGCGCGCTGAACTTCATGTTTGAGGTTGACGTTAGCACGTTCCAAGGTTGTGATCTGTTGCTGTGCTGCCTCAACGACCTGCTGTCGGTTCTGTAGTTCAGTTTCAATGCAGGTTTTGAGTCGGAGCATATCGGCCAATTGCTCCTGTAGGGAGATGGCCCGAGTTCGCTCACTTTGCCCATGCTGCTCCGCTAAACCTTTCTCGCGGGACAGGTCTCTAATTCGCTGTTCACGAGCTGCTAGCGCTGCATCTTGGCGCTGTACCTGCGCTTCTAATTCCGTCTTAGATTGGCTGATATGATGCATGCGATCGCGCATTTCTGCAACGGTCGCCTCCATCTCAGCGAGCATCGCTGTGCTGGCTTGGTTCTGTGCCTGAAGTTCGTGTTGTTCTTGCGTGAGTAGGCGGTGAGCCTGCTCATGGCAGAGTGCTGCTTCCTGGGCCTCATTTAATGCCAGCATCCCGGCCTGCTGCGCTGCTTCCAGACGAATCACTTGGCTATGAAGGTGCTGGAGCTCCTCCCCTTTCCGCTGGAGTGTGGCATAGAGCTGTTTATGACCTGCTTCAAACTCAGCAATGGCTTGCATCAACGTCTGATTTTCATCCCTGAGCCGCTCTTTTACCTTTTCCACCTCAGCATGCTGGGCAGCAAGACAGTTCAACGCTTGCTCCAGCTCCAGCCGTCGCGATGCCTGCTGTTGCTGGATGCGGTGCAAATAATAGAGGCCACTCGATAGACCACCTAGCAGGAGCAAACTCCAGCCTGCAACGTCTCCAGTCAACAGGTCAGCATTCATAACAATCTCCTCAGTTCAAAAATTCAGCTCAGTAGTCGCGTTTCAAGTTGGGCTCGGGTGGCAATCTCAAATCATGCCTTCCCCAAAATGTTGTTCACGAGATGTTTTCCGGCTCACCGCAGACATGGATTGAACCCTCTACCCGGAAAGGCTACTGCTTTTTGGGCCTGAGTGTAGCATCAATACTCCGGACAATTCTAGAAAGCCAACGACAGAATAAGGGTTTCAGCTCTCAGTGAGCGTTAGACGAGCAACAAGAAATCAAGGGTTTCAGCCGCTCTCAGAAAAACTGTCCAGACTGTTGTAGCATTAAACCTTGACATTTTTAGGTGTCTGATCCTAAAAGTCCTGATTCCTGCCTATATCTTGGAATTAATCAACCCATGAGGTGGCAGAATGAAGTACAAAATACCCTGTTCTGCTCAAGAAAGATTCTCTCCAGAAAAAGACAACCGCTGGATTGGATGGAACTGTAACTGAGCGGCCCTCAGCGCAGCAGTGCAGGTGCCTCAGAATTGGCACCCATGACAGCTAGGTTCAGTGGAGACAGAGAAGCATTTCCCTACAGTGGCGATCGCTTCGTTAAATGAAGCGTGGTACCGTTCTGCAACCATTGAACCTGGTCAAAAATTTGAAACAGGATATGAAGGCCGCGACCACACTCACAATTTTCAGCCGGGAGGTGAGCGTCAGCTTCCGCTAAATGACAGATGACCGGGGGGTCAAACCCTAAACCCTGATCCTGAATGACCCATTCATGGAGGCCAGGGGCACGACGGTACTTAACCAAAATACTTTTTTGGGGATCTAAACTGTTGCCATGCCTTGCGGCATTCACCAACGCCTCTTGGAGTCCCAGGCGCAAGTCAGACTGAAGCGAGATCGGCACATCCTTCAGCAACAAATCTAGAATCGAGTAAAGATAAAGCGTTGATGGAAAACTCAAAGTCTTCCACCTCGTCTGGGCTGGACGAAGTAAAAAAGCTACCACGCAGGACGTTACCAAAGAGGGGGAAACCGGAAACGTATGATGCCACTTCTATTTCAACTATAGCCAAGCCACGGTTGATTGACAATTTCCAGGCTGCACCTGAGTTCAAAATGGGTCGCTGGTTGCTTGATCGCTGCACAGGGCTAGCTCGCCGGAATATCCCTAAAGCAGCAAAAAACCCATGGGCGCAGGTATCATCTCACCCCGCAGATCAAGCAGCTGCACCAGCACTAAATACAGTATTGCCAGCAGCAAAGAGAAGGCGCCCGTCACTAGGGCAACGATCTTTGAACGGTCAATTTTCATAGCTCAAGTCTCGTGGCAAATGCGGTGAGGTCTTTAAAAGTGAAATTGGATCCGACAGCGTTGGTAAAGGCTCAGAGGGGGCTGTTTCTAATCTACCAAACAGGGTGGTGGGCATCTGAGGAACTGGCTCGGCTTTTTTGACAGGTGGACCAGGTTGGGTGGGCAGCTGTTGAATGGCGGTGAGCTGTTGGTCGAGCGTTTCGCTGGAAGAAACCAATTTACTGAGTCCGTTGATCAGCTTAATTAAATTTTGCCGAAACTCTGGATTTCCTGTTAACTGCTCTAAGTCAGTGGTGATTTTCTGCGTGTTTTGAAAGGTGACTCTGGCTGAGTCTAAGGTTTGCGCTAAACCTAAAACCGTAACGGGATTATTCACTGTACTGGTCAGGCTTTTGAGGTTGGCAGAGGCTTGGGCACCGTTTTCAGCTAAGGCTTCTAGGTTATCCAGGAGCTTGCCTTTTTCAACCCGACTCACGATCGGCCCCAGGCTTTTGACGGCCCCCTTCAGTTCTTGACTGGTGTCTTGCAGGTTGTCGAGGGTGCTCACAAGGGTACCCCGGTTATCTGCCACGAGCCCGGTGACTTGCTGGGCGGCGGTAGAAATGTCGCCTGCGGTCGTTGAAAACTGATCGCCAATTTCGCCGACTTGATTGGCCGCTTGCGATACGGAACCCGCCGCAGACCCTAACTGCTTCAGCTGAACTCTGGCATCCTGGCTCAGACCCGTAAAGCCGTTGGCCGCTACCGATACATCTCGCAAGGTGCGACTGGTGGTGCGGGTCAAGCGGGTAATGTTATCCGCAGTGGTGGTAAAGCTCTTCAAGGTTGAGTTGGCTGTATTGACGATGCCACTTTCGCTGAGGAGTTCCGTGAGTTCGGTCGTTGAACGAATCAGGGCATTGTAGTTCGCCCCGACATCTCCGACAATGCGATCGCCATTGCACAGAATTTCTGACCCGGAACAGTTGTCGTCAAAGGGTGACAACGCAGCGAGGGTGGCGCTCGACAGTCTCCGCTCTGGCTGAATACTCACCTCGACCTGACCAATAAAACCTGATTGGGTAACCTCAATCAGACTGTCACGGGGAATCAGCAGCGAAGCAGGTCTAATTTCTAGCTCAGCCAGAATCCCATTGACTCCTGGCTTAATTGACCGCACCCGGCCCACCTTCGCACCCCGATACAGGACAGGGTTGCCCATGGTTAGACCTAAGGCATCGGGCACTTCAACCGCTACCGTGTAAGACTGATTGCCAAAACTAAGGCCCCGCAACCAAAAAACAATTCCAGCTAGACTGCCGAGCCCTAGCAAAATCAACAGCCCCACAGATCCTTCTCGAATAGCCCGCGATCGCATTGCTCCTCCTTGGCAGTCTTACCAACAGCATTGCTGTCTGCCAGCAATGATTCAGCACTTAACCCTAAATGATCCGCCTGGGATACGGATAGCCCCCGTCACAACAGTAGACATTTCCCGGTCGCGAGAAACCTTAAATTCACTGGCCTCATCCAAGGGAGTTTAGACTGGGTCTCTCAATCTTGAATGTCCCGATCCTAGCCCTTTCTCGGCACATTATGCGAAATGTACGATCCATCGCTCAAAATCGCTTTCACCTCTCTAGTAGCCGTTTTCCCGAGGAGGCCTGGTTGTTGAGCTTGTTGCTGAGCCGCACTGACATTACAGTTCTAGAGGCATACCGCGTTGAACGGCTTTATATTTGCTGCCCTAAAATCTCCATCGGGCCTGTGATACTGCCGCTCAGAAATTGTTGAAGGTACGGGTTATCGCTGGTATTTAATGCCTCAAGGTTACCCTCCCACTGCACACCGCCTTTGTACAACAAAATGAGCCGTTGCCCGGTGCGACAGATCGTACTGTGTTGATGGGTCACAATGGCATAGGTCTCACATCCCGAGGTTTTTTGCAGCCGCACAATCAGATCTTCGATTACCGTTGAGGCGATGGGATCGAGTCCTGCCGTTGGTTCATCGTAGAGCAATATTTTCGGGTCATCTGCATCATCCTCCGGGTCATCTAAAATGGCCCGCGCAAAGCTCACGCGCTTGCGCATGCCCCCGGAGAGCTGGGCTGGGTATAAGTCTCCAATCCCTGACAGTCCGACCAACTCCAGCTTTTCGTTGACGAGGTCGCGAATGCGCTGGTGCGATAGCTTAGAGTTCTGCAATAAAAAAAAGCCAACATTTTCGGCCACGTTCAATGAGTCAAAGAGAGCTGCCTGCTGAAATACCATGCTCATGCGGATTGGGCGATCGGGATTGTCAATATCCCCCTGACAGAGCTGCCCGTTGATGTAAACCTCACCGCTGTCTGGCGCTAAGAGTCCAGCAATAATGCGTAATAGGGTCGATTTCCCGGTTCCTGAGGGGCCCAATATAGTGAGGGAGTCTCCGGGACAAATGGTGAGATTCACATTGTCCAAGATGACGGCATTGCCAAACTGCTTGGAAATCCCTTTCAGTTCAATGAGCGGAAATGTCATGACTGATTTAAAGAGGTATGGGGGCGATCGCGCTCTGGTAAGGCATTATAGGTCATCACCTTTGGCGTTGTTGACGATGAACGACTGGCTCGTGAGATTTCCCGCAGACCATCAATTCCGTTCTCAAGCGACTCCGATGGCACAACAGCTCCTCGAAAAGATAGGACGAAGCAGAATTCAAGCGGTACGGTCAGAAATGATAAGATCCACCTGATTTTTACTTTCCGGGAGGCACCTTAATGGCTTATTCGCAAACACGCAGCTTTTTAAGCGACTTTAAAGATTTCATCATGAAGGGCAATGTGGTTGACCTAGCAGTTGCAGTCGTCATTGGCGGGGCCTTCGGCAAAATTGTCACGTCCCTGATTGAAGATGTGATTACCCCAGCGGTTCTGAATCCAGCCATGAAGGCAGCCAAGGTTGAGAATCTGGCAGAGCTTCAGGTGAATGGCATCAAGTACGGTTCTTTTCTGGCATCCATCCTGAGCTTCCTGGTGATTGCATTTGTGATCTTTATTCTAGTCAGAGCTATTGAATCAGCGAAGCGGAAGCAGGCCCGCAATGAAGCGATCGCTGAGGCCGAGGCTCCTGACCCCGCAGCTGTTGCTCAAGAGCAGCTGATTGCCTCCCTGAATCGACTGGCAGATGTCGTGGAATCGAAAACGCCGTAGTTAGTCCTGAGTCATGTGTCCTGATTCGCAACGCCACCCATAAAAAGCACCGCTCCAGTGGCGCTGTTGGCCCTCAGAGCGGTGTGAAAAAGCAGTACAAACAGGTTATTCCGCCGTGACTAGCTCTGTGCTGCCACGAATTTTGCGCCGGGTTAAGCTGCTAAACAGCATGCGGCCAATGGCTTTGATCAGGCTGCCTTCTAGCTCCTGAAACATGTGCATATTCATCCCGAAGGCGGCATTGGCTTCGTCTACAATGCGCTGGGCTGCGGCTTCATCCACATCCAGGTCATTCATCGCCTGACGGTAGGTCGCCTTGAAAGCTTTTTCATCTGGAATTTCATCAAAGGTGTAAAAAGCGGTGCCTTCTCCCTCCGAGAGGTTCATCCCGCGAACGGCAATCCCCTTCAGGATTTGCCCACCGGATAAATCCCCGAGATACCGAGTGTAAGAGTGGGCCACCAGGAGTTCTGGGGCAGTTTCGCCAATCTCATGGATCCGCTGCACGTAGGCTTTGGCCGCAGGAGAAGGAGCCACCTGATCGCGCCAGTTTACCCCATAGTAGTAAGCCAAATCCCGCTCTAAGCTGTGTTTCCGATTGAGCTGGGGGAAGTAAATTTTAGAAACAATGGGGTGATCTTTCAGCCGCTCTAGCTCTTCCTCAATGGCAGAATAAACAAAATAGAGGTTGGCCACCAGGGTACGATACGAGGTTTTTTCGACGGTGCCCTTCAAAAAGCATTTGATAAATCCCACATTTTCGGCCATGGTGTGGGAGGTTTTGGTTCCTTCACGGAGTTTGACGGCTAAATTGCTGCTCATGCTAAAAACTTCCAACCTATCGCTAACTGCTGGATACAAGGCTTAAATGAGTAAAAATGGCACTAATCTTAAATGAGCACCCATTTTGTTACCCTAGAACTTTTCTGGATCACTTTTTATTACAAATTCTGAAGGCATGTTCTGTCTCGGCCCGCCTCTATTCCAGTGATCGAGTGATCTAGCGCAGGGTGACAAACTCTTCGGCTGAGCTGGGGTGAATGCCGACGGTGGCGTCGAAGTTGGCCTTGGTCGCCCCCATTTTGACGGCGATCGCCACGCCCTGGATAATTTCAGCCGCATGATCCCCGACCATGTGGGCGCCCAAAACCCGATCGGTTGCGTTCTCAACCACCAGTTTCATCAGGGTTTTTTCGTCTTGATTGGGCAAGGTGTAGTACAGGGGGCGAAAGCGGCTGCGATACACCTGAATGGCGTCTGACCCGTAGCGATCGCGGGCTTCGGCTTCTGTGAGGCCCACAGTGGCTGCTTCTGGGGTTGTAAAAACAGCGGTGGGAATATTCTCGTAGCTCATTTGGCGAGGCTGGTGGCCGAAATGAGTGTCCGCAAAGGCACGACCTTCATTGATGGCAACGGGGGTGAGATTGACGCGATCGGTGCAGTCACCCACCGCAAAGATGTTGGGCTCGGCTGTTTGACTGAAATCATCCACGGCGATCGCGCCATTGACCACCTCCACTGCTGTGTTTTCCAGGCCAAGATGCTCAAGATTCGGCTCACGGCCAACAGCGGCTAGACTCACCACGTCGGTTAACACCACATCCTGCGTATCGCTGTTGACGGTCACCTCAATGCCTTGGTCGGTTTTGGCGATCGCCAGATCTTGCATCTTGTTAATCAGGTGAATGCCGTGCCGTACCATGGCGGCCTGAATCTCGGTGCGCAAATCTTCATCAAAGCCGCGCAGCACTTTGTCGGCGCGAATAATTTGCGTGACCTGGGTGCCTAGACCATTCAAGATGCAGGCGAATTCAGTGCCAATGTAGCCACCGCCAAGAATGACGATTTTGGCAGGCTGTTCTGGCAAGTGAAAGATATCGTCGGAGGTAATGGCATACTCAATGCCTGGAATGGGGGCCAGGGAGGGCTTCCCACCCACCGCGATCAGAATTTTGTCCGCCGTCACGGTCTCTGCGCCCACCGTAATCCTATGGGCATCGACAAAACTGGCATGTGCCCGGAACAGCCTAACCTGAGAGTCTTCCAGCATCTTTGCGTAGATGCCGTTCAGGCGCGTCACTTCGGCCTTAATCGCCCGGATCATTTTAGGCCAGTCTAGGGCACTGGTCACCGCCTGCCAGCCATAGCCCTCAGCTGCCGCAAACTGCTGGGGAAAGTGTGAAGCGTAAACCATCAGCTTTTTCGGCACACAGCCGCGATTCACACAGGTGCCGCCCAATTGTCCTGACTCAGCAATGGCCACCTTGGCCCCATAGGCCGCGGCACGACGGGCCGTTGCAATGCCCCCCGAGCCAGCTCCGATGACAAACAGATCAAACTCGTAGTCCATAGAGCAAACCGGAACGTTATCCGGTACCGTTCGCTCCCTTGATCCTAGCGTTGATTGGGATTGACCTGTCTGGTCGCCTTGGGGATGGGTCTGGTCTCATGGCATGCGTGCTCTAAAATCCGGATGACTCTAAAACCTGGATGACTCTAAAACCCGACTTGATTCATGGGGATCAGCTCCAGAATGCGCAGCAGGGGTTGCTCCAGCTGTGCACTCCAGGTTTGGACGATGGGCACGCTATCGATGGCCATACCCAGACACAGCAGCATCATGTATAGGATCGAGAATTTGAAAACGGAGCGAGCCACCGCTTTGCTGTCCGGCTGCTGGGTGAGTTGCCATGCCTTGGCGATGAACTGTAGGCCCAAAATGCTAGCCACACCAGCGTAGAGCAAGCCAGATGCCTGACAGGGGTAGACCAACAGTAAAGTAACGGGCACCAGTGCCAGGGTGTAGTAAAAAATTTGGTTAGCTGTCGTTGAAGTCCCCCGCACCACGGGCAGCATCGGCACATTGACCTTGGTGTAGTCTTCCTCCAGCATCAGAGCTAAGGGCCAAAAGTGGGGCGGTGTCCAGACAAAAATGATGGCAAACAACACCCAGGCTGTCCAACTCAGGCTGCCGGTAGCAGCAGCCCAGCCCACTAAGGGTGGAATCGCCCCGGCTGCGCCACCAATCACAATATTTTGCGAGGACGAACGCTTGAGCCAGGTGGTGTAAACGCCAATGTAGGCAGCAATGCCAGACATTGCGAGCCACGCACTCAAAACATTGACAAAGTTGGCCAACAAGCTAAAGGAGGCGATCGCCAAGGCAACAGCGAACAGCAGGGCCTGCCAGGGCAAAATGCGGCCCGACGGGATCGGTCGATGCCGCGTGCGCTCCATAATAAAGTCGATGTCGCGGTCGTAAAAACAATTAATGGCGTTCGCAGAGCCAGCGGCGAAGGCCCCACTGAGTAAGGTGATGCCAAAGGCTCCCAACTGAATCGAGCCTTGAGACGCCACCCACATGCTGGCAGCCGTGGTAATCAAGAACAATAGGATGAGTCTGGGCTTCGTGAGCTGATAGTAGTCGTTTAAACCCTCTAGAACTGCAGACCAGCCTGTAGATGTGCTGTCTAACAACATGCGTGACATAAACTCCCTTTCCCAAAATATCGAACTATGTAAATCAAGCAACTGCCTATGTAAATCAAGCAACTGCGGATCATGCGGATCATTAAGAGCCTTCGCCTAGTGATTGAGGGCACCCGTACCCTGGGCAGCGTCCCACCCTTGACCTTGTAGGCGATCGCGCAGTGCTAGAACCGTGTAGCAAACTAAAACACCGACCAGGGCAGCACCAACAGCCTGATGGGACACTGTGAGCCACTCAACCTGGAGGTGAAGCCGTAGGGTTGACACCCCAATTGCAACCTGAAGCAGCAGCAAGGTCAGCATCATCCCAGCGAGCCGTCGTAAAAAAGGATGTAGCGCCGCCGTCCGCCAGGTGCGCACAATGAGCCACAGCACCGCAATACTGGCGGGAACCGCACTGAACATGTGGGTGTTCAGGACGTGGCAAAGCGCTGCCGTATCCAGGCACTGATGCACCGCCCACCGAGATGCGACCAGCGCCCCTAAGACACTCTGCATGTAGACGCACACGGCCGCGACGAATCCATTCCAGTGCAGCGTTCCAGTCACCCCCGTCCCCTGATAGGGCCGTAAAAAGCTGCCAATGACCACCAGGCTGCAAAAAAACAGTAATCCCGTTGCCAAGTGAGCCGTCACAATATCAAACCGCAGCAGCTGTGTGACAGTGAGCCCGCCTAAAATCCCCTGGAACAGGACAATCCCCAAACTCAGACTGATTGAAATGGGGAGCCACTTCGGGAGCTGACGCCGCAACCCCCAGCAGGCTGCCGTTAAACTCAGCACGCAAAACCCAATCGAGGAGGCAACCAAACGATGAAACCACTCCAAAAAAACCTGCAGGTTCATCTGCTGGGCCGGAACCAAGGAGCCATAGCATAGAGGCCAGTCAGGGCAGGCCAAGCCAGCGTTCATGACCCGCGTTGCACTGCCAATCGCCATCAGCACCAGCGTCATCAGGCTGAGACCATAGACAACGCGTCGAATGACAACCAGCGGCATCACGGCGGAAGACTCAGGGGTAACCGAATAGGATTGAAAAAGACTATCAGCCATAGGTTACGACGTAAGTATCTACTTGTTAAATTTGGCGTAGCTTCATTCTAAGAAGTTTCTCAAAATGAAGAAAATGACGACACAGCTAAACTTAAAGAGGATTCATAGAAATAAAGCTTAAAAGCTTAGCGGATAAAATTAGCTTTTTCTTTAGGCTAAAGAAAGCTTTAAGCTTACGTATCTTTTGCTGCCATTTCAAACAGAGAAAGGTTCAGACCACAACCCGATCCCAAAAAAAACTAAAAAATTGTCACATCTGTTCTGGGATACGCCCACTTCTCAGAGTGACTGGTTTACCTTAGAGGGAGTCCTTGTGTTTGGGGCGTCCCTTATTTTTCTGAGTCGTTTTCCAGTTTTTGAGCACCCGGAGAGTGCAGTCTGTATCTCGACTGTTTCCAGATGCAAGGGTTCAGCTGTTTGTGTTAATAGGCAATAGATTGTGAAAATTCCAAGTACGATCACGACGTTACTGGCAGGCATTGGGTTAACCCTTGTTTGTCTGTGGGTGGGTCAGAACAACGGCCTATTACCTGTGGATGCCTCGGTCGAAGCCACCCAAATTGATGGACTCTTCAACGCCATGTTGGCGATCGCCACTGGGTTGTTCATTATTGTTCAGGGGGCGTTGGCCTTCTCAATTTTCAAGTTTCGCCGCCGGGCCGGAGACGATACCGATGCCGAGCCCATTGAGGGCAATGTGCCCCTGGAAATTCTCTGGACAGCGGTGCCCACCGTAATCGTCATGTGGCTGGCGATCTATAGCTTTGATGTCTATAAGGCTGTAGATGGCGGGAATGCGATTGGGTCGACCCACATGGCCCATGCCCACGCAGTTGAGCAAGTGGCGACAACTTCTGGTGCGGCGATCGCAGCTCCAATGGATGATTTCATGGCAGGGATGGAGTCTGCTGCTGGTCGCAGCAAGAATGAATCGAATGGCATTGCCCCCTTAATGGTTAATGTCGCGGGCCTCCAGTACGCCTGGATTTTTACCTATCCCGAGACTGGCATTGTTTCAGGTGAGCTGCGGTTACCGCAGGACCGCCCGGTGCAGCTCAATATCTCTGCCAATGACGTGATTCACGCTTTTTGGGTGCCTGAGTTCCGACTCAAGCAGGATGCAATTCCCGGTCAGGAGACACACCTGAACTTTACGCCCAGCAAAGCAGGAAACTATCCGCTGATTTGTGCAGAGCTTTGTGGTGCCTACCATGGGGCGATGAAGACGCGGGTTATTGTGCAGGCACCCGAAGAGTATCAGGCTTGGGAACAAAGTCAAATCGCGTCTTTAGAGCCGCCCATGACCCTTGCGACATTACCCACTGCCGCTGCGGCTCTGGACTTGCAAGCAGACGCACCTGCCCTGGAGCATCTACACCACCAGGGTCTGGCACAGAGCGAAATGGTGCACATGGCGCATCATATTTCTGCCTCCTGATGGCGCTCCCCTGTTTGACCAGACGATACCTGTTTGACCAGACAATGGCGGGATCGTCGGCTGTTTTGGAACTTAACGATGGAGCCTACCTAATTTTCTCAATCGGGCTCGTTCATAACCGTAAAGACCGTAAAGATAGCTAGAACCAAATTTATGACCCAACTCGATCTAACGGATTCCACGCAAATCCAACCTGTATCTGAAACAGAAGGGGGGCCAAACTGGCGAGAATACTTTAGCTTCAGTACCGATCACAAGGTTATTGGTATTCAATACCTGGTGACCAGCTTTGTGTTTTACCTGATCGGTGGCGTGATGGCAGAGATCGTGCGGACGGAGCTGGCGACTCCTGAGGTGGATTTTGTGACTCGCGAAACCTACAACGCTATGTTTACCGTGCATGCCACCATCATGATCTTCCTGTGGATTATCCCCACGTTGACGGGTGGCTTCGGTAATTACCTGGTGCCTTTGATGATCGGAGCCCGGGATATGGCTTACCCGAAGCTGAATGCGATCGCCTTTTGGATGATCCCACCAGCGGGTATTTTGCTCTTGCTGAGCTTTATTTGGGGGCCTGCGAGTGCGGGTTGGACCTCTTATCCGCCCCTCAGCCTCATGGTCAACAAAGTGGGTGAAGCAATCTGGATTGGTGGGGTGATCATTTTAGGAACGTCCTCCATCATGGCCGGACTCAACTTCCTCGTGACCATCCTTAAAATGCGCATTCCCAGCATGCCCATGAATAAAATGCCGCTGTTTTGCTGGGCCATGCTCGCCACCTCAGCATTGCAGTTGGTGGCTACTCCGGTTCTATCGGGGGCCATGATTTTGCTCGGGTTTGACCTGCTGTTGGGCACCGCCTTCTTTAACCCGACTGGCGGCGGCGACCCGGTCGTCTACCAGCACATGTTCTGGTTTTATTCACACCCGGCGGTCTACATCATGATTTTGCCCGCCTTTGGCCTGATTTCAGAAATATTGCCCACCCATGCCCGCAAGCCGATCTTTGGCTACCAGGCGATCGCCTATTCCAGTATTGCCATTAGTTTTTTGGGCCTCATTGTTTGGGCCCACCACATGTTTACGAGTGGTACCCCAGACTGGCTGCGCATGTTCTTTATGATTGCCACCATGGTCATCGCAGTGCCCACAGGCATCAAGGTGTTTAGCTGGGTTGCGACGATTTGGGGCGGTAAACTGCGACTTTGTTCAGCCATGCTGTTTGGCATCGCGTTTGTCTCGATGTTTGTGATTGGTGGCCTGAGCGGTGTCATGGTTGCCTCTGTCCCCTTTGACATCCATGTTCACGACACCTACTTCGTGGTGGCTCACCTGCACTACGTCCTGTTTGGCGGCAGCGTCTTTGGCATCTTTGCTGGGCTATACCACTGGTTTCCCAAAATTACGGGCCGGATGCTCAACGAATTTTGGGGGAAGGTGCACTTTGTTTTCACTTTCATCGGGTTTAACCTGACCTTCTTGCCGATGCACTGGCTGGGACTCCAGGGGATGAACCGCCGGATTGCCGAGTACGATCCTCAGTTCGCCACCATCAACCTGGTTTGCACCATTGGCTCTTACATCTTGGCGGTGTCCACGATTCCCTTTCTGGTGAATGCGATCTGGAGCTGGATTGCTGGCGAAAAAGCGAGTGCGAATCCCTGGGATTCCTTAACCCTCGAATGGACGACCAGCTCACCCCCGCCTGTCGAAAACTTTGAGGATGATCCGGTGCTGAGGGTAGGCCCCTATGACTATGGCTATAACTATCATCAAATGTTAGGGGCATCCGAGGAAGAAGCTGAGCCTGAGGCGATCGCAACACCTTAACCGTTCCCATTGACCCTGATTTCCGCTGTCCTGGGCAGCATCCTGGGCAGCACTGCCGTCAAGTAAAGCAAAGTCGCAACTATGCAAGGTTCAACCGTTGATTCTAACCAGGCCGAACTCAATTACTCGGCTGAGCACAGCGCGGTCGCTGGACACCACTCGGAACACCCTGACCTGAGGCTATTTGGGTTCATCGTATTCCTGGTCTCTGAGAGCATGCTTTTTTTAGGGCTGTTTACGGCCTATCTCACGTTTCGGGCGGTGGCCCCCAGCTGGCCCCCGGCAGGCACTGAAGAGCTAGAGCTTGTGCTACCGGGTATTAACACGGTTATCCTGCTCTCCAGTAGCTTCGTGATCCATCAAGCAGACGTCGCTGTCAAGAACAATGATATTAAAGGCACTCGTCTCTGGTTCTTGATCACCATGGCCATGGGCGCCACATTCCTGGCGGGACAGGCTTATGAGTATGCTCACCTTGGCTTTGGCCTCAAGACCAACTTATTTGCCAGTACATTCTATGTCCTGACGGGCTTCCACGGTCTCCACGTCTTTGTGGGCCTGTGTTTGATGGCCATTGTGCTCTGGCGATCGCGTCGTCCCGGCCACTATAGCGCCACCAGTCACTTTGGCGTAGAGGCTGCTGAGGTGTACTGGCACTTTGTCGATGTGATTTGGGTCATTCTGTTTTTACTGCTCTACATTCTTTAGAAGCATCATCCAGTTTGTTGAGAGGGCTGCTGCCGAAACAGAGCCGTTTTCAGCAAGAGGCCACTGTGAACCTTAGCCTCGGATCCGCAATCATCCGGGGCTAAAATTTTGTTTTGACCCTGCGGCTGAATTTAGTTTGTCAAAGAGGGTTGACAAGGGTCTAGTTCGTTCGTTAGCTTAGTATACGTCGAAGTCACAAGCCCCCATCGTCTAGAGGCCTAGGACACCTCCCTTTCACGGAGGCGACAGGGATTCGAATTCCCTTGGGGGTACTGTCTGAAGAAGGTTCCAAGATCTTATTTTCTTGGAACCTTCTTTTTTTGGCGGATTTGAATGCGTGCGCGCAGCGGTCTTTATGAGAATTGCCACCTGGAATGTAAACTCGATCCGCAGTCGCCTCACCCACGTCTTAGACTGGTTGGCGGCGAATCCAGTGGATGTGCTGTGCCTCCAAGAAACCAAGGTCGTAGACGAGAGCTTTCCGCGATCGCCTTTTCTAGAACAGGGCTATCAGCTGTACACCTGCGGTCAGAAATCCTACAACGGTGTTGCCCTGATTAGCCAAGCTCCACTAGACTCTGTTGCTTGCGGCTTTAGCCCGCTGTTTGAGGCCGCAGGTACGATACCCCCTGAGGCGCTTGAATTTGACGCCCAGAAGCGCGTGATTACAGGTCTATTGCAGGGAGTGCGCCTGGTCAACCTCTACGTCCCCAATGGGTCAGCAATCGGCAGCGACAAATTTGACTACAAGCTCCGCTGGTTTAAGGTGCTCCATGCCTACTTGCAGCGCCTGCTTCAGGAGGGCAAGCCTATCCTCATGTGTGGCGACTTCAACATTGCCCTGGAAGACCGCGATATTTATGACCCTGACAAAAAAGAGAGCCACATCATGGCTTCGTCCGCTGAACGCGAAGCACTGCGCCAAATTTTAGCGTTAGGCTTTTCGGATGCCTTCCGCAAGTTCACCCAGGAAACGGGCCATTACAGCTGGTGGGACTATCGAGTCGCTGCCTTTCGCCGCAATATGGGCTGGCGCATTGACCACCATTACCTCACGCCTGACCTCTACGAGAAGGCGATCGCCTGCACGATTGATAAAGCCCCCCGAGCCCTTGAAAAGCCCAGTGATCACACCCCCGTGATTGTTGAGTTAGACCTTTAATAGGCATTCTGATCCCGAAGGAATACCAGAGCCGTTTTGACTAAAATCTGTAGGTCTAAACTTAAAGACCAGTTCCGCAGGTACTCCAGATCATAATTGACCCGCTGCTGCATTTTATCGAGGGTATCGGTTTCACCCCGAAACCCGTTCACCTGTGCCCAGCCCGTAATCCCAGGCTTTACCTTATGCCGTAGCATGTAGCCTGTAATCAGCTTACGATACATCTCGTTATGGGCCACAGCATGGGGTCTGGGGCCAACCAAACTCATTCGTCCCTGAAGAACATTAATGAACTGAGGCAGTTCATCCAGGGAAGTTTTACGCAGGAATGCGCCAACGCGAGTAATGCGGCTGTCGTTGCGCTTGGCCTGCTGCACGCGATCGCCATCTTCCATCACCTGCATAGACCGGAACTTGTAGACTAAAATTTCATGACCATTGAGGCCATAGCGTCGCTGCTTAAACAGAATGGGGCCAGGAGAGCTGAATTTAACCGCTACCGCAATCAGCAACATGATGGGTGATAGTGCAATGAGTGCCAAGAGCGATAGCAAAATATCAATGCCGCGCTTCGCCACATACTGAATTTCAGAGAACGGGACTTCCCACACTGCAACCAAAGGAATGCCGTTCAGTTCATAGGAACGGGCATTCATGAGATTAAAAATCAAAATGTTTGGCACAAAGTAAACGCAAGCAGTCGTATCCTGCAAATCTTTCAGTAGATAGGTAATAATTTCATCCTCATCTGCTGAGCAGGTTAAGTAAACAACATCAATTTTATGTTCTTGGACATAGCGGGGTAAGTCCTGCAGGCCACCAATTAATTGCCGACCTGGAAAACGACCGATTGGCTGAGCTGATGTATCGTCAAAAAAACCATGTAAGCTAATTCCCAGCTCAGGCGTTTGCTTAATTTGGTTGGCTAGGTGATAGCTCACATCATTCACACCCGCAATAACTGCAGACCGTTGGTTACGCCCCGACTCCCGAACCTTGCGCAAAATTCGCCACACTGTCAGATGCACCGACAAGAGGACAATCGGTGCACAAATAGACCAGGTTAGCAATAGTGTCCGAGAAAATAAAACAGAGGTTTGCGTAATAAACCCTAAAAATAACAGACACCCCAGCAGGCTCACCCAGCCTGTTAATAATCGTGGGCCAAGCGTCGCAGGCGATAAACTGCGATAGGGACGGTAGAGTCCAACTGCTTTAAAGATTGGCAAGATCAGTAAAAATACAGTTACTGACAGTAAAATGTGGGGATTTCTGACGCCAATTCCATAAAATTCAGCTAAAACCAGTAGTACCAAAACGGCCACTGCTGGATCCAGCAGACGCTGCATCAGCATAATGGCTGAGGCGTTTTCTCGTAACAAGCCATGATTATTGTGCGCCATGCCACTCCTCAGTTTGTCTGCATCAACGTATCGATCCCAGAGTCATTACTCCCGGAAGAAACTCAGTTTTTTTAAATCATTAGGTGACGTCATGATGCAATAAAACCCGTGGAATAGACGAATAATAGGCGGACTCTGGACTGTAACAGCATTAGCGCCGTTCCGATTGCCCACCCTAAATAATGTTAAGTATATATGCTTATTCTAAAAGTAGGTTGAAGCAGCTAGGCTGAGGCACAGTCTGGCTGCCGAGGGAACAGCGTTTATAGAATTCCGACAGCGACAGCGTCAACACCAATCATTACATGGATGTCATCCATGAATATCAATCGGTCAATGATCGTGGGCCTGATTCAGTTGCACACCCACCCAGTGGAACAAGTAGATCAGTCTGTCAAAGGATATTTATTCCCCCTAAAAGTCAAAATCATAGAACCTAGCTTGCAACGAGGGCGCAATGTTGTCCGTGCCTTACATTACGGTTCCACTGTGATGATGCTCACGATGGGTTGCGAAGACAGAGACACCGCTGGGATGCCCTATTCGTTGTACTCAAAGGTACTATAGCCATGTTTTTGCATGAGGTCATCTCGCTTGGCCGCCTTTAAGTCTTCCTGCATCATTTCGGCCACCAGCGCTTTAAATGTGGTTTTAGGCTGCCATCCTAAATTTTGCATGGCTTTTTGGGGATCCCCTAACAGAGTTTCAACTTCAGTGGGGCGATAGTAGCGGGGATCTACCGCAATGATGCACTGCCCAGTCGTGTCGTATCCTTTTTCAGCGATGCCTTCGCCTTCCCAAGTGACCGCCATATCAACTTCTGCACAGGCCGCGTTAATAAAATCGCGCACGCTATATTGCTGACCCGTCGCAATGACATAGTCTTGGGCTTCGTTTTGCTGCAACATCAGCCACTGCATTTCAACATAGTCTTGGGCGTGACCCCAGTCGCGACGGGCATCCAGGTTCCCTAAGTAAAGACGTTCTTGAAGTCCCAGCTTAATGCGCGCTAGCGCCCGTGTAATTTTGCGGGTGACGAAGGTTTCGCCTCGTAGGGGCGACTCATGGTTGAACAAGATGCCGTTACAGGCATACATCCCATAGGCTTCCCGGTAGTTAACCGTGATCCAGTAGGCGTAGAGTTTGGCAACAGCGTAGGGCGATCGCGGGTAAAAGGGAGTCTTTTCGGTTTGGGGGATTTCCTGAACCAGTCCGTACAGCTCTGAAGTGGAAGCTTGATAGAAGCGCGTTTTCTGCTCAAGCCCCAAAATACGAATGGCTTCCAGAATGCGGAGGGTACCCAGACCGTCAGCGTTAGCAGTGTATTCAGGCGTATCAAACGAAACAGCGACGTGGCTTTGTGCAGCCAAGTTATAGATTTCGTCGGGCTGCACCATCTGGACAATCCGAATCAGATTAGTGGAATCGGTGAGATCACCATAATGGAGAAAAAATCGCCGATCAGAGTCGTGGGGATCTTGATAAAGATGATCAATCCGATCGGTGTTAAACAAAGAAGCCCGACGCTTAATGCCGTGAACTTCATATCCTTTGTCCAGCAATAGCTTTGCTAGATAGGCACCATCTTGACCCGTGACGCCAGAAATGAGTGCAACTTTTGTCATAAAACCCCATGAAATAGTTCTAACGTCTTGAAATCAGCTGTTTCAGTGTAAAAATTAACCTAATAATTTTTGAGCCATGAGAGATACTTCCCTGCTGCTTTAGAACTGAAGACAGCTGACTGTGAGCACCATCATAATGCCAAAGTTTTTTATTCCCAACAGCAGCATAAACGACCAGCCCCAAATGCCGACTCCTGCCAGCGCTAGCAAGGCTAACGTGAGGGCCAGGGCGAGGCTAGCCTTGACCCAACTCAGCTGATAAGTACCCTGTAATGCAGCGGCCAGGGTTATGAGCGTCATCAGGACAGTTCCTGCAGTAAAGAGGTTGCCAAAGGTGGGCCAGAACTGCTGGGCGGACAATGCCGGGCCGAGCAAAATGAAGGGCCATAGGCCAGACAGCGGGGACAGGGAGGGGATTCGATTGCGGGTGCCGAAGCACAATGCCCACAAGTGGACTGAGGCAAGATACCAAAAACAGCCAATCAGGCCCAAGAACATAAAAAATAGCAGGACTGTGAGCAGTCCGAAGAACCCCACCTGGAGCTGCACTGCCGTATTGAGGGCTAGCATGGTAACAGCTGTGAACCATACCCACGCGCCACCACGCTGATCCGTCACATTTTGGCCAAAAATGGCTCCGTAAAAAGCATTGAGCATGGCCTACTCCATCAGGGCCAGCGGTACTTTGTTCCATTCCTCAGTGGCAATCCAGTGCTCCAAGGAGCGGTCGAAAGATGAGCTGGAAAGGGGCAATAGTCGCCCCAGCAAGGATCCAGATAAATTGCGAGTATAGTTCCGGATATTGGGCTTGCCCTTGATTTTCGCGAGCTTTGCCGTTTCTTGAATTGCGTCTTGGTAGTTTCCTAGCGAATCCACCAATTTAGCCATCTTGGCTTGGTTGCCGGTAAAAATACGCCCATCAGCGAGGGGTTTGACCTCCGACATCGGGAGTTGTCGGCCCGCGACTATGGCCTCCAGAAACTGCTGGTAAGAATCGGCCACGATCGTTGCTAATAATTGCTGTTCGTCGGCAGTTGTATTGCGAAAGGGAGAAAGAATATCCTTGAATTTACCGCTCTTGAAACTTTGAGACTGAACCCCCAATTTGTCCAATAACGTCGATACATTTTGGGTGCGAATAATAACGCCGATGGATCCGGTGAGGGTGGCGGGGTTCGCCACAATATGATGAGCCGCACTGGCAATGTAGTACCCCCCTGATGCAGCAACATCTCCTAGACTTGCCACGATTTTGATGTCGGTTTCCTTTCGGGTTCGCATCAGCTCGTGATAGACCGCTTCAGATGCGGCGGCTGTACCACCGGGACTGTTGATATGAAGCAGGATAGCTTTCACATCATCATTACGGGCTTTATCGATGGCTTCGAGCAATGTGTTGACATTGGCGGCGCTGCTGCCGCCAAAGGGGCTGCCACCTCCAGGGCCATCACTGATGCCACCATAGATTTCAATGAGGGCAATATCGGGATTATTTTTGACCTGGGCTGCTGATCGTAGAGAAGGGCCGAGTACCCAATTCCCAATTGCAGCGGCGAAACAAACAATGATCAAGACAAGGGCAATCAGGCGGTCAAGACGCATGACAAATTGGGTTCATATGGGTCGATAGGTCGAAAAATAGGCGATCGCACGGTAAAAACTCAGCCGTAGAGCTTGCAGATTGCCAATGTCCAGAGGAGCTATCAGCTATAAACTCTGTCTGGGTAGACATGTGGGCTTGCCACAGTTCAAGCACCCTGAAAACAGAATAGCAAAAGAGGACAGGCCCAGCTGGAGCTTGCCTGCAACAATAGAAAAAGTGTCGGATTTCTCCGGCACTTTCAACATTCCAAGAATATAAAAAGAAATAGCTGAGCCAGCAGCGTAGCGCATGCTCTGGAATTTCTGTCAGAGCTAGGTGCTACCTAGTGACGTTGATAGGCTAGTGACGTTGATAGGCGAGGCAGTTAGTAGGCGAGGGTTTCCAGCGTCTGGCGTAAATAGAGCTTGACGAGCTTGTCCGGAGAATCTTGAGTCTGTACCTCACCATGACGTTCGACAATCCAGCGCTTATAGCCTGAGGTACTCGCGATCGCCTGTTTAAGTTCCTGCCAATACTGACCCCCCTCACCGAGAGCTGTAAGATTGGAGTGATTGATCTTGAGCTGAGTCATAGCAATTTTTCGCTCAGAACGACGAGATGAAACGTTGGAAGGTTATCCCTCTTCTCCACGATAACGCGCATTCGATACAGGGTGTAGCCGTTACGATATAGAACCTAGCGGAACGGCTTCAAACTCTGAAGCCTACAGGTTATCGCGTTGGTGTAAAGACGGAAGGGGGAGAAAATTTTTGAGTGCTTTCGGGATAAAGGACGAACCCATGCAGCACTTGTTACTTAAGATTGACACTAACCTCACAGGATCTATCATAGTCAATCTATCGCTGGGGGACTGTTGCCGGGAATACTGAACAAGGATGGCGCGGTGCATTGTGATGCGGGATGTCATGCCTCAATTCCTCAGACATTAAGCTGTTCACCTGCCCATACATTGTCGGAAAGTTCTGAGTTAGTGCGAAGGGCACTCAACGCCACTGACAGTTTCCTGATGCTGATCGTCCTGGATGAACTGGGATCCGTCTATTGATGAAGGGCAGTAGCCATGCAGCATGATGCCAAAAGTAGCTCTCCCATCGTATGGGTGTTAGTGGTTAACTATCGCACCCCTGAGTTGACCCTTGATTGCCTGACCGCTTTGGCTCCCGAGATTGCTTCTGAGCCCGTACACAAAGTTTGGGTGGTCGATAATGCCTCGGCAGATGGCTCGGTGACCACCCTTGGAAACGCGATCGCCCAGCAGGGCTGGCACTGGGCTGAATTACTGCCGCTGCCCCATAATGGCGGCTTTGCCTACGGCAATAATGCGGTCATTCGTGAAGCGCTGACTGCCGATCCCCCCCCAGACTATTTACTGTTGCTCAATCCCGATACGGTTGTTCGACCGCAGGCGATCGCGTCTTTAGTCGCTTTCTTAGAGGCCCATCCCGAAGTGGGGCTGGCGGGTAGTCGGTTAGAAGAACCAGACGGAACACCGCAGTATTCTGCCTTTCGCTATCCTTCCCTGTGGAGTGAACTAGATAACGGTTTACGGTTAGGGGTGGTGTCTCAATTACTCAAGCAGTACCTGATTGCTTTGCCGATCGCAGAGGAACCCTGCGGGGCTGATTGGCTGGCTGGAGCCAGTCTCATGATTCGTCGCCAGGTCTTTGCCGATATTGGTGGGTTTGACGAGGGTTATTTCCTATATTTTGAGGAAGTAGACTTTTGTCGGCGGGCGCAAGGGGCTGGCTGGCCCTGCTGGTATGTCCCGGAGAGTCGAGTGGTGCATTTCGTTGGCCAAAGTTCAGGGGTGACCGACACCAAGCGCCCCCCCCAGCGCCGACCACCCTATTGGTTTGAGTCGCGGCAACGCTACTTTAACCAGCATCACGGCTGGCTGTATACCGCCATTGCCGATGCGGCTTGGATGGCGGGGTTTACCTTCTGGCGGCTGCGGCGTCGTCTGCAGGGACGGCCCGACACCGATCCCCCCCATTTCCTGCAAGATTTTTGGCAGCACAGCATTCTGCGGCGGGGTCTGACACCATGACGACCCAGACTAGTCCACAAGCCCTTGGGTTTTGGACGCAACTCCGAGAAGACTGGCAGGCGCACGGCTGTGATTGGACCAAACCCGGCTTTAGAGCGGTTGCCGTGCATCGGTTTGGGGTGTGGCGGATGACGCTCCAGCCCAAGCTACTGCGCGCCCCTTTCAGCCTGTGTTATCGGCTGTGCTATCGGCATGTGCG
The DNA here is from genome assembly GCA_964644325.1 of uncultured bacterium. Taxonomy (GTDB): domain Bacteria; phylum Cyanobacteriota; class Cyanobacteriia; order Thermosynechococcales; family Thermosynechococcaceae; genus CAZXWR01. The sequence goes on from CAZXWR010000013.1 coordinate 23,815, forward strand.
CAATGTTTATGGCATTGACTTGCCCTATACGGTTAAGCTGGGGCGCCGCGTCATCATTGAACATCAGGGCGCCATCGTGATCCACGGTCACAGCCAGATTGGAGATGATTCCATCATTCGCCAAGGGGTCACGTTGGGGAATCGCTATCTCGATCGGCCCCTAGAGGCCCCCTGCTTAGGTAAGCGAGTGAATGTGGGTGCAGGGGCCAAAATTTTAGGGGCACTGACCTTGGGCGATGATGTCAATGTTGGGGCAAATGCTGTTGTGCTGATCGATGTGCCGTCTCAGCAAACAGCGGTGGGTATTCCGGCTCAGCTCTTAAAGTCAAAGCCCGCTCAGACCCCTGCCCCTGGGCACTCTGAGCACAATGTGCCGCTAGATGCAGCAGAAATAGATACGGCAGAAATAGATGCGCGCTAGCCCCTCAAAGATGGAAGGTGGGCGACCGGATGCGTTTGGCATCGTGGTTATTGGTCGCAATGAGGGCGATCGCCTGACGGTGAGTTTGGCGGCAGCGGTCGCTCAGTCTCGGTGGTTAGTGTATGTCGATTCTGGCTCAACGGATGACAGTGTTACTGTGGCTCGTTCCCTGGCCGTCGATGTTGTTGAACTAGACCCGCAGTGCCCCTTTACGGCAGCGCGAGCCCGGAATGCTGGCTGGCAGTATCTGCACCAACAGCAGCCCCATTTAACGTACATCCAGTTTGTGGATGGGGACTGTGAGCTGATCGAGGGCTGGTGCGATCGCGCCTGTGCCAGATTGACTGCTGATGCCGCGATCGCAGTGGTTTGTGGGCGGCGGCGGGAGCGGTTCCCTGAAGCATCGGTGTTTAATCAGCTGTGTGACCGGGAGTGGAATACGCCGATCGGGGATGTCGATGCCTGTGGTGGCGATGCTATGGTGCGCGTTGCAGCCCTGCAACAGGTGGGAGGGTATACCGAGGCGTTAATTGCAGGTGAAGACCCAGAACTCTGTTTACGACTGCGCCAACAGGGATGGCGGATTGTCCGCATTGATGCTGATATGACCTGGCATGATGCAGCGATGTGCCGCTTCAGCCAATGGTGGCAACGTAGCGTGCGTGGGGGGCATGCCTATGCTGAAGTTTCCTGGCGACATCGCCATGCCGCTGATCCCTTTTGGCGTCGGGAAAGTTGGCGGGTTTGGGTTTGGGGGTTGGGCTTACCGCTGGTTTGTTTGGGGCTGCTGCTCCCGACTCGGGGCTGGAGTGTTGGGTTGCTGCTGGCCTATGGTGCCCAGATGCTCAAGATTTACTGGCGCGATCGCCCTGTCTTTGGATCCTATATGGCGCTGATGGGTGCCTTCTTTTATACCCTGGTCAAGTTTCCAGAAGTCCAGGGACAAATTGGTTTCCATCTTCACCAGTGGCAGGGTCGTGCCAGCCGACTCATCGAGTATAAGTAAGCCCGGAATCTGGAGGCGGTAGTCTGCCCGTGATCGGGAAAAATGTGGTTCCTGGTGCTTTAACCCTTAGCGCCGATTTTTTTCAAGTTTCTCAACCGCTCTTTCAGTCCGCTCATGGGGCTTTTGCTGCCGCAACTGTGGTTGTGCTCCGGTCAAAAGCTGGTTGATCCCGGTTCGCATCTGCCAGCTGTAGTTGCTCAAGGGGCTGGGGAGCACGCGATCGCCAATGGCCATAAATACCATGGAGCCGAGAAATAACAGTAGCGCCGCATTTTTGTACATTGTCTCGGTTAGTGCAGGACAGGAATGGCAAGAATGCAGAAATTACTGAAGATAAGGGGTAACGTCCTCGCCACATTCATCGGCCAGAAAAACCAGTGCCCGAAAGCGTAGCTCGACCAGCTGGTCATAGGTAGGATTTAGCTTACAGAGGGCGGGAATATGAAAGAGCTTGTGCCCCAAAATTCTGACATCTCGCTCGAAGGGGCAGTAAGCCGGAATCAAGCTGCAAATTAAGCGGGCAGACTGGGGCGTTTCGATCTGAATGCGATTGAAGAGCGGTGCAGTCGCTTTCTGAACCAGCCGTTTGATTGACCCAGAATGGGAGCCAACAGGATGAGGAGAAGCGGCAGTTGTTGAGTGCATCATATTTCAGGCTGAGTACAGGATAAGGGTGCTGCTGTACAAGACCATCCAGGCAAATCTTTGCTTTCACGCGTCACAGGACAAGCAAAAGCCCAGCAGACAGCAAATAGACCAAACGGTCAGTAAACCAAACTGTGCAGATTCAAGGACAGACATAATGGATAATTTCCTAGAGATGGGATAGATTCACCCTCTGGAATGAACCAAGCGTTGGCAGAATGATCCTTACTCGCAATTATGGAAGTTGTGCAGGAAAAGCTCATGAGGAGAATTACGGAACTTTTGCGACAGAACCCATGCCGTTACCTCCGCAAATATGCGCAGATGTCCATAACCCTTGACTTCATTCAGCCCACAATCTTGCCCTGAAGCTTGGCTGTCTACCGACTCAGTCTGGGCGACGACGATGCCGCCCAGCGTCTAGACTGCCCTCAATCCATCCGTGACTGAATTCACTGCTGGCAGAAAAATACTGCTCACCCTTGCGTTATGTAGATAGTTGTGTATTTCTAGCTGAAGAGAGAGGGAGACACGACAGGAATGCGTTAGTGTAGAGGGGCATAACCTAGCCTAAGTTCTAGATACAGTCGTTTTCTCGATAGGGGAAGCGGTCGTTCCCAGCTTGGGTTTTGTATTACATCGTACTGTTGAGATTGAGAGGATACTGTTATCGCTAAGAACTCACGTGTAAATCGCCAAATTTTAGATAAACAAGTTTTACTGATTGACCAAACCGGAGAAAATAAAGGTCTGGTTGAAACTGCGGCAGCGCTGAGCATGGCTGAAGAAGCGGGATTAGACTTGGTGGTTGTCTCCGAGTCAAAAGAGGCCCCAGTTGCTAAAATATTGGACCACGGTAAGCACCTGTATCAGCAGAAAAAAAGGCAGCGCCAAAGTTCTCAACCCTCATTAAAGGAAGTGAAGCTGCGGCCTAATGTCGGAGATGCTGATTATCAACTCCGGATTAATCGAGCCGTTGAATGGCTGGGTAAAGGGGATGTCGTTAAGTTCCAAATCCGACTGCGGGGCCGAGAACATCAACACCGCGATCGCGCTGCGGAGCTGCTAGAGCGCATTGTGACTGATTTGGGCTCGGTAGGGAACGTTCAGTCTATGGACAGGCGGGCCTTAATCGTGCAGGTTGTCCCTGCTTAACGGCCACAAACTTCCGGTTTGCAGCCCTGCATGCTTGATGTTCTGATTGAGGCATGGGTGCCGCTGAGCACGATTGAGCTTTGCTGAAGAGAGCCGTTTCATCCATCGATGAAACGGCTCTCTTGTATTGAACAGACTCAAAGAAGCGGGTAGCGGGAATCGAACCCGCACGGCTGGCTTGGGAAGCCAGAGCGCTACCACTACACCATACCCGCGTACCCTATATAGAATACAACAACGTGAGAGCTACTTTGGGGACAAACCGCGATCGCACTCCCACCCGCTTGGATTAATATGAGCAGCGGGAAAATGCGGTATCGACCTCCAATCCAGCGCCAGGAAGAATAGCTTAGGATCGTGAATTGAATAAGGTCGGTCATTGCAAGATTGTTTCGCCCTCACCCCAGCCCTCTCCCATTTTGGGAGAGGGAGCAAGAGTCCGATTCCCCTTCTCCTAACTTGGGAGTAGACCGCAGGGCGTGCGAAGCAGGGTTTAGGGGATGAGAGCGAGAATCTCGACATTAATAAATTCGCGTTCCTTAGAGCGTGTTTGAAAAGTTTTAAGCCAGCCTTCTGAGCATGAGATTGACCAT
>CAZXWR010000014.1:0-26849 GCA_964644325.1 uncultured bacterium
TCCGCTGCCAACTACCACCCTGGGAGGCTGCCTAAAGATGTGTCAGGCAGTCAGGATGCAAAGTCGGATAGAGTGCAGATCAAAGTTCACTGGGTTCAGTCTCGGCGATCGCTTGTCAGGTACTGTCGGCAACTGAAATAAATTGTAAAATTCCTGACCCAGTAGTTGATACCTCAGGTAGCCTCCATCATCATGGCAAGAATATACAGATCCTTGATCATCCCGACACCTATTGTTAGGAGTGCCAGCCAATATCCCCATTCAATTGTCGTAAAAGAATCCTGATGATACCAACCGTACAGCTGGATACCGATGCTAGCTCCTGCTAGGAAAAAGCGGCACATCGCCAGCGATCGAGAGTCGCGTCCAAACCAGAGATTCACGATAAAGTACAGCGGTAGGCACAGCAGTAGAGCCTGTGGCGGATACTTTTGAAAGCTAATTAGTGCCTCTAACGACATCAACATTAAAAACCAGAAGCCATTAAATTGGAAGGTCGACATAAAGAAACCACCTCTGACGGTCTCCCAAGGCACAAATAAACTAAGGACGAGTACCACACTGATAAACATCCGGATAAGTCGCATCTCAAGACTCACTCACTGGGTTCTGACTCCGCGATCGCTTATCAGAAGCCATGGCTAGCGGAGGCGCTAACTGCCATGGATTTTTAGAGTACGGGAAGTGGCCCAGAAATCCTTGAAACCTCTACCTAGAAATCATTCCAGCAATTTTTCTCATTATTTCCCAGCAGGTCTAATGTCTGTAAGCTCCATAGCTCAGGTCGCGCTGGAAGTTGAATGGACAGTGCCCGCTGTGGGTAAAACACAGCAGTTCACCTCATCCAGACAAACCTTGCCCCATTGCAATGCCCAGCGTACCAGGGCGACCCGGTTATCGGTTTGGGTTTTCGTGAGGATGTTACTGATGTGATTATCAACGGTGCGTTTGCTGATTTCGAGCTGTTCTGAAATTTCCAAGTTGGTGAGACCAGCGGCCACGAGTTCAAGCACCTGAATTTCGCGATCGGAAAGGGGCTGTTGCTCTGGAGGGGCGCTGCCAGTCATAGGGGGTAGTCCGTACAAATACTTATCCCACCATTGTAGTGGGATTCTCTAATTTGCATAGGTCAATCGGTAGGGTTGCGATAGAGCCTACCAATCCACCTATCCATCGGACGGGTTCAAGGCGCTCTCCCAGCTTGGCGTGGGTTTATTTGGCGTTGGGGTCAGTGCCAGTGACCACCGGAGCGATGCTGCTGAGGCGCAGGCTGGGATGGTCGGCCACGAGCTGGTTCACGTTCCATTCATTGCGGAACAGCAGCACCGGACGCCCCCAGCTATCTTTCACCGTCACTGCATTAAAGACGCGACCAATTTTTTCGATAGCCGGCCAGCCACCATCCACCCAGCGGGCGACGGTATAGGGCAGCAGATCCAGCCGGGTTTCAACGTTGTACTCGTTTTCGAGCCGATACTGAATCACTTCAAACTGAAGCTGGCCGACCGCCGCCAAAATCGGATCCCGCTTGGACTCATCCACGGAGTACATAATCTGGATGGCCCCTTCTTCTTGCAGCTCAGTGACCCCTTTCTGGAACTGCTTAAACTTCGAGGGGTTGGGGTTTTTCAGGTAGGCAAACAGTTCGGGAGAGAAGCAGGGAATGCCTTCGTACTCTAGTTTTTTGCCGCAAAAGATGGTGTCGCCGATGGCAAACATGCCGGGGTTGTTCAGGCCAATCACATCACCGGGGTAGGCTTCGTCCAATGACTCGCGGCCCTGGGCAAAGAGTTTTTGGGGACGCGACAGGCGAATAGATTTACCCGTGCGGGCATGGCTGACGGTCATGTCTTTTTCAAACTTGCCGGAACAGACCCGCACAAAGGCCACGCGATCGCGGTGTTTGGGATCCATGTTGGCCTGGAGCTTGAAGACAAATCCGGTGAAGGCTTCGTAGGCCGGATCAACTGGCCCCAGGGTGCTGCGATAGGCAACAGGCTTCAGGGCATATTCGAGGAAGGCTTCTAGGAATAGCTCAACGCCGAAGTTGGTCATGGCACTCCCGAAGAAAACGGGAGTCATTTTGCCGCGATGGACGGCCTCTAGATCTAAGGCGGGGCCAAGTTCGTTGAGGAGTTCGAGGTCGTCTTTGAGCTGGTAGTACAGGTCAGATTCGAGGAGGTCTTCAATGCGAGGGTCGCCAAGATCAATGATGGTATTTTGGGCGGCTTTGCGACCGTGGGCGCTCCGCTCAAACAGATGAATTTTCTGCTGCCGCCGATCAAACACGCCCTTAAAGCGATCGCCCATGCCAATGGGCCAGTTCACGGCATAGGTTTGCAGCCCGAGTTCCTGCTCAATTTCATCAATGAGTTCTAGGGGTTCACGGGCCGGACGGTCGAGCTTATTGGTAAAGGTGAAAATCGGCAGCGATCGCAGCTGGCAGACTTCAAAGAGCTTGCGGGTTTGGGGCTCTAGCCCCTTGGCCGCATCAATCAGCATCACGGCATTGTCCGCAGCAGCCAAGGTGCGGTAGGTATCTTCGCTGAAGTCTTGGTGGCCGGGGGTATCTAGGAGGTTAATTTGAAAGCCGCTGTACAGAAACTGCAGGACCGTGGAGGTAATCGAAATTCCCCGCTGTTGTTCCATGGCCATCCAATCGGAGGTGGCATGGCGCTGGGCGCGCCGCGCCTTCACCGAACCCGCTTCATGGATCGCACCTCCGTAAAGCAGCAGTTTTTCCGTGAGGGTGGTTTTACCCGCATCCGGGTGGGAAATGATGGCGAAATTGCGGCGGCGTTCAACTTCCTGGGCAATTTCAGTATCGAGTTCAGTAACCATGCAGTAGCGGCTTTTGCAGCAAGTGAGAACAATTCAGATCCTCATTATAAGGTGGGGTTCTATTTCTCCTCGATCGGGGCGCTAAGTCCTCCAAGGATTGGGGAGAGACTGCCGTCAAAATAGCTTAAACTGCTCGGCTTCCTCTTGAACGCGGGGGGTGGATTTACCACCACTGGGTCGATTCCCCTTCCGTAATCCGATCGCAATTTTGCTGTGCTTCTCGATCTGGCCCATCACCTGTTTGGCCCGCTGAATTACCGTGGGCGGCAGTCCCGCTAGCCGTCCGGCCTCAATCCCGTAGGATCGGCTGGCGCCACCGGGCTGCACCTGATGCAGAAAGATAATCCGATCCGGCATTTCTTTGACCAGCACCTGGTAATTGGCGACATTACCCAGCAGTGAGGCCAGCTCGTTCAGCTCGTGGTAATGGGTGGCAAAGATGGTGCGGGCTTGGATCTCCGTTGCCAGGTATTCTGCGACCGACCAGGCGATCGCCAGTCCGTCAAAGGTGGCCGTGCCGCGACCGATTTCGTCCAGCAGCACCAAAGATTGCGCGGTCGCGTGGTTGAGGATATTGGCGGTTTCGTTCATTTCGACCATGAATGTAGACTGGCCCGTGGCTAAGTCATCCACTGCGCCGACCCGTGTAAAAATGCGATCGCAAATGCCCAGCTCCGCAGCCGTAGCGGGCACAAAACTACCCGTTTGGGCCATGAGCTGAATCAGCCCCACCTGGCGCAGGTAGCAGCTTTTGCCGCTGGCATTCGGGCCAGTCAGCACAATCAGGTCAGGGGCAGAGTTCACCCCGGCGGCACGCCCGAGGGTCGTGGCATTGGGCACAAAAAAGCCCGCGGGCAGCGACTGCTCCACCACGGGATGACGCCCATCTTGAATCAAAATGTCTCGCCCTGGGGTGATGATGGGCCGACAGTAGCCCTGGTAGATGGCCACCTCCGCCAGTCCCGTCAGCACATCCACGGTGGCCACGGCGATCGCCACGGTGCGGATGAGTTCTGCCTGCGCTCCCACCTCTGAGCGCAGGGCTGCGAAGGCGTCATACTCCATCTGAAACAGCTCCGTTTGGGCCGTCAGAATGCGGGCTTCGCGCTCCTTGAGTTCTGGGGTGATGTAGCGCTCTTCGTTGGTCAGGGTTTGCTTGCGAATGTAGTCCGCTGGGGCCTGGTTACTTTTGGCGCGGGAGATACTCAGGTAGTAGCCAAAGGCTTTGTTAAAGCCAACTTTCAGAGTCGAAATTCCGGTGCGATCGCGCTCCAGTTTTTCCAGGCTGGCAATCCAGTTTTCATCATCAAGGGTCTGCCGCCGTAGCCGATCGATGTCGGGGTTCACCCCATCCCGAATCAGATTGCCCTCGGTGAGGGTAATGGGCGGTGACTCTACTAGGTGCGATCGCAGTTTTTTGGCCAGACTATCCAGCTCAGGCGGCACCGTTTGTACCGCCGTTAGCAGGGCTGAGTCGCAGTGGCGCACCAGGTAGGCGAGATCCGTGAGGCGCTCCAGGGAATCTGCGAGGGCCACCAGGTCTCGGGCATTGGCCGTCCCCGATCCGGCCCGTCCGGCGAGACGTTCCAGGTCATAAATCGGCTGGAGCTGCTGCTGAAGCTGCTGGCGCAATGGCGTATTCTGCACCAGTTCTGTAATCGTATCCAGCCGAGCGCCAATGGCGACCGGATCCAGGAGTGGCTGCAAGAGCCAGCGCCGCAGGGCTCGCCCCCCCATGGCGGTGGCCGTGCGATCCAACGCCCACAGCAGCGACCCGTGAAAGGTGCCGTCCCGTGAGGTTTGGGTGATTTCTAAGTTGCGCCGGGTCTGGTGATCCAGGACTAGATAGTCGGTCAGGGTATAGGTGCTGAGGGGCTGGAGGGGAATGGGCGTACCCTTTTGGGTGTCCTCCAGGTAGTCGAGGAGGCCACCCGCTGCCCGAATTGCTAGGGGCAAGTGTTCACAGCCCAGTCCTTCCAGGGAGCGCACCTGAAACATCTCCAAAATGCGCTGGCGACAGTCCGCTAAGCCAAAGGTTGTGGGCGATCGCAGGCTGTAGCAAAACTGAGTCGGCAGCCCCTCCGGCAAGGCAGCGGTGCTTTCACCCGGTCGCAGCGATCGCCGCAGATCTGGGGTTTCGCTGGGGAAAATGATCTCCGAAGGCTGAAGCCGCATCAGTTCCTGGGTCAGCTGCTCTAGGTCGCTGGCCTGGGTGGTCAGGATCTCACCCGTGGAAATATCGGCGTAGGCCAGTCCCCACTGCTTTCCGGCCAGGACAAAGGCCGCTAAAAAGTTATTGCTGCGGGCCTTGAGGAGCCCTTCGTCTAGGACGGTACCCGGCGTAATCACCCGCGTCACTTCCCGCTTCACCAGACCCTGGGCCAGGGCTGGGTCTTCCACCTGGTCGCAAATGGCAACGGCATAGCCCTTCTCGATCAGCTGACGACAGTAGCGATCCAGGGCATGGTGGGGGATGCCCGCCAGGGTGACACGCCCCACTTCCTTGCCCCCTTCTTTGCTGGTCAGGGTCAGCTCTAGGGCCTGGGCAATGGTGCAGGCATCCTCAAAAAAAGTTTCGTAAAAGTCCCCGACCCGATAGAGCAGCAGCGCCTGGGGATACTCGTCCTTGAGGTCGGCATAGTGGCGCAGCATGGGGGTGAGCAGTGTCCGGTCTACCGTACTGCGATCGCGGTGTTGCGCTGGATTCTTGCCCTGTCGCTGGACAGGCTCAGACTCAGCCTTGTCATGATAGGGCGTGCGATCCGAGGGGGAGGAGACAGAAACGGTCATGGGTCGATGTTTCAGGAATCGGCAACAGCGAACAGTCATTTATGACTCTAACCCACGACTCTTCCCGGCGTATTCAAAGCAACAGCAGGTTGCCCCTGGAATCCCCTATGATGTTGAGCGTAAAAGCATTGAGCAATTGAGCTAGGTCAGGCTGTCCGGGTTGGGCTGACCCTCACCTATATTTTTCGGGTTTAATGACGCAGTTTTCCCCCCTCGCCAACTTTGAGAATGACGCCTCCCTCCGGCCAGAGGGGAGCACCGTCGTACCCCTGAATTTAAGCCATTGCCTGCATCCGGCCTGTCGCGCATCCAATGCTGGCGAGCTGGATCGCTGTCAGCGCTGTGGATCCTTGCTGCGGCTGGCCGGTCGGTATCGTGCGGTTCAGACCTTGGGTCACGGGGGGTTTGCCTGTACCTTCCGAGCCGTTGATGAACATCGTCTCAATACTCCCTGCGTCATCAAGCAATTTTGGCCGCGCCAGCAAGATGGCCCCACCGTCGCCAAAGCCCGTCACCTGTTCCAGCAGGAAGCCCAACTGCTGAAAAATTTGGGGGGGCATCCCCAAATTCCAGAACTGCTAGCGTTCCTGGAGCAAGATGGCGAAATTTTTATTGTCCAGACCTATCTTCAGGGGCAAACCCTGCTGCAGGAATACAACCAGTACGGCTGTTTCGATGAGGGCAAAATTAGGCACCTGTTGCGATCGCTCTTGCCCGTGCTGCAGTTTGTCCATGACCATCAGGTTCTGCACCGCGATATTAAGCCCGAGAACATCATTCGGGGCCGGGATGGTTCCCTATCTCTAATCGACTTTGGCAGTTCTTATCAGATCGCCGAGGGGCCTGCCGATAGACCTACCGCTAAAACCGCCACCCTGGGCTATGCCGCCCCGGAGCAGCTGCGGGGTCAGGTTTTGCCCACCAGCGATCTCTACAGTTTGGGGCTCACCTGCCTGCGGCTGTTGACCGGGCATTTCCTGGATGACCGTGCCGAAGACCCACTGTGGGACGCAACAGCTCAATCCTGGCGCTGGCCGGAGTCTAACCGTCTCAGTCCCGCCTTACAGGCAGTGCTGGCGACCCTGTTACAGCCTGAGCCTACCGATCGGTTCTGCTCGGCCCAGGCTACCCTGGCGGCCCTGGTTGATCACGCTGAGTTCCATGCAGGGGCGCTAGCGGCACCTTCTTCTATGGTGCAGCCTGATGCACCTGATTTAATGAGTCCGGCGGGTTTAGATTGTCGTCGCTTGGCGGCGCTGCTAGCGGCCCATCGTTACCAAGAAGCCGAAACGGAAACCTGGACATTGCTGCTCCAGCTTGCCCACTGTAGCCAGCCCGAGCAGTTTGACCTCAGCGCCATTGAAGCCTTGCCCTGTGATGACCTGTATCTGATTGATCATCTGTGGTGGACTTACAGTCAGGGCCGTTTTGGCTTCCGCGTGCAGTGGCAGCTGTACCAATCCTTGGGCGGTACCACCGCCTTTGACTTCCAGGTTTGGAAAGCCTTTGCTGAACGGGTGGGCTGGTGCCGGGATGCCCACTGGCTCACCTACGCAGAATTGACCTTTACCACACAGGCCCCAGTCGGACACTTACCCATGAGCTGCATGGATAGCGCGAATCGAAATGGCGGCGATCGCGGGGTTTGTGGCTGGTGGCGGCTGGGGTTTGTGGCCCTGATGCAGCGGCTGGAGGCCTGCCCGTTATTTTTAGCTGCGCCCTAGCGGACGCACTTGGCCGGGGAGAACGTTACAGTAGAGAGCAAGATCTGGAGCGGGCCATATCCTTGGACGCTGTCCCGATTCAGGCCAATTGAGCCGGAACGCTGTTGCTTCAGGTCATAGCCATCCCCTCGCTCTATGCTTTGTCCCGCCGTTGATGCAGGAGTCATGCAATGAACCAGACATCCCAGCCAGAACCCGACCAAAATGGGTCTACCTTGACGCCCGCTTCAAAGGTGAATGGGGCGGTCAATGAGGCGCTGAATCAGTCCGAACCGTCGCGACCCTTGCCCAATCCCCCAGCCTCTACCCTGCGAAAGTCCCCACCCCGATCGCGGTGGGGACTTTCGGCTAAACTGACCACCTGGACGCTGGCCCTCGTGACCGTCCCCATCGTGGCCCTGGGGGGGCTCTCGGTTTGGGCAGGACTTACCCTGCACAAGGAGTCGCAGCCCCAGCCCAATGACGCGGCGCTCCAGCGCTACTGGACGGTGATGTTGGCGGGAACCGGGGGTCTGGTTCTGGCAAGTGGGGCGATCGCTACCCTTTTGGTTCGCCGCACCAGCCAACCGGTTATTCGCGCTGCCACTGAGGCGAACGGGCTGGTCAATCGCGTGCGGCGCGAAACCCTCACCCTGCGGGCTAGGGCTGGTAACCAAGATGAGCTGGGTGCGCTCCAGACCAACCTAGACATCCTGACTGCCCAAATTCCCCAGCAGCTTTGGCAGGAGGAAGCGGAAGCCGAGCGCCTCCAGCTGTTAATGGAAGTTACCCAGCGTCTGCGGGATGCCCGTTCGGAGGAAGACGTGATGCGGATTGCGGTCACCGAAGTTCGGCAGCGGTTTCGCGCCGATCGGGTGACTATTTTCCAGCTCCAAGACAATGGTGAGGGCACTTTTATTGAAGAGTCCGTGGGCAGCGGCTGGCCTAAGATGCTCTGGTCAACGATCCACGACCCCTGTTTCGCTGAAAACTACCAGCAAAAGTACCGCGATGGGCTGGTGACCTCGATTGACAACATTCACACCGCCAACCTGACGGACTGTTACATCGGCCTACTCGAGCGGTTTGCCGTTCAGGCCAACCTAGTGGCCCCGATTATTCGGCAGGATCAGCTCTTTGGTCTGATGATTGCTCATCAGTGCGCCAGTCCGCGCTTCTGGCAGGCCAGCGAAAAAGATTTATTTGCCCAAATTGCCCTCCAGGTTGGGGTTGCCCTCGACCATGCCCGTCTCCTGGAAGCTGTGGATCAGCGAGCCACCCAAGCCCAAGTCTTCATCGATATTAGTCGCCGAATTCGCGCTACCCTGAACCCCGATGATGTTCTACGGGTAACGGTTGAATCGGTACGGAAGGCCCTTGAGGTTGACCGCGTGATTATCTACAGTTTTGACGAGGATTGGTATGGCACCGTCATTGCTGAAGCGGTGTTGCCAGGCTACCCTAAAGCTCTCTGGGCCAGCATTAAAGACCCCTGCTTTGCGGAGGGTTACGTCGAGCAGTATCAAGCGGGACGGGTGCAGGCCACCGCGGATATTTATCAGGCTGGGCTCACAGACTGTCATCTCAAGCAGCTAGAGCCTTTTGCTGTCAAGGCCAATCTGGTAGCTCCCATTCTACGGGAAGAGAAGCTCTACGGCCTGCTCATTGCCCATCAGTGTTCCGGGCCGCGTGACTGGCAAGGGGCTGAAGTCGATCTCATGGCCCAACTCGCCACCCAGGTGGGGTATGCCCTGGATCATACGCGGTTGTTAGAGCAGGTGAATGCAGAAGGTGCTCAGTCTAAGGTGCTGGCCGACATTACCCGCCGGATTCGGGAGTCTTTGGTCGAGGCAGACGTGCTAAAAACAACCGTGGCGGAACTGCGGCGAGCGTTTCAAGCCGATCGGATTATCGTTTACCAGATCGATGACGATGGCTATGGTACGGTCATCGCTGAATCCGTGCTGCCGGGCTATCCCAAAGCACTGTGGGCCAATATTAAAGACCCTTGCTTTGCGGAAGGGTATATCGACAAGTACCAGAGCGGACGGGTACAGGCTACGGCCAATGTGATGCGGGCGGGCCTCACGGACTGTCATATCAAGCAGCTCAAGGCATTTGACGTTCAGGCCAATTTAGTGGCTCCCATCTTGAAAGATGATAAGCTCTACGGCTTGTTGATTGCCCATCAATGTTCTGGCCCCCGAGAATGGCAGTCCGCTGAAGTGGAGCTGTTTGCGCAACTGGCGACTCAGGTTGGGTTTGCCCTCGACCATGCCCGACTGGTGGCCCAGCTGGAGCAAGCATATGAAGTCGCTGAGCAGTCCTCTTTAGTGCAGCAACAGCAGCGCGAAACCCTGGCCCAGCGGGTTGCGAACTGGCTGGAGCACAGCAATCCCACTGTCCAGTCGCTATCGGCCGAAATGCTGACCCAGATGGAACAGGTGACGTCGCTCTACCAGTTTTTGCGATCGCTATCCACCGAAAGTCAGGAAATTTCTGTCTCCTTGCGGCAGCAAACCCAGTCCCTACAGCAGGTGCAACAGGCGCTCCGGGATAGCTATCAGACCACGACCCATCTCCAGTCCGATCTGGCGACGGTGCATCAGCAATGGCAGCAGGTTACCCAGCAAGTTGCGCAATTGAGCGCTGCGGCTGAACCGTTGGGTGAGACGACGCAGCACCTGACTCAACTGGCAGCCAAGCTGAAGCTACAGGCCATGAATGCGGCATTGGAAGCAACGCGCATGGGCACCCCAGCCCAGGAGTTTGCCTCGATTGGCGAAAAGGTACTGGACTTGGCCCGTCAGCTGGATGTGACGACCCAATCCGTGAAGACCCAGATTAACGGACTACAGGCACAACAATCTGAGGTAGCCGCCAGATTGCGCCAGGACGTTGCCCCCTTGCAAGGCAGTCTGGCACTCCTCGATCACACCCAGGCCGCGTTCACCCAGGCAGAAACAAACACGCAACAGCTGGAGTCCTGGCTACCGGAGGCGATCGCCCTGGTTCAGCGCCAGTCTGAATCGAGTCTGACCGTGGGCGAGACGGTGCTGGAGGTGGCGACCCGTGCCAATCAGGCTTCGGAGCAGGCCATGGCGATCGCGGCAACCTTGGAAGACCTGATGGTATTGACCGGAGAGAGCCAAGGCGACCGAGCCTAATGACAGCAATGGAGTCAATACATGGGGAACGACGAGCGACAGGATGACCAGGCCCGTGAACTGTTCTTGAATGAATCGCTCCAGCTTTGCCAGCAGCTCGATGAACAGTTGGTGCTGCTATCCCAAGCCCCAAGACCGCTGAAACAGCAAAAGCTGGGCAGTATTGTGACAGCCCTGGAACAGGGAGCCGAACAAATGTGTCTGCCAGATATTCTGCTCCTGACCCAAGCGATCATCCTGCTCATTACCGAAGAGGTCTCGCCAGTGGCAATCGCGGGTGTCGCCTGCGATCGCCTTCAGCATCTGCTGTGTGATCTGTTGCGCCTGTCCTGTCTGACTCATCTGAGTCAGATGCAGCTCGCCACACACAGCCAGTCTTCAGTGCACCCGGTGACCCTGGAAATACTCTTAACCAAAGGGCTAGAGGTACTGTCAACCAGTCTTGACCTTTCCCTTTCTGCCTCGGTTCAATCCCTGCTCTGTCAGCGGCTGGTGCAGTGGTTTCTTGGGTGGAGCCAGACCGATCAGTGCCCAGGGCTCGCCAACATTGCTCAGGTGACCCTGGCAGCCCTGCAAGCCGCTCCAGGGGCTTGCCGAGAGATTACCCAGGTGGCTTTGGTCGGTTGCAGCCTCGCAATCACAGGGGCTGGTGCACCGCAACCCCAAAGCAACCAGACCTTGCAAGAATCGGCCCAAGCGGCCCGTCCCGCTGAAGCAGAGGTCGATTGGACAGATCTAGAGCCGGATTCAACGTTTGGGGCACCTACCGCCGTCGATCCTGCGGCCTTAGCCCATAAGCGTGAGGGGCCGTTCCAGATGCCCCAGACCCAAACCCAAACCCTAGATACCAGAGGCCAACTATTGTGGTTGTCCCAGCACACTATTTTTCAGCTGGATTCGCAGCGGGTGGCAGAGATCATCATGCCCACTCCCGGTCAGATTACTGAGCAGGCGGGGCAGCTCCGCTTGGCGTGGCGTGGGCAGTCCCTGCCCCTCTGTCCCATGGCGAGTCTGTGGCCGATGATAAGTCCGGCTGCTCCAGACGCGGCTGTCGCATCCACTGCCGCATCTACTGCCGCAGATATTATCTTGGTGGTCAACACAACGCCGCAACCGCTGGCCCTCCTGTTAGTGGTTGATCGACTGCTCACAGAACCGCACCTGACCCTCACACCCTATCCCCAAGCCTCACAGGTGATGCCGCATCCCTGTCGGCGGGGTTGGGCGGAGCTACCTGCACAGCACTGGGCAGAAGTGGTCAATGTGTCTTGTTTGTTGGGTGGCCCTTTACCCGCAGAAAGGCGACCCAAGGCACCGCCCCCTGGCGATCGCCAGGAACAGTCTGACCCCGACAGGTCTGGGCGTTCAGCGGTGACCACGGTACTGGTGGTGGATGACTCGAGAATCGTGCGGATGATGGTTGAAAATTTGTTGCAGTCTGTGGGCTATCGCGTGCTCCAGGCTCCAGATGGGGACGCGGCGATCGCCCTCTTGCAAACGGAGGCCGTGCACCTGGTGATCTGCGACATTGAAATGAACAACCTGAACGGCTTTGAATTTCTGCGCCAGCGCCTGCAAGACCCCCAGTGGCAGTGGATTCCAGTCCTGATTTTAAGCAGCCATACTGCGCCTGAGTATCGCCAGTTAGCGACCCAGCTAGGGGCAGCAGCCTACATGAGCATCCCGTACCAAGACCCTGACCTATTGGCGACGGTGCGATCGCTCTTGAACCCCTAAAACTGTAAAACTGTAAAACTTAAATGAATTGACTAAAAATAGAGTCAGCAATTAAGTTAACAACGGTATTTTTACAGTAAATGTCGTGCCCGAACCGACTTGGCTCTTGACACTGATTGACCCAGCATGGGCTTCGACCAACCGCTTGACGATAGATAGTCCTAATCCTGTCCCTGAAATATTGCCGACGTTTTTGGCCCTGAAGAATGGTTGAAATAAACTCCTGATCGCTTCAGATGGAATACCAATACCCTGATCTTGAACGCAAAATTCCACGACTTGATTTTGGCAATGCACGTCAAAATTGATGGTTCCAGATGGTGAGGAATATTTGATGGCGTTGGAGACCAAATTTGAGAAGATCAGGTACAGGAGCTTTTTATCCATCTGTGCCTGAAGACATTCTTCGTGAATTGTTAATTGGATTTTATGATCTGTCTTCAGGTTGCGCTTTTGTTCGGCAATAAACTCTTGTAAAAATTCTTGTAGGTTCAACGGGCTGGGTTCACAGGTGATTTTCCCGAGTTCAGATTTGTTCAGCGTTAAGACATCATTCATGAGGTCTGTGATGCGCTGAATCGCAACCCGAATTTGTTGATAGTAGTCCTGTTTTTCAGCCTCTGTTGTCCGATGGCCGTAGTGATCGAGGATGTCGATAGAAGACAGAATGGTCGCCAGCGGGGTTCGATATTCATGGGAGACCATTGAGATAAACCGAGTTTTGAGTTCATTCAGCTCTCGTTCTTTCTCAAGAGACTTTAAAGTTTCTATTTCAGCCAGCTTGTGTTGGCTAATGTCCCGACCTTCAGAGATCAGCATAACCACGTCTCCGACATCGTTATAAATCGGTTTGAGGGAAAAATCTATAAATACAGTTGTGCCACCAGCCCAGCGGTGTTCTGTTTCAAACTTGACCAGTTCTCCGGCTCTAGCCCGTTTAATTGCCGCTTTTAACTGGTCTTGAAGCTGGGGAGAATGAGTCCACCACGGTGTTTCCCAAAAGGGTTTATCAATGACATCAGCGCGCTGGGCGGCAATCCCCGTCAACGCGGTTTGGTTCATTTCCATTACGGTTCCGTCGGGGGTCAAAATACCCGTAAGTTGGAACATACTGTCGAAAATGGCTCGAAATATCTGTTCGCTTTGCCTGATCTCTGCTTCCGCGGCTTCGCGCTCTGCTTCATACTGCACGCGATCGCTAATATCCTTGATGAAGCAATAATGACCCGTCCATTGATGCTGCGAGTCATAGATTGCAACTAGGGTTGATTTCTGGTGAAAGGTCGAGCCATCTTTGCGCACGCCCCTCGCTTCAACTTCAGCTTTCCCAGTCTGCCGTGCCGTTTCATAGGCACATTGAAACTGATCATAATCATCGGGATATAGGGTTTGTAACCAATCCATGCCAATGATGTCTTCTGGATCGCATCCAATGGTTCGGGCATAGGCATGGTTGACCCTGCAAAACTGCCCTTGCGTATTGAGGCGGGCAATGCCTTCTACGGTGTGGCTTAGGGCCGCATTAATCTGCTGGAGTTCTGCTTCCTGTTGACGGCGATCGCTGATATCGCGCTGGATGGCAATCCAATGGGTGACCTTTCCTGATTCGTTGTGCAACGGCGTGATGCTCAAATCCACCCAAAATTCTGATCCATCTTTGGCATAGTTGAGCAGCTCGCCGCGAAAGGGTTGCCAAGCCTGAAATGCTTCCCGCATGCTGGCTCGCATTGCGGCACTCGTCTTGGGGCCTTGTAAAATACGGGGGGTCTTACCCACCACTTCTGCGGATGTATACCCTGTCAATTGGGTAAACACTTCATTGACGTACAAAATTTCTGGGCCGGGTTCGTCAAAAGGTCCGGCAGTCGTAATCACCACCGAATCGTTGGCATTAACGACTGCCGCCTGGAGTAGTCGCACCTTTTCTTCGGCTTTGAAGCGCTCCCAGGTGGCCAAGGCAGCCCGCAATTTATCGGTTGTCCCGGCACCGCGATCGCGATTCTCTTTGCAAATGGCCACATACTGATGGGGTTTGCCACTGGCATCCAGCATCGGCGCAATCACAGCCTCAACCCAATAGAGCGTGCCATCTTTGGCACGGTTGCGAATTTCCCCTTTCCAGACCTGACCGGCGCTGATCGTGTCCCACATCTGGCGAAAGAATTCCGACGGGTGATAGCCAGAATTGAGAATGCGATGGGTTTGCCCTAGTAATTCCTGACGCGAAAACTTTGAGATCGCGCAAAATTGATCGCTAGCGTCGGTGATTTCGCCCTGAGCATTGGTGATCGCCACAATCGCAGACTGATCCAGGGCAAATTTAATGTCTGTGACTTCCCGCATCGCGCGTTGTAGCGATACTTCTGCCTCCTTACGACGCTGAACCTTCTGCGCTAGCTGTTGATTCCGCTCCCACAGCTGCTGCTGCAATCGACTGATGTTGAGGTGATGCTCAATGCGGGCGATCGCCTCGGTCATCTCCACTGGTTTCGTGAGATAGTCACTGCCGCCCAATGAAAAGACTTTTGCTTTATCTATTGTTTCGCTGGGAGCACTGACAAAAATAATGGGAATGTGGCGCGTGTGCTCTTGGGCTTTAAGGTATTGACAGACCTCATAACCATCCATCTCCGGCATTAAATTACCCAGCAAAATTAAGTCTGGGGGCTTTGCCAGCACAGATTGCATCGCTAATTTGCCACTCGAAACAGATCGCACTGTATAGCCCTGAGTCGACAGCATTTGATCCAGGAAACGCAAATCATCTGCCACATCATCGACAATTAGAAGGGTTCCTTTCGTCAGAGTCGGGCTAGGAATAGGCATAGCGATTAAGGGTGAATGGTAAAGTGCGTCTGGCTGGCAAATGGTCTATGGACAGGTGCGTAGCTCAGAACGCACCGCAGACGTCTAATTTCTGAGACTGCTTGAGAGCCTATAGTTTGTTCTGCTAGTCCTTTTTCCAGTTCTTCGCTATGGCTGAAGCGCGATGCTTCCGTCGCTTTGCGATCGCCAATATCTGCGATGGTTCCAAAGATTAAATGAATCCTCGAACAAAAATAATTGATTGCTTGGCAAAATAGACACCCACCCACTTGCTTCAATCCTGAATACTTCCAACCATTCAGAGCGATTTATCAGGTAATAAACTCTAGATGAGAGTTATATACTTCTCAAAATAAGTTACACTTATGCTGTTCCTGAACTACCTATCAAAATCTAGTGAATAGGGATAAGAAAGCACTTCGAAAGATTCGCTTTATTCTGAAAGATTCCTGAAACATCGCTAAACCAAGGGAAGATACACACTAACTTGCAAGTGATGTGGATCGCAGGAAATATCTAACCTGCCGTTATGGATCTCAATTAACTTCTTAGAAATCCTAAACTCTAAGTTGTTAATCATACTGGGCTTCATTGTATCCTGCGAATCAAAAGGTTGACCCCAATTGAAGTCTATTTCCTTGGAAATAAAAGGGTTCTTGCCAATTATGTTTAACGTAAAATAGTTTTCCTCTTTATAGCCGGAGACATAAACTTCAGAATTTAATCTTAATTTAGGCAGTATAAACTCTAGACATCCCTCAACAATCTTACTGAGATTTGCTGGCATTATAGAAACATTTGCCGCTTCAATTTTCTGCATCAGAAACTGTTCTCTGCCACTTTTCTTCATGATTGTGGTTACTGTATTCTCAATGCATTCATCTGTTTTAGAGAGGCTATTTTCCCGAATACTGCTTGATTGAGCTTCATCTTGAGAGGCATTCTCCAAGAACAGAAATAGAAAATAATTACTTAATTTTTTCTGGAGCATTACGCTGCCTGCATAGGCAGCTCTACTCATTTCAAAGATTGTATTGTGATCGAGGGTCTTATTGTTCTCGATAAAATAAGTTAGAACCTCTTGAATTTGATTCACAGATTCTAGTAGGTCATTGGGCAGAGTATCTGCGACGCTTTGCCGTAAGGCATTCAAATTATCCTGGATCTCTTTTTGAATGGCAGCTTTTTTATCAAGCTGGGCGTAAATCGCGTCTAACAACTCATCCTTTGAGAATGGCTTTGTGATGTAGTCATCTGCACCCATTGCCATGCCTTTTCTCAGATCATCCCTGTCGGCCTTAGCCGTCAAGAAGATAAAAGGAATCAGGGATGTTCTAGAGGATTGACACAGCTCATTTCGCACTGCATAGCCATCGAGAACAGGCATCATAATATCGCAGATAATTAAATCTGGCAGATTGTCTTCAGCCAGTTTGACTCCTTCGGCACCATCTTGTGCCGTAATTACCTCGAAGTCTTCAAAGGTCAGCATCTTTGCAAGATTCTCTCGCACAGACAATTCATCTTCAATGACAAGAATTTTAAGCATATTGATTGATTGGGTCTGACTACTTTGAGGACAAGCTAAAGATTCAAGTTAAAGTTTTAGCTCAGGCTGCTCTGCTAAAGTTAATTCTCAATAGTAACTATTGGAATTTTTGCTGGTGGTGGTATGTCAAGATAACAATATCCCTTGTTAGTATTCCCACCGGGTAAAAATATTTGACCTGCATCGTGAAAATACCTGTCTATCTATGAAGTTTAGCCATGAAATATGTTCAGGCTATGCTAAGGGCTGATATCACAAAGCATCCTGTTTATCTAATCAGTATTCTCAAATAGGCTTTCTTTTGCAGCTGACATTAACTCTACTTCATGTAAATGACCAACTGGCATCAGTGCGATCATGCGTTTATACTTGTCGTCGGTAACTTTTTCACTGACGACTTCGGGTAGACTCTTTAAAAACTTCGAGCTATTTTTAATGAATGTACGAGTCCATTCCCTAACCTGTAGAATTTGTACTGCACTAACTGATTCTTCTGTGCTATCGGTCAGAGTAAATGAAGCATCATCGTTAATTTTAAACCTTAGAAACCAATCTCCTCTTGGCCTTGTGACCTGCCAGTAGTTGGATGTAAGGCTTGAGCCAATATATTGACGTACAATTTCGCTCAAGTGATTCAATGCGCCTAAAATATCTTGAGTGGTGATATTTAAGGTGTCTGAAGTATTTTCTTTGGGAGATGACGCGGGAACTGGAGCTGAATAAACTGGAGGTCTATCGCGCTCCTTTACGTTTGTTTCGTATTTATACTCATCAAGGCTGGAAATTTTATTAAATGCGGCGATCGCTTTTTTGATATCTTGATCAAAAGCCTCCTTGAGCATATTAGCAAGATAGTCATATGTAGCCTGATCTTGGTGAAGCGATAACACAAGAAACGTGAAGTCTTTACCCAGCGAGAACCTATAGGTACATAGCTTCTCGATCATAAAGCACGAAGCATCTTCTTGACGAAGATGTTCTTTGATGTTTTTTCGGAAATATCTTGACAAGGCTTGCTTTCTATCCGAGTCAATATATGTTTGATCTACGTAAAAATACGGCATTATAGAACCTTGAAGTAGTGCTATGCCTACTACACCAGGTCTATCCATAAATTTCAGCAAGCTGTTATCAGTTAACATCTCTGTGTTTTAGAAAAAGCCTCTAGGCAATTTATATCGCAGCACCGCAATAGTTCTGCATGAATGTGAGTGCCTTGTTCAGTTATTCTAAGATAATATAGTTTTTGTTACCGTAAATTCACAAAAAAATGACCTTATAAGCTGTGATATGTGCTATTTCTCAGTGTGCGTCATGGCTCAATTTTTTCGCTAAAAAAATTTAAATCAAACATGATGGATTGATTTATTAGGGTTGACTTTTTCTTCCTGCTCCTAGGTTGTCTGTTGGGTAATCCTTCTCTGCATTGATATAGTTCCCATTTCCTTTCGATTCCTGCCAGTCAGAAGGAAGATTCATACAGGAGCATGATGGCTAAATGGATAATTTCCTGCTTTCAGGATGGATTGGGTTTATCATCGGTGGTAGCTCTTTGAAGCGCAGCCATGACCTGACCTGACAACTTTGTGAGCTATGGCGTGTGTTTCATTAATCGATGTTGCCCGCAGCTTCGGTAATACCGTTGCCCTTGCCAATATTACGTTTCAGGTGCCGGATGGTGAATTTTGGGTCATTGTTGGTCCCTCGGGCTGCGGCAAGTCTACGCTGCTGCGGATGATTGCTGGCCTGGAGACCGTGACCCAAGGGGACATTTTCTTCGGTGATCAATGTGTGACCCAGCGTTCGGGGCGCGATCGCGATGTGGCTATGGTCTTTCAAAACTATGCCCTATACCCCCACATGACCGTTGCCGAAAATCTGGCCTTTGGCTTGAAAATGCGCAAGATAGACGCCCCTCAGCGGGCAGAGCGCGTCGCAGCTGTTGCGGCCTCCCTGAACTTAACGCCCCTGCTCCAGCGCAAGCCGAAACAGCTATCGGGTGGCCAGCAGCAGCGGGTAGCATTAGGACGTGCCATTGCCCGGAATCCCCAGGTTTTTTTATTGGATGAGCCGCTTTCTAACCTGGATGCTCAGCTACGGGAAGAAACCCGCACTGAACTGAAGCGCCTGCATCAAACCTTTGGCATCACTACCCTCTACGTCACCCATGACCAAACGGAAGCCATGACCCTGGCGGATCAAGTGATCGTGCTGTCTGGAGGTCGCATTCAACAAATCGGTACCCCACAGCATCTCTACCAGGCCCCTGCGAATGCAATGGTGGCAGGCTTCCTGGGGAACCCACCCATGAATCTATTGGCTGTCGAGTCCCGGGGTGACGCTTTGTACCTTTCTGGGCAAGAACTCCCCAGCCCTAGCCCTCTTGCGTTTCATGGAGTACAAAAGGGCAAACAGTTGGTTCTGGGTATCCGCCCTGAACATATCCAAGTGAGTGCCGCGGCCCCTAACACCCTGGGCGTTCAGGTTACCGTGGTGGAACCCCTAGGACGAGAAACGCTCCTCCGCACCCATCTCTGGGATGATGTGACCCAGATTCTGAACCTGGTTACCCGTCCCAGTCTCCGAGTTCACCCTGGCGATCGCCTGCATCTGACCCTTGACCCCGCCCGCACCCACCTATTTGATGGGGAGTCAGGACAATGTCTGGTGCCTAGATAATGCAGCGAGAAACAAACTTTTCTGCCTGTCTCTACACCTACCGCCACAGCCTAAAACGCAATGGACGGTATCTTTTTATACTTTTCGGCTCACTGGGGCAGTGGCAGTAAATGATAAAAATATCCATACACTTGTAGCATAGAGACCGCCGTTAAAGCCTTAAGAAAACATAATGCTTCCTGGGCGTAGGCTTCCGCTGCATGAAGTTTTGTAAGCATCTATCAGAAAAGGATCTACCAGGCCGACGATCTGGGATAAATTAAAATAGCATTCGATTCCCATTCATACAGCTATGTCGTCAGCATGGCATGGGCAGACGTTTTCCTGCGCGATTGCCATTCATGGGCAGTTGGTGGTGTCACGGTAGTCCCCGTCAGTGGTCTGTTCTCTTGCGATGTTTGCTGGTTAATCGGGATGTGTTCCTCCTCACGGTAATCAATATGTATCGGCATCAGTTTGATTCTGCACACCCCCCAGAGCCAGCACAGGGCTGGCAGAAGTCTCTTCGTTCTGCCTTGGCAACCTGGTTTCGTCATTCCATCATTGATGAAGATCCCTACGATGAGGAGCGGCTGATCGCGCAGCGTGTTTACCAGCAGCTCCAGGAATCCCAGCATAGTCTCGAGGTCTAGGTCAAGCTCTAGGTCTCAAGATCCGGATTTCAAGGTCTAGCTTGGTTACAGGGCAAGTCCTGCATGCCCTCTCATTCTATCCCTTGGGGGCTAGGCTGAAGGGCCTTGCTGTGCGGTGATGCTCCGGGTGGTCAGGCTCGGGGTGTTGGGAGAGAGTGTCGCGAGCGATCGCCCTAGAGTGGTCATCCGCTCCGTGACGCGGTGCCACTGTCCGGCCGCAATGGCATCGACTGGAAATAGCGCTCCAGCTAGGCCGACAGCCGCAGCACCCGCTTGCAGGTAGGCGAGGGCCGTCCCCAGCGTGACGCCGCCGGTCGGTATCAAGGGAATATGCCCCAGGGGGCCTTGCAGGCTGTGGATGTAGGCTGGCCCCCCCAGGGCGGTAGCGGGATAAACCTTCACCCCAGGCACCCCCAAGTTCCAGGCCGTCATCATCTCAGTGGGGGTCAGTGCTCCTGGGTACAGAGGCCACTGGCGATCGCGGGCGGCGTGAATCAGGGCAGGGTCGATATGGGGGCTAAAGCCAAACTGCGCTCCGGCCCGCTGCGCTTCAGCGAGATCAGTGGGGTGAAGTAAGGTGCCGACGCCGATCCAGCAGTGGGGGAAGCGCGATCGCAGGGTGTCTATGAGCTGGGCGGGGCGATCGCTGTTCCAGGTAATCTCAATGAGCCGTCCGCCCCCGGCTGCGATGGCTGCGGCCATGTGCAGGCCCGTGCTGAAGTCCCGACACCGAATCACGGCGATCGCACGGTGCTGGATTAGGGGCATGGGCCAAGGGGCATCATCCATGGTCGAACATCCGCAGCAAACAGCAAAAATCCAGGTATTTCTGGCAAGTTCTGCTCCAGGTGGTGCTAAGCTGCTGCATTTTCTGGCCTAGCGATTGGCATAGGCCGAGACGGGTTCCTTGATCCAGCGGATATACAGGTGCTTAAAGGTCGAGCGGAGCACCCGAGGCGCACCAAAATCAATCGGCGTCATCTTCTCGGGCAGCTGCCAATCTGACACCTGAAAATCAGCAGGGGAGAGCAGCGGAAAAGGAATCGCGTCCAGGGCTGGATTCAGGCCTAGGCGGTCTGCGGCTCTGACGGTCGGCACTAGATTGGGCTCAACCTGTAAGACCTCCACCAAGGCCCGATCCAGGGCAAACACATCTTGGGATGCTGCCAGTAGGCCCAGGGGGCGAGGCTCACCGCCACTGGGGCCATTGCCTTCATGGGCGATAATCCCATCGACCAGGGTGAGGTTGGGCTGGATGGTGCGGGCGGTTTCCACTAGCATTTCACCAAAGCGATCGGCATCTTTTCCTGCTTCCATGTGCCACCAGGCTTTCATTTTGCCCGGTACGCAGCCAAATAGATTCTTCACGCCCAGGGTCAGGGTGAGCTGGACGTGAGACTTCACCTTGGGTAGGTTAATGACCACGTCGGCATCCATCGCTTCTTTGCAGAGCCGCAGGTGATCAAAACTTTCGCTCACGGTCTGGTAGCGGTGGCCGTGGAATTCCACCACGGGAATCTCCAGCGCCTCTAGGATGGGCAGATAGCCGTTGGCTTTCGCGACCCCCAAAGCCGAACCAAAGGCGGGGCCATCGCCGAGAAAGGGCTTGCCCCCCGCTGCTTTGACCAGCTCCGCGACGCAGGCCACGATTTCAGGCCGAGTCGTGCATTCTTTGCCAGGGCGGGCTCCAGTCAGCAAGTTGGGCTTCAGTAAAACGCGATCGCCGGGTTTGACGATGGCTGCGATGCCCCCCAAGGGGGCCAACAGCTGTTCAATGGCAGCTTTGAGTTGCGGGTCGCTGTAGTCCTGGGCCCGGACGAAACAAACGGGGGCAGTTTTCATCGGCTAGACCTAGGGCGAAACTTCAGTAGAGCTGGAGTCATCGGGAGTATCCTCCGCTGCGGCTGGCGGAGTTGTTTCAGCCTGTGCTTGTTCCTTGAGTCTGGCTTCTTCGCGCTGCTTCATCCGACGGCGATCGCCTTCGATCATTTCAGCGATTGCCTGCTGGGCCATGAGCAGCTTCTCCAAATTGCCCCGGTACAGCTCTAGGTCTTTTTGCAGCTTTCCGGCAGGCAGATTTAAAGCTTCAGCCACCTGATCTAGGGCTGCATTGAGTTTCTCAAGCTCAGCAATAGCCGTCGCGTCTGCGGTTTCGAGCAGGGTGTAAATCCCCACCGCAAAGAGCCGACTGTACTTAAACGTCGAGTTTTGAGCAATCCCGTGCAGGACATCGGCTAAGGCAGCGCCATCCCTCAGTCCCGCACCGCCACGGGCAGCGGCTTCGGTAAGCCAGGTGAGAAGCGCGTCTAGGCTTTTGCCCTGAGCCACCGCCTGCGCTGATGCTGCATCCCGGCGCAGCTGGTCAGGATCCATCTCTTCTGCTTTCACCAAGGCCGTGAAAATAGATGCGCGATCGCCCTCCGGCTCGTAGCCCTCCATAAACCGATCGAAGGTGGTGACCACACCCAAGGCAAACAGAGGGTCGTACCGGAAACTGGTATTGACATGCAGGAGGTGGATTTCCACCATCAGCTCTTCGACAACGCGCCGATAGACAGAGCTTAACGGACGAGTGTGCAGGCTATAAAAGGCGCGCTTTGTATCGGAGACGGTACGGACGGTATTCACAACGCAGGACGCTTTCTAAACTTCTCTTATTTTCCCACTCTATCGCTTCTCCTGCTACAGACGCTGAATTGATTCGTGCTATTCTCCCAACAAATTGCCTGAAAGAAAGGTCTCCTTCAGGCAATCAGGGTTATATCTTGAAAGGCAGCGCTGGGAGCGCTAACCACTCAGAACGACTTCAGAACCACGTTAGTCAAGCATTTGCTTGGCTTTATCTTTAACATCTTCAGTGGCGTGACGGGTTTGGGCCTCCGCTTGCTTCGCTTTGCCTTCTGCTTTATCTTCCGGGTCACCGGTGATATTGCCGACGGCTTCTTGAACTTTACCTTCGATATTTTTAGCAGTGGCCTTGGCGCGATCTTCAATACTCATGTGGAACCTCCAGTACAGTTGGAATCTGTTTTTCAGTGTATGGATTCACATCCGGTCGCCCATCCCCCATTGGGTGCGATTGCGCCATGCCCCTCCTCTGTCTTTTGACGGAATCCCGGCGACATTCCAGGGCACTTGCAGCGCATGAACCGCGGCATCAGTCGGCGACGAGAGCCACCTGACGCGGGGTTAGCAGGGCATAGACAATCCGATCCTCCGGTTGCCACTCTTCATCAGCGGTGACCACCCGCAGGTAGTTTTGGCGGATGACCAAGAGCGGCATCAGCTTGCCGAGCTTCGTCAGGGCCTGGAGATGGGCCAGCTGTCGCTGAAATTTTTTCTCGTCATCTTCAAGGACCGTTTCGCTGACCTTAACGGCACCCTGTTCGATCTGCTGGCTCCAATCTTTGACGGAAAGATGCCTGGAAAAGGCCCGATCAATGTTGAGGGTCGAGCGCTTTTCGGGGCCATTCACCCCCGCAGTATCTGGCGTCAGTTCTGGGAGTGCGGCGAGAACGCGGGGCAGCTGAAATTCTTCGAGTACACGCTGCGCCAGCACAGAATTGACCTCTGCATTGCTGGTGACGGTTAAAAATGTCCCGATGTCAGCCACCCCCGCCTCATTAAGGGCCGCCATATCCAGGGCACTGGTGAGCACCACTGAGAGGTTATCGGCACGGGCCCGCTCACAGTCCTCCGGATTCGCATCAATCATCACAACCGTTTCCCCCTGACCTTGAATCAAACGGGCCACCATGCGGCCAAAGGGGTTACAGCCCACAATCATGGCTCCGGTGGTTTCACTGGAGCGCACCTTCAGCAAGTCTGCAATCCAGCGAGCCGATAACCCTTGCAGGCACACCGTCAAAATGATCGTCAAAAACACCAGTGCTTTGACGGCATCCCCCCCATTAATGCCCTGTTTGGTCAGGGCAATGGAAAACAGGGAGGCCACCGATGCTGCCACGATGCCCCGAGGTGCGACCCACGATAAAAAGGTTTTCTGCCGCCAGTTCAGATCGCTATTCCAGGTGGAGGCAATAATGTTCAGGGGGCGCACCACCAGCATCAGGGCTAAAACCGCCAACAGCCCCGGCCACCCCAAGGCAAACAAGCTGGCCAACGATAAATCTGCCGAGAGCAGAATAAACAGCACCGAAATAGAAAGCACGCTGAGCTGGTTTTTAAAGCGGCGCAGGAGTCGTTCTTCTCGTAATCCGGCCAGCCGCAGCGTAATGCCGAGGGCCACGGCGGTCATCAGCCCCGACTCGCTGATCAAGACCTGCGAGAGGCCAAAAAATCCCCAAAGTCCGGCCAAGACCGTGAGATTTTTGAGGTCGTCGCTTAGGAAACGGGCATACTTAATCAGAACACTCAGCAACCAGCCCCCACCCACCCCGATCAGCCCGCCTAAGCCGAGGCGCGAAACCAAACCACTCAAGACAAAAATCGGGTCGGTATCGCCCCGCAGGACAATGTTCAGCACGACCACTGCCAGAATCGCCCCCACCGGGTCAATGAGTACCCCTTCACCTTCTAGGAGAGTGGCCACGCGCCGTTCGGCTCCCACTTGCTTTAAGAGGGGGGCAACGACCGTGGGGCCAGTGACCACCACCAGCGAGGCATAGACGAAGGAGATCTGCCAGGGAAATTCAGCCAGCCAGTGGGCGGCAGCGGTGCCCCCGAAGAGGGTAATCAGGGTGCCCAGAGTGACGAGATTCCGCAGACTGGTTGATACTTCTTTAATTTCGCGCAGCGGCAGGTTGAGGCCACCTTCAAACAAAATAATGGCCACCGACAGTGAGACAATGACCTCAAGCCCCTGGCCCAAAAGCGCTGGATGCAGAATATCGAGTCCACTTGGCCCTAGGGCAATGCCAAACAGCAGTAAAAAGACAATGCTGGGAATGTTGACGTAGGCTGCAAAGATTTGCGCGGCAATCCCCGCCACCACTGTGATGACCATCAACAGCGTAATTTCGAGATTTCCTTCCATTCAGATGCGTGGGTCAGATGCGTGGGATGGAGCTGGGCGATCGCGTTCAGGTGAGGAACCCACAAACGGCGGCTGCGGATTGCCACAGCCAAGCGGAGCCTACGGTGTTGATTGTAATGTAGCGCCGCCGTTCCCAGGGAAGCGCTGGCACCCCGGTATGATGGGTTTGGAGAATTTCCGCGCATCAACGCACTGACCAAGACGAGCGAGACACACCGAAACGATGGCTCAAACATCCGCACTGGGTATTGCACTGGTTGGCACTGGCTTTGGCCAAAAGGTGCATCTGCCTGCTTTCCAAGACTGTCCCCTGACGCAGGTGGTGGCGGTTTATCATCGCGATCGCAGCAAGGCGGCAACGGTGGCCCAAGCGCATCAGATTCCCCATGCCCTAGACAGTCTGGAGCAAGTGCTGGCCCTCCCCGAGGTTCAAGGCGTTGCGATTTCCACCCCCCCGTTTCTCCATGCCCAAATGGCGACCCAGGCGCTGAATGCTGGAAAGCATGTCTTCTTAGAAAAGCCCACCACGATGCGGGCTTCTGAGGCCAGAGATCTCTACGCCCTGGCCCGCTGGAAGGGGCTCCAGGTGGGTTTAAACTTTGAGTTTCGGTTTATTCCAGCTTGGATGGCACTCAAGGCGCAGCTGGCGGCTCAGTATGTGGGGAAACCCCGGCTGATCAAAATTGAGTGGGTGGTGCCGGGTCGTGCGGATGCGAGTCGCCCCTGGAGCTGGCACGCGAGCAAACAGGCGGGTGGTGGGTCTCTGGGGGCGCTGGGTTCCCATACCTTTGACTACATCTACTGGCTGTTTGGCCCCATCCGGCGGCTGTGTGGCAACCTGGTGACCACCATTGGGCACCGTCCCGATCCGGTGGGGGGGCTGCAAAAGACCGTGGATGCCGATGACTCTTGCTTTTTGATGCTGGAGCTGGCGGATGGTACGCCGATCCAGGTGACGATCAGCGCCACCGCCTATGCAGGCCGCGGACATTGGGTAGAGGTCTACGGCGATCGCGGCACGCTGGTGTTGGGCAGCGGCAACCCGCAGGACTATGTGCATGGGTTTCAGCTCTGGGGTAGTCAGGCGGGGGCACCCCTGGCGGCGTTACCGATTCCGGCGGAGTTTGAATTTACCAAAACCTATCCAGATGGGCGCATTGCGCCGGTCACCCGCGTGGTCGAACATTGGGCAGCCTGTGTGCAACGGGGCCAGACCGCCGCACCTTCTATTCAAGAAGGGGTCTATTCGCAGCTGTTGATGGATGAAACCCATGCCTCAGATCGCGATCGCCAATGGGTTGAAGTGCCAGACTTGGAAAGTTTTTTGATTGGCAACGCGGCGCTGTGAGTGACTGCTGGCGTCATGACAACCTTGCCAGGTTAACGCCAGCGGCGGCTGACTTAAGGCTGGGAAAATTGAAATCTTTGCCCATCGGCCTGCAAGCGATCGCGCAGAACCTGGCGCAGCTGCTGCCGCTGCTGGGGCGTCAGCAAGGCCCGCAGTTCATTGAAGGCAGACCCGAAAATCTGCCGCAGCTGCTGTCGCTGACGGTCGGTTAAATTCAGGGTTTGGAGGGCTGTTTGCATGGGGGTACCGCTTTGAAAGGCCGTGATGACCTGTTGCTTTTGCTGAGGCGTCAGAACCGTATTGATCTGGCTCCGGGTCGCTTCGCGGATACTGGCCACCTGCTGTTGTTGGGCTGGGGTTAACTGGATCGATTGTAAAATTGGGAACGACAGGGCAGGCTGAGGGGGTTGGGCCTGGACGGGCAGCACGGTGAGAGAGGTGGCCAGTAGGAGGGCGCTGGCCATGGGACGGATCGTAGATTGGCGCATGATTTATCCTTCAGGGTCGGAATAGTCCAATCCTAGAAAAGCTGGCGCTGCGCCACATGAGGCTGAAGTCCTGACTGGATCGGGACAAAAGTC
>CAZXWR010000015.1:0-26782 GCA_964644325.1 uncultured bacterium
CATTCACATCACAATACAAGACTTTTTTCAGAAGCGATCAAGACTATTTTTAGATCCGATGAGATTTGGCGTGTTCCCAAAGGGACGGTGTAACAGTCACAGATCATCAAGGGGATATGGGCAATGCGGTAGGCCCGTGCCTTCAAGACTAAGGTAGGGGCTGGGATTGCACTATCTGATGGGCAACAGTGAGGCCAGCATAGCTGACGCCAGCGGTTCCTTCTCCAGGATGAGTGCTATCTCCTACCAGCCACAGACCGGGAATCGGCGTCCGGTTTGCAAACCCAAAGGGGCCGTAGGTGCTCAGGCGCTGGCCCACACCCCCCACGAAACCCAGGTGCCGATCGGTAAAGGTGGCAAAGGTGCGAGGGGTGGCTGCTTCTTGGTGGAGGATCGTCTCGGGTGTGAGATGAAAGTACTGGGAGAGTCGTTGAATGGCAGTTTGGGTGTAGTCCCGTTTGAGGGCTGCATAATCAGGGGCGAGGGACCAGCGCTGCGGGTCGGTGAAGGAAGACGCCACAATCGTAGCCTGACCTTTGGGGGCGCGGCCATCGCCTGGGTGACTGACTGAGACAAAGAGAGAGTTGTTTTCGCCGATCGGGCCATCGTAACGGTACAGAAACTGTAGGTGGGGTGGGCAATCTTTGGGGATGGCGGTGGCCAGAACTCCCAAATAAACGACGAATGCGCCGGAACCACTGGGCAGTTTATCAACCCGCTGTCGGTAGCCGCTGGGTGCTTGATCGCCCAAGAGCTGAACCAGATTTTGCACCGTGACGTTGGTGACAAGTTGATGGGCGGGTTCTTGCCAGGTGTTTCCAGTCTGACTGTTTCTGACCGTGATGCTCGCGACGCGGCCTTGGTGGAGGTGGATCTGCTCAACGCGGTGGCGGAACAGCAGCTCACCCCCATTCTTTTGAATCGATTCAACCAGGCGATCGCTCAAGACCTGCATGCTGCCCTGGAGATGAAAAAGTCCCAGGGGCGCTTGGGAAACACTGAGGGCCGTGGCAGCATAAAGCAGGGCTGTCTCCTCAGCATCCACCTGGGAATAAAGCTTGAGCTGAAGATCCAGAAAGGTTTTGAGACGGCGATCGCCTTCTAAATTGAGCGATCGCAGTAAATCGCCGACCGTGGAGAACAGATGGGGGACTGTCGCCAGCGTACTAGGCCGCACTGCTTGAACCAACTGCCACAGATCCCAGAGGTTGCGGGGCGGGATCACGGGACGCCGGGACTGAAAGGCCCAGCTCACCTTAAATAAATCCGCCAACACTTGCCACAGGGGTTCACTGCCAGGAAACTGGCGCTGCCGCTCCTGTCGCCAGCGGCTGGGATCACGCCAGACCTGAATGGGCTCCGTTTCATCGG
Source organism: uncultured bacterium (assembly GCA_964644325.1). Lineage (GTDB taxonomy): Bacteria > Cyanobacteriota > Cyanobacteriia > Thermosynechococcales > Thermosynechococcaceae > CAZXWR01. The sequence continues at coordinate 1,372 of CAZXWR010000015.1, forward strand.
GCAGAAAGACCGCACAGGACGGGTCGCAGGGGGTAGCAGGCGGCGGCTCAATGCCGAGCTCCGCAAAAATTTGCTGGTGAATGCCCCCAGGCTCCAGTCCTGCGACTTGCGTTGCCCCGACATCAAAGGTGAACCCCCGCCGCCGAAACGTCGAAGCACAGCCCCCAGGCACCCTCGCTTGCTCAAGCACCAAGACTCGATAACCACGATGGGCGAGCAGTGCTGCTGTTGTCAGACCCCCAATGCCAGCACCTACCACCACAATACGGGGTGCCTTAACGCGAGATGCATCGACCGACGAAGCTTCTGAAGTAACAGCGGGTGCCATGGCATTTACAATACTTAATATATCCATATCCTAACAGGCGGCAGGCGGCCCCGGTCGGACGGTCGCGCCCTTAAGCTAGGCTGCTCTCAGCCTGTTGTGACTCGATTGAGTATCTGATTGTGAGTTTTCATGAATCATTGCTGCGTCTGGGCAATGCAATTCCAGGCAATATTCTAGGCTTGAGAGCAGGAAGCAACAGGTGCTGTAAACCCTGGCAGGAGGATTAATTTGTGTCTGATTTCACTGACTTTTTAAAGCGAAGCTATGCCTACGTTGCAATTGGGGATTTGAAGCCCGGTAAGTTTGCCGCCCTGCAGCAGCTTTATGAGGCGGCCATTGGGACTTACCAAGAGGGCTTCAAGGGGGCCTATCTGCTGCGGGAGCCGGGGACGGAACGGGGGATCTCAGTGGTGCTCTGGGAGAGCATGGAGGATATGGAAGCGAGTGAGAGTCCAGGCTATCAGGCACTGCTTCAGAAGATGATGCCCTTATTTGCGGAGGGGCCGACGGCTACTGTCTATGAATTGGCAGGAGAATATCTGCCCCCCACTGCCGATGATAGGGATGATAGTTAGGTGCGAGGGCTCAGGACATGAACTGTTCTGGTGACCCGCTGTCTGCCCTTCAGGAATTAAGGCGGCGTTCATCAGCACTCTTGCTTTACCGACCGATTTTGGCCAGTCCGCCGGGACAAGCATTTGTGGCGCTGTTAGAGCATTTGTCCCAGGTTGATGGGCCGAGTCTGTGTTGTCTGGAAGCCTATGGTCACTGGTTTTATGAGGTGATGCAGGGGGCGGCGGGCTGGAGGTCGTGGGTTATTTCACAGGTGCTAGAGTGTGAAACCCCCGCGAGTCGCTGGGTGCAGCACCAGCAGGCGGCGCTACCCGCTGCGCTTGCTGGTGCGCTGGCACAGGATTTACAAACCTTGCGGGACTGGGTCATGGAAGCTCCGGTGCTGGTGCAGGCCGCGTTAGAAGCCTCGTTGGGGATGGTCTTGCCTTGGCCAGAGTCTGACTTGCCTGCCACGGACGAACAGGCGACTTGGGTGAAGCTCTTGCAAGAACCTGGATGGGAGGTCGGTGCCATCCCTGAATTGGCTATCCCCACCTTGTTAGACCGCCATCGTCGTTTAGGGACGGGCCTCCTGGCGCAGTGGCTGGCATTCCGCTGGCATCAGGGTGGGCTTGTGGGTATTGCACAGCCAGATGCAGTGGAGCTGGCAGAACTAACAGGCTATGAACCCCAGAAACAAGCGCTGTTGGCCAATACGGAGGGATTGTTGGCGGGGCAGCAGGCGCTGAATGTGTTGCTCTACGGGAGTCGCGGGGTGGGTAAGTCGGCGTTGGTGAAGGCGCTACTGACGCAGTATGGCGATAGCGGGCTACGGCTGGTTGAGATCAATAAGTCAGACTTGATGCACCTGCCGGAGGTGATTGAACAGGTGCGCAATTCTCCCCTCAAGTTCGTGATTTTTGTGGATGATCTGTCCTTCGAGGAGCATGAGGACAGCTACAAGGCGCTTAAAGTGGTGCTAGAGGGGAACTTGACGAATCGACCGCACAATGTGGTGGTTTATGCCACGTCCAATCGTCGTCATTTAATCCGCGAGTTCTTTGGCGATCGCCCTCGGCCTAGTTCAGCTGCTGAAGTTCATGCCTGGGATACGGTGCAGGAAAAACTTTCCCTCAGCGATCGCTTTGGCTTGACCCTCACCTTTGAACCCGCCGATCAGGAAATCTATCTCGCGATTGTTTATCACCTGGCCCAGCGCGCGCAGATTGACCTGCCAATCCCAGACCTAACCCAACAAGCGCTCCAGTGGGCAACCCGTCACAACGGCCGCTCAGGCCGCTCAGCGCGTCAGTTTGTGGACTTTCTTAAGATTGAGAAGGGTTATGCGGCGGATCCTTGCTTAAGGAAACCGTGAGGCAGGCAACGGCCAGTGGTTCAAAGAGCCATGGAATGAAGTCTAGGTGAGGGAAGGTTCAGAGGGGAAGGTGCGATCAAACTCTTCAATCAGGTCGTCCATTTCTTCGAGGGCCTGATTGACATCAATTCTGAGGGTGCCTAGGTCAGGCTGTTCTAACAACTGTAGAAGTACCTCACGCTTTTGGCGAATAGAGGCCAACCACAATTGCGCTGTGTCTCGACTAATCATCAGGATTCAGTAAAAATTTACACAGAGGGATGCGTTGCCGGGGTTTTGTCTCTACACCCAGCGCCTTAATTATATGGTTCTTGCGAACTGAGTGGAAACCCTGCCCTGAAACAGGCGTCGAATTTAGGGGGGCGATCGCCGGACTGGGGAAGCCCTTTGATTAACAGCAATCTGAGCTAAGCTAACTATCAAGATCAATTATTGCTTTGGGCAATCAATCGTGCATTACCGTATCTCCCTTGCTTCTTTGTGCCTTCTATTCAGTGCCCTAGGAACTACGCCAGTGGTTCAAGCCCAGGCGCTCATTCCCCATACTGTGGCGCCGGATGCACAGCAGTTACGGCAGACGGGCCTATCGTTGCTGCGGGAGGCTGTGCAGCTGGCCCAGTTTCAACAGTATGAACTGGCGCTGGCACGGACAGAGTTAGCCACGCAGCTGGTACCTGAGTCGGCGGAAGCCTGGGCGTTGCTGGGCGGGCTATACCTCAGCGTCACCAAAATTGACCCTGGTATTCGGGCGCTGGAAAAATCTTTGACGATTAATCCTAAAAATGCGGGGGTTAACTTCAGTTTGGGGTCTGCCTATTTCCGAAAGGAGGACTATGCTTCAGCCGTGCGCGTCTTGAAGACGGGGTTGAGTCTGAAGCCTGATGTGCCGGAAGCGCTGTTTGACTTAGGGAATGCTTACTATCGTCTAGGTGAGTACGATAAGGCCATTTCGCAGTACCGCAAGGCAGTTGATAATGACCAGAAGTTTTGGCCCGCTATCAATAATATTGGCTTGGTGCGCTATGAACAGGGCAGCGTTGATAAGGCCATGGAGTACTGGGAAGCTGCGATCAAAATTGATGATAAGACCTCAGAGCCGAAGTTAGCCTTGGCCGTTGCCCTCTATAAGAAGGGGCAGCAAGATCAAGGGATTAGCTTGGCGGCGGCGGCCCTGACCTCAGATCGGCGCTATGGTGATATTGAGTTTTTGAAAGAGAACCTGTGGGGCGATCGCCTGATCGCGGATACGATGGTGCTTTTAGAAACGCCAACGGTAAAAGATTCTCTAGCACAAGCGCCCTTACCTTCTGAGGAAGCGCCAGAGACTGGCGCAGGTTCTGAGCCTGAGCCCGTTACACCCTAACGACGGTTTTCTAGAGATGGCCAAGGTTGGCAGGTTATTCCGGAATTTGCGGTTCCCACGCAGGCCATGACAGCACAACAGGCTCATGCCCATGACTTGAATTTGGCTGACTATGGGGTGGCGGTGCGTGCGATGCGGCCCGCTGATATTTCGGCAGTGGCGACACTTTTAAGCGAGGCGTTTTATGCCACAGATGGCTGGTGGAGCTGGGTTGCGCCCCTCATGTACCTGGGGATTTACCAAGATCTCAAGCTCCGCTGTGCATCCTCCAAGTCGGCCTATACCTGTTTGGTGTGCGTGCGTGCTGGGCCCCAGGGGGTTAAGGCCACGGCGCAGATTGTGGGGACGGTGGAAATTGCGACGAAGCCTTTGTCCGCTTGGGCATTTAGTAATCCGGCGGTGCCCTATATTTCAAATCTGGCGGTTGCTCCAGAATGGCGACGCCGCGGGGTCGGTCAAAAGCTCCTGCGCTCTTGTGAGCAGGTGGCGCGGGGCTGGGGGTTTCATGAGCTTTATTTACATGTAAAACGGAATAATCGGGCGGCTCGGGGGCTCTATGAGCGGGCGGGCTATTTACAGGATCACTCTGACCTCCAAAACTGGTCATTTGTGCTGGGGCAAGCTCAGCAGATCCTCTTGAAAAAGAGCCTGTCGCCATTGCCTTAGGGCGTTGCTTTCTTAAGGCGTTGCTTTTAAGGCTTGCTGGAGACGGGTTAGGGTGCGGTTGTTTTCGGCTGGGCTGCCGATGGTAATGCGAATACCGCCTCCGGTGTACCGGACGGCGGTGCCCTGTGTTTTTAAGGTTTGGACAAGCTCGGGGCTGGTTGGGCTGTTTTTTGTCTTTAGGTACAGGAAGTTGGCGGCACTCGGCCAGCACTGGAGTTCTGGCATGGCCTGGAGGACTGCTGCTAGGCGATCGCGCTCGGCTAAGATCTCGGGAATGACGGCCAGGAGGTCGGAGCGGTGGTCGAGGGCGAGGGTGGCGGCGGCTTGGGAGAAGGCGGGCAGGTTATAGGGGAGCCGCACTTTTTCCAGGATGCGAATCAACTCAGGATGGGCGATCGCATAGCCGACGCGGTGGGCTGCTAGACGAAAGGCTTTGGAGAAGGTGCGTAGGATGACCCAGTTGGGTCGTTGCTGGAGTTCAGCCACGAGGGAATGCTGACAAAATTCAAAGTAGGCTTCGTCGATGACCACCAGGATGGAGTCGGGGATCTGGCGCAGCCATGCAAGTTCAGCAGAGGTTAAGGGGTTGCCAGTGGGGGAGTTGGGATGAACGAGGAAAACGACTCGGACTGGGGGTGTCGGGGTAGTGGTTCGGTTCTGGGATGGGGCGTTGTTGAGCAGGGCGGTGGCCGCTGGCACATTAATGGCGAAGTCAGGGGTGCGCTCTAGACTCTGCACTGGAATACCCAAGGTTTGGGCGAGAATGCCATACATAGAGAAGGTGGGTGTGGCGACCAGTATCGACCCTTGCCCCCCTAAGCAGGTGGCGATGAGCACGGAGCGAATGAGTTCGTCGGAGCCGTTGCCGACGGAAATATGATCGGCGGTCACGCTAGATGCTGCGTGGGCGGTTTCGTTAACGTAGGCTGCAATTCGCTGCTTTAGCTCTAGGTGACTGCCCTCTGGGTAGCGATTGGCCTGAATTTGCTGCTGATAGAGCCAAGCTAGTTTTTCTTTGAGTTCAGGGGGGAGATCGTAGGGGCACTCATTGGTATCCAGCGCATCAACAGCTTGGGGGATGTGTGCGGTTGCTTCTGGATGGGGGGTGTAGGCGGTGAGCTGGGCTAAATCATCCCGCACAAATGGCAGTGTCACGTCAAATCCTCTGGGGTGGAGTGCAGACGGGCTCGGCAGCCTAGCCCTTGGTTTGATTGTATCTTGAAGGGTTGGCAGTCAGAGATGCGTTGCCTTGGTTTGATGGGGCGCCAGATGTTGGCGGTTCACAGACTAATGTGGATTTGACGCTTACACTCGGGGCTAAGGATGGCGATCGCCCTTGCGGGGTGGCAGCCTTGGTTTATGACAAATTCTTAACCCTGGCAACGAAATAATCGGGGCTTGGCATATTCAATACAACGATGATCGCTGTGACAATGGCTGTTAAAGCTAGCATTTACGGCTGATGCAGGCGCAAATATATCATGGTTCACGCTGCGGGAAGGCAGGATCATTAGATCGGTATGAATGAAGCAGATGGGACGCGGGTTCGGGGTTTTCTCAGTAAGTGGCTGGGGTCGGAGGGGAATGAACGCGCCAATTACCAAACGTTTTTGGGTGATCTCTGTGTGGCGCTTAATGTTGAGGGGCCACCCCCGAAGGGCAGTGTGGAGGGCGATCGCCTCGACTTCCATCGCAAACAAGTCCAAGCCAACCATCCCGACATTACCCTCACCGGAATATATAACCTGCTCGAAAAACTCCGCGCAGGCGAACCCTTCACCGAAAAAGATCGCGACTACAACAATAAAGCCCTCGTCACCACCCTCAAACAAATCCACGACGAACTCGACCAAGCCGTCTTTGAAGCCTATGGCTGGCAAGACCTCTGGGCCGATCTCCAGTCCGGAAAACCCCCAGAGCAAGTTAACGAAACCATCCTAGAACGCCTCGTCGCCCTCAACGCCGAACGCGCCGAAGAAGAACGCAACGGCCTCATCCGCTGGCTCCGCCCCGAGTACCAAGCCCCCGACGAAATTCAACCCACCCAAACCACCCTCACAGGCATCACCCCCACCGCCGAACCCGTTGTCGAACCCGTCGAACAGCGAAAATGGCCCACCCAACCCAAAGACCAATTCGCCGCCATCCGCGATCTGCTCCGCACCAGCCCCGGCGCATGGACAGTCGGTCAAATTGCCGCCCAATTCAAAGGCCGCAACACCCAGAGAAAACTCACCACCATCACCGGAAACCTCGAACGCCTCGAATGGTTCGGCACTGTCATCAGCCGCACCCAAGACAACCTCACCCACTGGCAGTATGCCGAACTCCAGCAAACCGCCTAAAGTCAAACCAGACTCCAATCCAAAACTGACGTTCAAAATCGCTTAAGGTCTACCGCCATGACCCTCCAAGATCTCCTCTCCGAAGCAGAAAAACTACCACTCGCAGACCAACTTCACCTCATTAGCCACCTGGCACAACGCCTAGAAAGCAACGCTGCCTTTTCGACCCCCTCAGACTATCAGGTGACGACCGCAGCCGTGGGACTGATTGCAGACCTCATTCAGAACCCTATCCCGTTTGAAGATGTGCCCCTCACCCGAGATCAAATTTATGACCGCTAATGTCTCATCGCTTAAATTTCTAGACTCCAATATTTGGATCTATGCTTTCGCCCAAAATCAAGATCCAAAGAAGCGTGAAAGTGCAATTAAACTGATCCAATCATCGGGCGTTGTGGTTAGTACGCAAGTCATTAATGAAGTTTGCGTCAACCTAATTAAAAAGTCTCAATTTTCTGAACCACAGGTCACAGAGCTTATCTCAGCCTTTTATGCGGGATGTCAGGTCATTCCATTTAGTTCCAAGATCTTGCGACAAGCCTCAGAACTCAGAAGGCGATATTCCCTATCTTATTGGGATAGTTTGATCGTATCGAGTGCTTTTGATGCTCCAGCGCCCATTCTGTATACCGAAGACTTACAACATGAACTAATCATTGATGCTCAAGTTCAAATTCTAAACCCATTTATGACTTGAGTCGGAAATGAACTTGTCGAACAGTCTTACAAGTCCTTAAAGTCAAACAACAGCGACAAACCCATCACCCCAAGCCATCCAGGACTCAGCATGAAGCAACTCGAAGAACTCAAAGCTCAGCTTGCTCAGCTCAAACCCGCACTAGAGCGTGACTATCATGTGACCCAGCTTGGCATCTTTGGCTCCTACGTGCGCGGTGAACAAACCGAAGACAGCGATATCGACATCTTGATTGACTTTGATCCAAACTATCGATTTGGCCTGTTCACCTTTTGTCATATCGAAAATCAAATGAGCGATACCCTAGGCCGCAAAGTTGACCTCGTCATGAAACGAGCCCTCAAACCCACCATTGGCCAGCGGATTTTGCAGGAAGTGATCTACCTATGACGCCAAGAACTGTCAAAGATTATCTGCAAGATATAGCAATCGCCTCACCCCAGACTTTAGATCTCAACATCCCACCATCCCCTGGAAGCAAATCGCCGGAATGCGAGACGTGGGTTACCCGCTTAGGCAGACAGCCGCTACTCTGCCACCCACATCAATCCTTACAACCTTCTCTATAAACTCGACCCGATTCGCGCCTACGACCTTGGCCTCGTCAAGCAGATTGAAGTCGCTTCCATCCAAGCCCAAGAAAACTTCAACGATGCTCTTTGAGCGTCGCGATCGCAGGTTTCCGGCCCCAGTCCCTTGCCTAGATGTGTTAGCTCGGGTGGTGTCAGCGTCAAGAAACGGCCCTAGAGCGTTGCGTAGCCCGCTTGGATAAACCAGTCCACCGCCTCTTGCAGTGCAGTGCGGATAGGCGTTTGGGGCAAATCTAAGTCTTGTCGAGCCTTCGACGGATCGTAAAACATCTGCTGCTGCGACATCCGCACCCCATCCAGCGGCACCGAAGGCGACTTACCCAACTTCGTCAGCACAGACTCATCCACCCAGGCGACCCCCAGCGGAATCCAGGCCGGAATGCGACCTTTCGGCCCCGGCAACCCCGTAATCTCCGCCAGCATCGCCAGCATCGCCCGGAGCGTCACATTTTCATGACCCAAGATATAGCGATCGCCCGTCTTGCCCTTCTCCAGCGCCAGTAAATGTCCCGCCGCCACATCCCGGACATGAATTAAATTCAGCCCCGTGTTCAAATAAAACGGCATTTGCCGCCGTAAAAAACGCAGAATAATATCCCCCGTTGGCGTTGGCTTCACATCCCAGGGGCCAATGGGCGTACTCGGGTTCACAATCACCACATCCTGCCCCCGCTGTACCGCCGCATGGGCCTCCTGCTCAGCCCAATACTTGGACTTTTTATAGGCCCCAATTAACTTGTGCACCGGGCTTTGATAGGTTTCATCCGCAAGCCGGCCATCGGTGGGCACCCCAATCGCTGCCACCGAACTGGTATAGACCGTACGTTCCACCCCCGCCGCCTGGGCCGCCGCCAAAAAATTGCGGGTGCCCACCACGTTACTCTGGTGCAGTTGTTCTGCCTCCGACTGCCACAAACTGTAGTGGGCTGCCACATGAAACGCTACCTGACAGCCCTGAAGCTGTGTCGCCAGGTCAGGATCCGTTAAATCGCCCGTCACCGTTTCAAGATCCAGTGACTGCAAGTTCGATAACGAACTGTTGGGACGCACCAACGCCCGAACGTCATAGCCGCGCTCCAGGAGTAGCCGCGCCAGATTCGCCCCGACAAAACCAGTCGCACCCGTTAAAAATGCACGCATCAGCAGGACAACTTGCGATCGCAGAACATCACACCCTCTCAAACCACGAGGGTCTGAAATATCTTTCCCAGAATATCAGCCGCAGGGCACGCCCGTGGTGCTCACTGTCTCAACTTCAACCCGGCTCCGACTGCTCAGGATAGTCACCTTTGAAGAAGTCCGTGCTGACCTCGGTGTCGAAACCCAACAGCAATGGTCTGCCTTAGCAATCGAGCGCTCCACTCCAGCTTTATTCCGTGCGGCCTAATTGGCTAATGTCGAGCTAAGGGGGCAGTGTCTGGGTTTAAGGTCACCGCCGCTCTCAAAATTTACTGAAGCTTGTTCGTTAGGTGCCATATCGACAGTGGTGATGCTGACGATTTTTGGGTAGCCCTATCTTGATGGTTGCCTTTTTTAGTGTCGCTTTTTGGCTTGAAGTCCAGCGCATCCATTGGGATTTGATTGCTATCAACAAAAGCTAAGGGCCTGCTGATCTCTGGAGTATCGTTGACTCGACCCGTCCATTAGACTACTCCTGCCCTATTGAGCTAAGGGTTACATTGCGGGCATTGACCGGGGTCGGCGAAATCTGTGCCGTGGGGACGGGGCAACGTTTCTTGAAATGTACAGTGCTGACAGCCATGAATTTCGGCCAGGATCAAAGCGGTCGGGGTTTGGCACCAGCCGCAGGGGAGTCCTGGAATCGATTTCACCACGTCAAATCCGGGACAGTGACAAGCGGGACAGGTGCGTTTCAATTTTTGAATGAGGAGCTGGGTGGTGTGCTGAATGACCTGCATCCGGGTTGGATTCACCATGGCCCTCATGTCAGTTTCCAGGTGGATCAGGCCGTTAGTAGATGCCTGGAGTTTGGCCGTAACCTGCTCCTGAAAAACTGTCCAGTCAGTAATTCCCTTGCAAATCGGCTGCGGATTCGAGTCGTCTGGGTGGGGTGTAATGGCGAGACCGTGGCTCGGGAACTGTACCTTTTCTGCAAAGGCGATCGCCTCTGCTAGGTCGCTGACATCGGCATGGGCATAGTTGGTTTCCAAGGAACAATGCTCCGCGTAGACCTCAAAGTTATGCTGGGTATCGAGGAGCAGCACAATTTCCCGGTTGCTGGCGACCCACGGAAACTGCGGGTGCGGCCCGAAACTGCCTTCACTGGCGATCGCCAACGTTTCTCCCGTTGTTGCTAAAGCAGCCTTGGCCTTCAGACGTGCTGCTTCTAGCTGGGTGCCGGGGCGCTCCACCTCACGGGTGAAGGTGCCAAAGCGGTCGGTATCAAGGGGCGGCACGGTTATGGGGATAGAGAGTTCCGCCGCAAATAACGGTGCGATCACCTGCTCCTTATGGTGCATTGTTGCCAAAACCGCCGTGCGATGGACATGCCAGTTGCGATCAATCATGGCCAAGATTTAAACAGCTATCCGCTAGAGGATTAAGCGATTAAGCAACCAGATCAACAGAGAGCGGGTGCAGTGCTGCACCGCTGTCCGGTTCAAACAGGTGAACGTGCGAGAGATCAAGCTCTAACCAAATCTGGTCGCCAAGCTGCACCGACTCCTGGGGTGGAATTCTGACCTGGAGAAGAGTGTGGGTGTCTGGGGTCTCGATCGTACAGGAAAGGTAGGTTTCATGACCCAGGGCTTCTACCAGTGCTACTCGGGCGGGTAAATGGTGGGGGGCTGCGCCGCTCAGGTGAAAATGCTCGGGGCGAATGCCGAGGGTGACGGACTGGTCAATCCACGGTTCTAATACTGATGCCCAGTTTCCAGGCAGGGTCAGATCTAGCAGGGGATGGGTCAGACGCGTAGCAGTACGAACTGTCATTTCTAGAAAGTTCATGGGGGGCGAACCAATGAATTCTGCGACAAATCGATTGGCAGGGCGTTGGTAGAGGGTGAGCGGTGTATCAATTTGCTGAATCTCACCGCCATTCAAAACGGCAATGCGATCGCCCATGGTCATGGCTTCGGTTTGGTCATGGGTGACATAGATGGTGGTCGTCCCCAACTGTCGCTGGAGCTGTACAATTTGGGCGCGGGTTTGGGCTCTGAGCTTAGCATCTAGATTAGAAAGGGGCTCATCCATCAGAAAAACCTGAGGGTCGCGGGCCATCGCCCGCCCCAGGGCCACTCGCTGCTTCTGCCCACCCGACAGCTGTTTTGGGTAGCGCTGGAGTAGCGGCTCCAGCTCTAGCATCTGGGCCACCTGCTGTACCTGAACGGTAATTTGGCGTTCAGCCCCAGACACATAGCGCAGCGGGGGCGGCAGACGCCGGGTGAGGCTCGTCAATGTCCGGCTCAGCCATTGCTGTCCTTGCTGGGCCAGTGAGGGTTGTTGCTTGGATGGTCGTTGCTTGCCGCCCCGTTGCGTGCGGCGCAGGCCAAAGGCCAAGTTATCGTAGACCGTCATGTGGGGATAGAGCGCATAGCTTTGAAACACCATCGCAATGTCTCGGGCCTTCGGGGGCAGATCATTGACCCGGCGATCGCCCACCCAAATGCTGCCTGCCGACGGCGCTTCTAGACCTGCAATTAACCGCAGCAGCGTACTCTTGCCACAGCCAGATGGCCCCACCAACACCATAAACTCACCGTCTGTAATTGTCAGATTGATGCGTTGTAAAACCGCAACCTGCCCCCCAGAGGAATCACCTGGCACTGCCTGGGCGTTGGTTTCATTTACAGTAGACTGAGCCAAAGCCGGATCTACGATGGCAACGGTTGACTGCACATCGCCGCGCTGTGCGGGGAACTGCTTCGAGATATTTTCGAGAACAACTTGGGTCACTGGACTGTGCCATCAAGAGCATGCACTGCCTATTGTGCCATTAGATCCCATCGCTTTACGTCTGGCCACGACGATTTGCGAACGCTTCAGCTTCGGTTCTCTTTATCTACCCCGGTGTTCAGCGGCTTCCCAAGGCATCACCTCTGCGGATATGTGCGGAGAGGTGACCTTACCCACGGTTCGCTAGGGTGCACTCTTAACTCGACCATCCGGCATCGTTGTCTCGGAAAAGACCGCTCGCACAAGGGTTGCACTGCTCAACTCTGCTCCGAAGAGATTGGCTTGGGTCAAGTCAGCCCCCGAGAGATCGGCCCGGGCTAAATAGGCTCGGATTAGATTACATTCAATTAAAATCGCCCCTTGCAGACAAGCACGACTGAGGTCGGCACGGCTCAACTTGGCCCCTTGCAAGTTTGCCTCCTGTAGGTTTGCGTAAGAAAGATTAGCCTCGACTAACCCCGCATCTGCAAACTGACAGCGCAATAAATTAGCATGGGTGAAATTTGCACGCTCTAACTTAGCCTCCTTCAAGTTCGCATCCACTAAATTAGTGGCCTCAAAGCAACAATCTGACAGCACTGCGCCTTCTAAATTTGTTCCCTCTAGATCAGACCCCTTCAGCGAAACCCCCCGGAGATTACTCCCTGACAAATTGGCTCCTCGGAGGTTTACACGATCTAGATTGGCTCCCTTTAAGTTTGCGCCGCGCAAATCAACATTTTCCAGAATGGCACCTTGCAGCGCCACGCTATCAACCGAGACTTCTTCCCGTAAATTGGCTCCCCGGAGACAGGCTCCAGTCAGGTTTGCGTTTCGTAAATTGGCTCCCCTTAAATCGGCATCCACTAAATTGGCATCGGTTAGATCAGCCAAGCTTAAATTGGCTTCGTACAAAACAGCCCCTTGGAGAGAGGCGCCATGGAAACAAGAGTCCTGCAAGTTAGCCTTATTTAGCATCGCTTGGTTGAGCGTGGCCCCACTGAAGTTGCAGTGGATTAAGTAGCTCGTCCGGAACTGAGCCCGATTCAGGTATGCCAGACTAAAATCGCAGCCTGCTAAATTTGCCTTGGAGAAATCAACCCCAATCAAGTCAGCACCGACCAGGTCAAGATTGCGCAAGTTCTGTTCTCGAAACGATCGGGTACCGCTTTGGTAGAGTTCTAGCAGTGATCGCGCGTCAGACATGGGTTGAATTACCTTGGGCATGGACTTAGTTCACCCTAAAATTACGGCGTTGCGGGTTGGGCAAATCCCTGAAGCTGCAAAGCTTGAATAATGGCGTCAGCCACTTGAGTGGCTTGGTCAAGGTAATTGAGTTCCTGTGCCTTCCTATGGAGTAATGCCTCAATATCCGTGATGGCGGCATAGGTCTCTAAAAACTCCGCCATCCATTCATCTAAAGAAGCTAACCGCAGTTCATCCCAGTCTGGGGGCTGAAACTGAAAGGGGCGGCGTAATATCGAAAACAGTAAAATCTTGACTTTGAGGGCGGGGGTATTCTGCATTAAGGCTTGACGCAGCTGAAATCGATCTAACTGCTTCGCTGCCTCAATCGGGCCCGATAGCTGCCCTGGCACCGTCAAGCTGGTTTGGGTATCATCTTCTATGGTCGGGATGTGGGCGGGCGTCAACTCGGCGGAGTAAAGGGGAGCGCAAAAATGCACAATCAACATGCCAATCCGCTGATAGCGCTCTGGTTTGTTCAGCTCTAGCGCCCCTTGAATTAATAGTCTTTCAAAATGCTCTAAGGTAGGTGCCCACCGCATCAACTCTTCCAGTAAAGTTGCCATCGGTGTTTGCTGGAGAACCTCAGCTGAGTTTTCCCAGCGCTGTCGGCAGACCCAATACAGCAGCTTATGTGCCCTCAGAGACTGAGGATGGGCAGTGAGTGCTGGAATGATGGATTGCACAGAGGGCTTCACGTTTCCTTGCCTTTTGGATAAAACAGCTGCGGGCAAAAATCAAGGGTTGGCCAGAATAACCAGGTTTGGACTATCTATGCTTTACTTTCGCTTTGAGAAAAGCACCGTTTCCGGTACGTCGCTGTCTCCTTCACCTAGCAATAGCTCCTGTAGGGGATTTTCCGCTTCATAATCGGCCAGGGAGGCTTCATCAATCAACGTTTCCCGAGCGCTAATCGGTTGTGCCAGGTTGGGGCTACGGGGTACCACCGTATCCTTGTTGCTGAGGGGCTTGGCTTTCAGACGCTGTTGCTCGGGGGTTTGAATGTTGAGGTACTGCATGTAGGTGCCAGTGGGAATAGCCAGCAGCCGATATTCGATCCGGATCGCATCACCCAGCAAGATGATGTCGCCCGGATTCAGATCTTGGGAGGTACATTTTTCGCCGTTAACCCGCATGCCGTTTAGGCTGGGTTTGCCAGCGGCATTGCCATCAAAGATTCGGTAGCGATACTGGCCGGGTTGAGGGGTCGGTACACGCAATAACAGGGCATGTTGCCGAGAAATGGCCTTGTTCACGATGGTAATGGAATTACGCTTGTCGCGCCCAATTGAATAAGTCGCGCCTTCTAAAAGCACTTGCCGGGGTTCAGGCTGGTCATGAATGAGAAGGACATGTCTGGGGGTCTGCTGTTGATTGGGGGTATCCATCGGGTTAAACGTCTGGCGGTAGAAAGGGCAAACAGGTATTAGGGCTTCAACCCAGCCGCTAAACTGGGATCAAACACACGGCTGATTGAGGCATTTGGCTTGAGGAACCAATCACAAGTCTGGCTTGAACTAAACGGTTAGTGCAGACCTTGTTCAGCCCCTCATTGTTCAGTTTGCCCAGTCCAGCTGGAAAAAGAGCGTTAATGTGGGCGATTTTTGTCAGCCTAGGGACAGACTTTTCTCAAGGAAGGTTTCGTATTGGGTTTGCAGGTCACTGCCAGGGGTTGGTGCAGTCCAATAGGATACGAGGGTTTGTCCTAAGGCCCAGGCTTCTTGGGGGACGGGCTGGGTATGGGCGACGAGCAGTGGCCATAGGGTCAGCAAGTCTAGTTTCAAGAAGGATTGATCGGGCCGGAGCAGGCAGTGTAGGTCATAGGCCATTTGCAGTTTGCCTAGCACAACCGGAGATTGTTCGAGGGGTAGCTTTTCAGCCAGGACAATCGCCAATGCCGGGGATCCGGTGAGGAATGTGGACAGAAACTGTAGCAGGGGGCTTTTGACCAGGGCGGTTAAGCCCTGAATGGTACTCATCTGGAAGACATAGCGATCAATGATGCGGGTGGCGGCTTGGGTGCGGGTTTCTAAATCCTCTAAAAACCTGGCTAAACGCAGTTCTTCTGCGGGGGCAATGGCCGCTACGATCGCCTGGGAGAGTTCCGTGAGGCCCCAAGCCGTTCGATTCTGAGTGGGGTCGCGGGTGACTAAGGGGAGAATTGCTTCGCAGTAAGGGTTGAGCAGTTCGTGGCGATACTCAAGGGCGGCGCGAATGTTGCGTTCTTTGGGGCGATCGCCCTGTTTCCAGTCGTAGGGCGGCTGCCATTCCCGGAGGGGGCGGAGTCGATCCACCTGGGTCATGACGGCCAGGATGGGGGGCCGATGGCTCGCGGCTTGGAATGCCTGAAGCGGTTCGAGGTCCATCTGGAGGGTTGGATCGGTGGCTGGGGTGACCAGTAGGATCATGTCAGACTGGTGCGCTTGCGCCATAACCTGCTGCTGGTGGTCAGCGCCAATCTGCTCGTAGCCGGGAGCATCCCAAATATTGAGGGCATCCCCTTCTGGGGTGGCAAAGCGGTAGGACTGAAGTTGATCGGTGCTGGGGAGTACGTCAACCTGGGCCAGGGTCTGGCTAAAGAGGGTATTGATGAGGCTACTTTTGCCCGCCCCCGTGCGTCCGAGCAATAGCACATTCAGGGGTTGTGGGTTGTGGGGTTCTGTCGCAGATTCGCTGGCCTGGGCCAGAATGTCCCGCAGGGAGGCCGCAGATTGCTGACTGGTGGGTTGTTCAATAACTTGGATCGGGGCGGGGGTGCTCCCGCTGTAGAGGGCGATCGCCTGTTCCCCTAGGGCTTTTAGGGTGGCTTCGCGCATCATCTGGCCGAGATTCAGCAGTAGATCCTGATTGGCCTGTTTGGTGTAGCCCTGGGTGGTGGTGCGGGCGATCGCCACAGCTGGGTTGAGAATCCATTGCGCCCAGCTCCAGGCTTTCATGGCCCAACGCGCTGCTGGCTCTAGCTTTTGGTAGGCCTCGTAGGCTTCATAGGCTTGGCCAATACTCACCTGTCCTAGTACCGGAGACAGCTTTTGCATCCAGCGGTCTACATCATCTACGGTGCCCCGAATTAGTCCGTAGGCCTGGGGGACATAGATATGCAGCAGGGGACGCTTCACCGTCGGGTAATAAACCTGGGCGATCGCCTCCACCAGGGTTTGACAGCGCTGAAAAAAAAGCGGCCAGTCTTCCCAGGGTGGCCCATCCGCACGCGCCTCTGCCAGACAGCGCTGCACCGCACTCTCTGCCTGCTGGCGCTGGGGACTATGGGTTTCAGCGGGTGGAGGGAGGGCTGTCGAAAAGTCGGCGAGCGCGGCCTCTGCGGCCTCAATCGCGGGCAATTGCAGCCAGCGCACCAGTAAAAACCGCCAGCCCAAAAACAGTACTACAATCACGGCCCAGAGCCAGCTCAGTCCCCAGCGATGGATTTGGGTACCCGCCGCAATCATCAGGAAGCTAATCACTCCCACCAGGGGCAAGGCCAAGACCCCCCATTGCCAAATCTTCAGCCGTACCATCATGGTTGATTGTTGTTGAGATCTTGGAATTGACGTTAGGTCAATCCTAGCTTGGCTAACACAGGCCGCGTCGAGACAATATGTCGTTCTAGACCCAGCGTCTTGGGCTCAATGCCCAGGGCTAAGCCAATCAGCTGCGGTAAATGCAAAATCGGTAGATTCAGGCTTTGGCCAATCACGTCTTCGACCTCAGGCTGACGCGAATCTAGGTTGAGGTGACAGAGGGGACAAGGGGTCACAATGCAGTCTGCCCCAGCGGCGATCGCCGCCTGTAGACGACCCCCAGCCATCTTGAAAGAGGATTCAGTCGCATAGCTTGCCAAAGGCCAGCCACAGCATTGGGTTCGGCCATCGTAGAGAACAGGGGTGGCACCGATGGTTTCAAAAACCCGCTCCATTGAGGTCGGATTCACCGGATTGTCAAACGGCAGCGTTTGTTGGGCGCGGAGCAAATAGCAGCCATAGAAGGCCGCACATTTCAGCCCGCTGAGGGGCCGAGTGACGCGATGGCCCAAATTATCTAGGCCATAATCTCCCACAATTGCCCACAGCAAATGCTTCACATCCGTCGTCCCCTGGTAGGGGCTACAGCCTTGCTGTTGCAATAGCTGATTGACTTTTTTGAAGTACTCGGGTTCCTGCGACTGAGCCGTCTTGAGGCGCTCATCAACGTGACCAATCACCCCCTGACAGGTACTGCAATGGGTCAAGAGCGGCAGCTGTAGCTGTTCTGCTAGGGCAATATTGCGGGCATTGACGCTGTCTTCAAGGAGCTGAGAGGTTTCTTTGAACGTGCCTGACCCACAGCAGGAGGCCTTCTTTAACTCGATCAGTTCAATTCCCAGTGACTGGGTCAGCGCCTGAGTGGATTGATAGAGTTCCCGACAAGCCCCCTGGGCCACACAGCCCGGATAGTAGGCATATTTCAAAACAGAAGCTGACATGGCCACATCCTTGCAAAAACACGAGCTAAGACAGTACGAACCCGAGGTGAAGTTTAGAACCAAGGCTCTACCGACAAACCATCCACTATTTTCAAGCTGGAATTCGCCTCAAGGTCAACTGAGGCAGAGCCTTGCCCGCCACATTCAAATGCTAGTGCAACCGCATCTCACCCTGGCGCTTGCATACAAACATTCAAGATTCACCGAGAGCCTTTGGCCTCCCGCAACATCAATCGCTTGGCAATCCGTAGCTCCCCACACCTAGAGTCAGGTCTGGGCCGTACTTGACAAAAACTTACAAAACTTCCGTAATTATGCTGGAGTTAAGAGAAAAATAGCTGGTTAGCATTGGAGCTGATTTGCAAAACCAAAAATCTTATACATCCTATGCTTGAACCTACTCAGTCCATATCTGAAAAGCCTCTAGAGCCAGTCTCAGCATCGAACGAAGATTCATTTGAAGCATTCTGTGCTTTTCTTGGCGCAGATACTCCAGAAGACTGTGAGCGAGTCATTGACAAGATCTTAGAGACCCCGGCGGAGTCTTGCTAATCGCTCTTATGGGTCAAGATTCTAGAAGCCGCGAATGATACAGATGCACGCCATATTGGTGGCTGAAACCCCTGAACGGCCAGGGGGTCGGCTGAACCGATAAGGGCGTGCGTCCAGGCTGGCAAGTTAAGCTCCAGAGAAAAATACCAGAGAGAAATAAAGGTCTGCATTGTGTCCAAATGTAACGAAATTTTGCGGAGCATATATTAGCAATGAACTGTGTGAACTCGTAGCCAATGCCAAAAATGGGCTGGGCAGACTTATGGGATAACCTTTCGCGGTTTGTGTCAAGTTTGTTATTCCCCCATGGCCCCAGGTATGAAAAAACAAAACGCCACAGCATCTTCGCCTCCCTTAGACAAACTGCTGCTCAAAACAACGTCTCTGGAGCAACATCTCAAGGCCAAGACCCTCCAGCTCCAGATCACGGCTAAGCGAAATCATTTATTGGCCACGACTTCACTTCGGTTACGCCGCTCTTTGGATCCGATGACGGTCATGCGAGCCACAGCCTTTGAAGTGCGCCATCTTTTCAAGGCGGAGCGGGTCATTCTCTATCGATTTAATCCAAACTGGAGTGGGATTGTTATTGCAGAATCGGTCAAGCCCGGTATTGCATCTTTGCTCGGTCGCAGCATCAGCGATGAATGCTTTGCCAGAGATTGGGTAGAAGCCTACCAGCAAGGACGAGTCCAGACGGTTCAAGACATCTACGCCGATCAGCTCAGCGTTTGCCATCGTGACTTGTTAGCCAATATGGGGATTTGGGCACACATTCTTGTCCCGGTCTTGCAGGAGATTTCAGACAGTGGTGCTGAAAATCTAACCTCGAGTCGCTCAACTGCAGCCAGTTCAGATTCGCCGAAACTTTGGGGTTTCCTGGCGGTGCATGAATGTTCTGGCCCCAGGGCTTGGCGTGCGGATGAAGTTGAGTTTCTCCAAAAAATGTCGGTGCAGATTGCCATTGCGATTCAGCAAGCGCAGCTGCACAAGAGCACCCAAGATGCACTGAACGAGAAGCGGGCAGCGGAACGACAGCTCCAGGTTTTGAATGCGGCGTTAGAGCAGCGTGTAAGGGAACGCACCGCACAATTTGAGAGTGCCAATCAGGCCCTTCAGCGTGAAGTCAGACGGCGGAAGCGAGCGGAGCGGATCCTGTTACAAAAGAATGAGCTGGCTAAAATCACCTTTGATTCCATTGGGGACGGGGTGGTGACGACGGATGCTGCGGGACGGGTGCGATCGCTGAATCCAGTCGCGCAAAAGTTAACGGGCTGGTCTAATGAAGCAGCCCAGGGACAACTGGCCCGCACCATCCTGAATATGGTGCAAGAAGGCACCCGTAGCGTTGTTGAAAACCCCTTAGAACAAGCGCTAGCGCGGCAAGAAACGGTACTCTTGCCAGACAACACGATTCTGGTCAGTCGGACGGGTCAAGAATATGCGATTACGGACTCTGCCTCACCCATCCGCAATCATCAGGGTGAAATTCAAGGTGCGGTCATGGTGTTTCATGACTGTACCCCGGCGCGAAAACTGACTCAAGAGTTAGCTTGGCAGGCCACCCATGATGCGTTGACTGGGCTCGCCAATCGCCGCGAGTTTGAACGGCAATTTATCGAGACAATTGCTCTCGCACAAGCAGACGATACACACCAGCATATTTTGTGCTTTCTGGATCTCGATCAGTTCAAGGTGGTCAATGATGCCTGCGGCCACGAGGCTGGGGATACTTTACTGCGACAGGTTGCCAGCATTTTGCAAATGCGCATCCGCTCCACGGATACACTCGCCCGTTTGGGGGGTGATGAATTTGGCCTACTGCTCAAGAAATGTTCCCTGGATAAAGCGGTGCAGATTGCGGAATTGCTCCGCCAGCAAATTCAAGCAATCCAGTTTGTTTGGGAAGATCAGGTCTATCGGATTGGGGTCAGCATTGGTATCACGGTGATTGACGCCTGTCATAGTGACATGAATAGTCTCTTAAGCGCCGCCGATGCTGCCTGCTACGCGGCCAAAGCCAAGGGGCGCAACTGTATTCAGGTTTATCAGCCCGATGATCGGGTGATCGTGCAAGAACGAGGCGATCGCCAGTGGCAGAGCCGCATCTATAAAGCCCTGGAAGAGGGTCGGTTTCACCTCCATATCCAGCCCATCAATCCAGTCTCGAAGCTCAAGGGCAAACAGTTGGCCGAAGTTCTCCTGCGGCTCACGGGAGAAGAGCGCCAGTTAATCATGCCAGCTGCCTTTATCCCCGCCGCTGAACGCTATCAGCTGATGCCCACCTTAGACCGTTGGGTGATCCAGTCGTTTTTAGATCAGTACGAAGCCCACTTAAAAACCAGCGCCGCGAGCCAGACCGAAATCGCGGGTCGGATGTATACCCTGAATCTATCGGGGGCCAGTTTAAGTCAGGCCGACTTACTGCCCTTCTTAAAAACTCAACTAGCGCAGCATCATGTTCCGGCCGAAACCCTCTGCTTTGAAATTACCGAAACGGCGGCTATTGTGAACCTGCACCATGCCTCCCAATTAATTACAGAGCTGAAATCAATCGGGTGCTCCTTTGCGCTGGATGACTTTGGCAGCGGCATGTGCTCCATGAACTACCTGAAAAATTTACCGGTTGACTTTCTCAAAATTGACGGCAGCTTTGTGCAGCGCATGGTTCACAGCCATACCGACTACGCTATCGTGGAGTGCTTTAACCGCCTCAGCCATAATTTGGGCATTGAAACCGTCGCCGAATGGGTCGAAGATGACCAAACCCTCACCCAACTCACCCAGATGGGCGTTGACTACGTCCAGGGGTTTGGCATTGCTAAGCCTGTTCTCCTTCATTTTGATGAGGTTTGAACCAGGCAAGCCCCAGCGCTCCGACGGTCGGTTCTAGGTTTGGGCCAGGTCGCAGCGCTGAACGTGGCGGCGGATTCGGTAATTTCATCTTTTCTTTTCCGGTTTTTTCCCGCACTATAGGAGTCGCAGCGCGTAATTTGGAATGCAACCATGCAAACGACCTACGACGTAGATAAACGTAAACTGCTTTCAGGCCTTGCCCATGGCTCGATTTTTTTGGGCTCTTTGGTGGTGCCGGTTGCCATTCCCATCGTCATCTTGCTGATTTCAGACGACCCTGTGGTTAAGGCAAATGCCCGCGAAGCCATTAACTTTACCCTAAATGTTTGGCTCTACGGCATTATCATGGGCGTGCTTTGCTTCTTTTTAATTGGCTTCTTATTTTTACCGATTTGGTTTTTATACCACTGGATTCTGCCCATTTTTGCCATTGTCAAATGCCTGAAGGATCCAGATGAAGTGTTCCACTATCCGTTTATTTTTCGGGTGGTCTAGCTGACGGTATGCTGGGCTGGCTGAACGCGCTGGGGCGATGGGTGCTATCGCCTGCTGCCTGTGTTACAGCTTCAGTCAACTCTGAGGAGCCTTAACGCTACAATTGTTAAGGAATTTTACCGCTCCTGAATCTATGGCCCGTTCCTCAAGTGCGAAGCTCCACCCGGATCAAAACGGTGCGGCAAATTTAGCGCTCCGTCAGCCCAAGGATCTCATTCGCATTCGCGGGGCGCGTCAGCACAATCTTAAAAATATAGACCTGGAAATCCCCCGCGATCGCCTGATTGTGTTCACGGGGGTTTCGGGTTCGGGGAAATCTTCCCTGGCCTTTGATACCATTTTTGCCGAGGGTCAGCGCCGCTATGTCGAGTCCCTGAGTGCTTACGCCCGTCAGTTTCTGGGGCAGGTTGATAAGCCGGATGTGGATGCCATTGAGGGCCTCAGTCCCGCGATCTCAATTGATCAAAAATCAACCTCCCATAACCCCCGCTCAACGGTGGGGACGGTTACCGAAATTTACGACTATCTGCGGCTGCTCTATGGTCGAGCCGGAGAACCCCACTGCCCCCACTGCGATCGCCAGATCTCGCCCCAAACCATCGACCAGATGGTTGACCAGGCCAAGCAGATTCCAGAAGGAGTCCGGTTTCAAATATTAGCGCCCGTGGTTCGGGGCCAGAAAGGCACCCACAAAAAGCTGCTGTCGTCCCTCGCTTCAGAGGGATTTGTGCGGGTGCGGGCCAATGGGGAGGTGTTTGACCTGAGTGACACCATCAAGCTAGATAAAAACCACAAGCACAACATTGAAGTGGTCGTCGATCGCCTGGTGCAAAAGCCGGATATCGAAGAACGACTGGCCGATTCTTTGTTGACGGCGCTGCGGCGGGCGGATGGTATCGCCATGATCGAGGTTTTACAGCCGCCTAAAACCGCAGAAAATAATGTCGTCGAGTTCAAACCCCCTGACTCAGTAAGCAGTTTGAAAGCGGCCGAAACTGAGGCTATCATCCTAGAGCAGACCGAGCCAGAGTCTAAGTTACTGGTTTTTTCCGAGAACTTTGCCTGCCCGGAACATGGGGCCGTCATGGAAGAACTGTCCCCCCGGCTGTTCTCCTTTAACTCGCCCTATGGGGCCTGTAGTCACTGCCACGGATTGGGTAGCCTGAAGGTGTTTTCCCCGGATCTGGTGGTGCCCGATCCCTTGCTGCCCGTGTATGCGGCGATCGCCCCCTGGGCCGACAAAGAAGATACCTACTATTTCTCGCTGCTGTACAGCGTCGGTCAGGCCTACGGGTTTGAAATCCAAACCCCCTGGGCAAAGCTCACCCCGGAGCAGCAGCAGGTGCTTCTCGAAGGCAGTCCGGAGCCGATCTATCTCCAGCTCGACTCTCGCTATCGGGGTAAGCAGGGCTACCATCGCCGCTATGAAGGGGTTTTGCCCTTACTCGATCGTCAATATCGTGAAACCACCTCCGAACTCTACAAGCAAAAGCTAGAGCAATACCTGGTGGATGAACCCTGCGACGTTTGCCACGGGAAACGCCTGAAACCAGAGGCGATCGCCGTGCGCATTGGCCAATATGGCCTCACCGATCTCTCCGAAGTTTCGATTCGCGACTGCCTGAACCGGATTGAGAATCTGCACTTAACCCCGCGTCAGGCTCAAATTGGCGACCTGGTGCTGCGGGAAATTAAGGCCCGCCTCAAATTTTTGCTAGATGTGGGCCTCGACTATCTCACCCTGGATCGTACCGCCATGACCCTCTCCGGCGGCGAAGCCCAGCGCATTCGCCTCGCCACTCAAATTGGTGCGGGACTCACCGGGGTGCTCTATGTCCTAGATGAACCCAGCATTGGTCTGCATCAGCGGGATAACCATCGCCTACTGGCCACCCTCACCAAACTCCGCGATCTGGGCAACACGCTGATTGTGGTTGAGCATGACGAAGACACCATCCGCGCTGCTGATCACATCGTCGATATTGGCCCTGGAGCCGGAACCCATGGCGGTCACATTGTGGCCCAGGGGGACTTCACAACTCTCCTCAACACGGAAGCATCCCTGACCGGGGCCTATCTCTCAGGACGACAGCAGATCCTCACCCCCGCTGAACGTCGGACTGGACAAGGGCGATCGCTCCACATCCAAAATGCCCATCGCAATAACCTGCGCCACATTGACGTTGAAATTCCCCTAGGCCGACTGGTCAGCATTACGGGGGTGTCGGGGTCAGGCAAATCGACCCTCATGAACGAGCTGCTCTACCCGGCCTTGCAAAACCATTTCGGCCATAAGATCCCCTTCCCCAAAGAAATGGACAGCATCAGTGGCCTCAAAGCCCTCGACAAAGTGATTGTGATTGACCAGTCCCCCATTGGTCGCACCCCCCGCTCCAACCCCGCTACCTATACGGGGGTGTTTGACGCCATCCGCAATGTCTTCACTGAAGCGGTTGAAGCCAAAGTGCGGGGCTACAAACCCGGTCAATTTTCCTTCAACGTCAAAGGTGGGCGCTGCGAAGCCTGTAGTGGGCAAGGCGTCAACGTCATTGAGATGAACTTCCTGCCGGATGTTTATGTTCAGTGCGATGTGTGCAAAGGTGCCCGCTACAACCGCGAAACCCTCCAGGTCAAGTACAAGGGTCACTCCATCGCCGATGTTCTGAATATGACCGTCGAAGAAGCCCTCGATTGCTTCCGCAATATTCCCAAGGCCGAAAGTCGCCTGCAAACATTAGTCGATGTTGGGTTGGGCTATGTGCGTCTGGGTCAAACGGCTCCGACCCTCTCCGGGGGTGAAGCCCAGCGGGTGAAGCTGGCGACTGAACTCTCCAAACGAGCCACGGGCAAAACCCTTTACCTGATTGATGAGCCGACAACCGGACTCTCGTTCTACGATGTCCACAAATTACTCGATGTGATTCAGCGCCTGGTGGATAAAGGCAATTCAGTGCTCGTGATTGAGCATAACCTCGACGTGATACGCTGCTCAGACTGGGTCATTGACCTGGGACCTGAAGGGGGCGATCGCGGCGGTGAGCTGGTGGCCTGTGGCACCCCTGAGACGGTCGCGGCAATGCCAGAGTCCTACACCGGACAGTACCTGAAGCAGGTGCTGCAAACCCATCCCCCGACCCCAGTAACGGCAACGGTCTGACAATTTCGACCATAAGAATGGACTGTCTGCTACAATGGCAGCACTTAACATAAATTTACACATGAGCTGCCTATGACCTTTTTTGCCCCGTCTGAGCCCCTGCTGCGTCCCAAGCAAACGGCCCTAGATGTGCAAGACTTAAAAGGTTTGTGGTCAGTTCGCTGGCAAATTGGGCCACGGTTGCTCTGGCATTCCCACTACACCCGCATTGATCAAATTTTTCTGTTTTGGGCTTTGGCAGCTGTCGGTATTTTTGCGGTGGCTCAATTCACGACCCTGTCTTGGATTGTACAGGCGTGGCTGTGGTCGCTTATCTCTCTGGTGACCGGATTAATCATGGCCCGCTGGACCTGGTGTTGGGCTGGCATTGAACAGCTGCGCTGGCTGATCTGGCTGTGGTTGGGAATCCTGCTGGTCGGCATTGGGCTGACGGACTACAGCATTTTTGCCCACTGGGGCTGGCTAATGGGCCACCTGTGCCCCCTCTGGCTTCTGCTTTGCGCTGTTGGCTATGGTGTGACGGGGGCGGGTTTGCGATCGCGATCGCTCTGCTTAATTGGCCTGATTCATGGCTTCGGCATGGGCTTGTTACCGCTGGTGCCGGCCTACCAGTTTTTAGCCACCGGGCTGGTGATGGGATCTACTCTGCTGGTCTTAGGCGAGTATCAGTGGGACATGCGCCCTCCGACAACCTTTGCCAATCTGACCGAATCGCAACGTCAGTTTAATGAACAACAGCACCAGCGCCGCATGGCTGAGGCGACAGTTCAACCCTAAGGAATGCGAATTTATTAACGTCGAGATTCTCGCCCTCATCCCCTAACCCCTGCTTCGCAC